>UQBS01000006.1 GCA_900539345.1 uncultured Coriobacteriaceae bacterium | reverse complement strand
GGGAGGTGTCGGCCGCGCCCCAGGAGACGGGCTCGTCGGTCACGTCGCCGTTGGACCAGGTGACGGCCACCGTCCCGGGGAGCTCGGGGGCGCCGCCCACCCAGACCTCCTGGGCTGCGGGGCCCTGGGCGGAGACGGGCTCTGCGGGGGCGACCTCGACGGTGGCGCTCACGGCCTGGCCCGTGTCTCCCACGGCCCCCTGCACCTCGACCGTGCCGCCCTCGCGGCTGGACAGGGCCGCGAGCTGCTCGGCGTCGGGCTCGGCCCAGGCGACGGGCTCGTCGGTCACCGAGCCGTCCGACCAGGCGACGGGCACGGTCTGGGGCAGGGCCGCCAGGGCGTCGGCGGCGGAGGAGCCGCTTGGCACGGAGGCCGCCATGGGCTCGCCGTCGCCGGCCGACACGGCCTCGGGCGCCTTGACATCGACCGTCGCCACGACGGGGTCGGCCAGGCCCTCGACCGAGCCTGCGACCTCGAGGGAGCCGGGCTGGGAGGTGTCGGCCGCGCCCCAGGAGACGGGCTCGTCGGTCACGTCGCCGTTGGACCAGGTGACGGCCACCGTCCCGGGGAGCTCGGGGGCGCCGCCCACCCAGACCTCCTGGGCAGGCACCGCTTCGGCAGACACCATTGTCGCCGCTTCAACCTTGATCTTCGCACTGGCCGCAACGCCCGTCTCGCCAACCACGCCACTCAACGTAAACGCAGCGCCCCCGCGGCTGGAAAGCGCGGCCTCCTGCTCGCCGGGAAGCGCACTCCATGCAATGGGCTCCTCGGTCACGCTGCCATCAGACCAGCTTACCGCGGCAGTGGCCGGCAATGCCACAAAAAGGGCGTCGGCATTCATCTCGCCGCTCGCGATATCGAGCTCCACATCCTGCCCCTCAACGCTTGCGACCTCGAGCGGCTTGACCGTCACTTGCGCCGTCACAGGGCTGGAAAGACCTTCGATCGTACCTGTGGCCGCAAGCGTCCCGGCAACGGTGGTGTCAAGCTCGTCCCAGGCCACAGGCTCATCGCTCACGTCGCCATTGGACCAGGTGACGGTTAGGGTTTCAGGAAGCGCGGGAGTGCCCCCCACCCAAATTTCCTGGGCGGGGGGCATGTCGGCATACACAGGCACGGCAGGCAGGACGGTCACCTTCACCGTGACGTCCTCGCCCAGGGTCTCCACGGTACCCGCGACCTCGAACGAGCCGCCCTCGCGGCTCTTCAGCATGGCAAGCTGCTCGTCGGTCAAGGCCTCCCACGTCACCGGCTCGTCGGTTGTCGCACCGCCCGTCCACAGGACGCTCATCGTCTGAGGAAGCTCGAACGTATCGCCGCTGGGAACCATCGAGATAATGGTGGCGCTCTCGCCCAGGGCCGTGGGCACTGCGACGACCTCGACCTCGGCACTGGCTACGACCTCGTCGGCCATAACAACCTGCAGCGTCGCAGGCCCGGACACAAATCCGCCCAGGGCCCGAAGCTTGCCACCCGCAATTTCACCGACAACCTTGCCGTCTTGGACGACCTGCACCGTTGCCTGCTCAAACAGCTCGGTCGGGTCGATGGCAACGCCTGCGGCACGGCCCACGGCATTTCCCGTGAGCGTCGTGGAGGCGTTGATGCCCAGCTCAACCGGCTCACCGACCGTCAGGGTCTCAGGGGCGACGAGCTCGAAAATGAGTTTGTCTTTCTGCACGTTCACGCCCTGGTAGATGGCACCGCCCGTCATGGGGGCATACGTGGTGCCATCCACTTCCTCGGGAGCCGCGTCGCCAAAGAGACAGACCGTATAGACTTCTTGGTTGGAAAGCATGACAGACGCCATGCCCACGGCCTTGGCCTCGTTGGACACGGCGTTGGCATAGTCGCCCGTGGTGTAGTACACCGTGCTCTGGGGACCATACCAGTATGCCTCTGACTGCACATACCAGGCGTCAAGCGTGCCCTGTATGCTCGTGAGGTTGGAAATGTTGACACCCGTGATGTGGGTGTTGGGGAAGAACGTGTTGCCTTCGCCGTTGATGACGCTGCCCGAGCCGTCCAGTCGCTCGAGCGTGGCGGGGTCGGCACCCAGAGCAAGCTCGACAGCCAGCTCCTGGGCCGCAAATGCCAGGGAATCGCTCCATACGAGCGGCTCGCCCGCAATGGACTCGCCTTCGGCGTTGCACGCGCCCTTCTCGGCCGCCTGGGCACGCCAGGCGTTCATCTGACGAATCGTGATATCGGGATCGACCATCATGGAGGCGGCCCAGACCCACAGCGTCACGCAGTCATCGGCGGGAGCGCACTCGGGGTCGACCTTGACGGGCGGCGCCAGCACCTCACCCTCCGCAGCGCCATGCCTCTTTTCGGGGGCGCCCACGGGATCCATGCCGGGGCGGGGGTTCTCACCCATGTCGTCGGGAAGCGGAGGAGGGCCGCCGGCATCGTCGGGAGTCACCCAATTGATGGTGGATGCATCGTCTACAACCGTGGCTTGCGGGTCGCCACCGGAGCTTGCCAAAGCGGGGGCGGCCCATGCCAGGGTGCCGACCGCAAGCAGGGTCGCGCCGGCCGCGACAACCCTGCGTCCAAGCCAGGAATTCTCTTCGCTCATTCCTTGCCTACCTTTCTCGCTCACGTACAGGCAGGCTGGCAATGAGTCATGGAAGGTGCAGCCCGCACGGCAAACACAGATATGGCTAGTGTACCCCCTGCGGCTCAGGAAAACTTCAGGAAACTGCTGTTTAAGGGGCATATTCGCCCATTCGGCTACACCGGGTTTTGCCATTGGGCGATTCTGTCCACATTCCCCGTTTTCTTGAGCAGAAAAATCGTCTAAGATGCGCGCAGCCGACTCCCGGCAGGGAACTGAGGGAGAGAAAACACAGGAGAGAACAAAATATGGGCACCATTCACGCCGTTTGCACCAGCGACCGCAAGGGGATTCAAAAGACCCCGCAGGCCAGCGTGGAGCTCAAGGAAGACTGGGGCATCGAGGGCGACGCGCATGCTGGCAAGTGGCACCGTCAGGTGAGCCTGCTGGGATTCGAAGCCATCGAGGATTTCAAGGACCGCGGGGCCGACGTGTCCGACGGAGCCTTCGGTGAGAACCTCATCGTGGAAGGCTTCGACCTCAAGCACCTGCCGCTCGGCACGCGATTCACTACCTCGGGCGGCGTCGAGCTCGAGCTCACCCAGATCGGCAAGGAATGCCACACGCACTGCGCCATCTACTATTCCATGGGCGAGTGCATCATGCCCCACGAGGGCGTGTTCGTGCGCGTGATCAAGGGCGGCGCCGTGCATCCCGGCGACACCATCGAGATCACCCGCAACCCCACTCCCGAGCAAACCGCCGAGGTCGCGGCCTACGCCGCCGCCTGTGTGGCCGCCCAGAAAGGCGCGCCGTTCGTCGCGTAGGCTTTCCTGCGTTTGCTGTCCTCGTACCGAATGCTGCGAAAACCCGGGCCAATGGCGCATAAACCGCGCCTTTGTCCTTTTTACATTCGCCGCGAAGACAATCTCCGGAAAGACCACTAAAGAACCAAGGGACACATCCAAGAAAACCCTTGCGGCTAGGAATTACTTCCTGCTGCAAGGGTTTCTCTGTTTCGATGGGAACGTTTTCGATTTAGCCTTATAGATTCCAGTATAATAGAATCTAGTTGTCAAAACTGCGGTTACTTTTACTGAAATGGAATCTATTACAGGGGGCAGCATGATTGATCGACCCACCTATCTCGATGCGATCAAGCCGTTCGTTGGGACGAATGTCATCAAGGTGCTTATCGGCGTACGTCGCTCTGGAAAGTCCACCATTCTCAAGCAAGTACGCGACAATTTGTTGGCGTCTGGGGTTCCAGAAACCGCATGCATCACCATGAACCTCGAGTCGGGCATGTTTGCCAGCATCAATACGGCAGACCAGCTTTACTCCTACCTATCCGAGCGCGTTGCCCCTCAAGGAAAGACGCGCATCTTCCTTGACGAAGTCCAGGAGATTGAAGGTTGGGAAAGAACCCTGAGGTCGCTCATGGTCGACTTCGACGTCGACCTGTACATAACCGGTTCGAACGCCCACCTGCTTTCTAGCGAGCTGGCAACCCTCATCACCGGACGCTATGTACAGATTCCGGTGTACCCGCTCTCCTTCAAGGAATACCTGACCGGACTTAACCAACTTGCGCCCACGGACTCGCGCACGGCATTCAAGCGTTTCCTCGTTCAAGGCGGTTTCCCCTTCCAAAGCGAACTCGCATTCGAGCAGGCCCCCACGTTGCAGTACGTCGAAGGGGTCTATTCCACGGTGCTGCTTAAGGATGTCGTTCAGCGAGTCGGCGTGCGCGATCCGGATTTGCTCACCAGGGTACTGGGCTACGTCATCGAACAGGTCGGGCACACGTTCTCGGCCACAAACATCGCGGCGTACCTCAAGTCCGAGCGGCGCAAAGTTTCGGTAGAGACGGTTTACGGATATCTTCGCGCGGCGGAAGCAGCCTGCCTCATCTATCGCGTCAAGCGCGAGGACTCCATCGGCAAGCAGGCTTTGCGCTTCAACGAGAAGTTCTACCTGGTCGACCAAGGTATTCGTCAGGCCCTGGGCTATGCCAATGCGAACGCTATAGACCAGGTGCTTGAAAACATCGTATGCATGGAGCTGCTGCACCGAGGCTATGAGGTGCGCATTGGCAAAGCCGGCGACAAGGAAGTGGACTTCGTGGCAGTCCGGGGAGAGGAGCGGGCTTACTTCCAAGTGACGTATATCATCGCGTCGCCTCAGACACAGGAGCGTGAGTTCTCCGCCTTGGAAGCCATCCCCGACAATTACCCCAAGACCGTGCTCTCGCTCGATGAGTTTCCCCGAAGCCGCAACGGCATCCAAGGAGTCAACCTCATCGATTGGCTATTGGAGTAAGCCCACCGGCAGCACCGGCGAGAGAAGTGTCAAAAAAAATCCGCCGATGCGTCGACGGATTTTCTTGCCGGGTTACAGCTTCCAGGCAGCAATGCCTTTGTAGGAGATGTCCTTCACGCCCAGGAAGCTTTTGAGGCCCAGGGACACCTCGTCGTCTACCTCCAGGCCGCGCGCCAAGAACAGCTCCCCCACGGGGGCCTCCACGATGCGCCAGGTACCCTGTGCTCGCAGCTTCTCAGCCTCGGGAGCCTTCGCAAAGCGGGAGTAGAGCTCAGAAGAGTCGGCACAGCAGCCAATGGCCGAAACCTCCTGGAAGACGACGGCACAGTACCCCTTTGCCCGCATGTAGTCTTGAAGCCGCTGGTCATAGGTGACGTTCACGTGTGCCTCCGGTTACGAATTGTGTGCCGTCACATGATATGCGAAGCCCCGTGATAGCGTGCAGTTGGCTCGACTGCCGTCCACATACGGTACCCGGAATCAGACGAGCGAGACCGTCGCCGCAACCGACACAGCATCGGCGGCGCGCACATCAGCCACGATCCAGCCTGGCCGGACGCAAGTAGGCCCGGCGCCCCAGAAGGTGTTTGCATGAGCATGCCCCAAGTCGTACGCGCTCATTACGAGAAGGTCGTCTGCGCCTGCTGCTTTCTGTTCCTGTTCGTCAACATGGGCTTTGCAAGCACGTCGTTTGGCGTGTACCAGCCCTACATCGTCGAAGTGGTGGGCAACACCGCCGGCTCAGTCGTGCTGGCATGCCGCACGCTCACCTCGCTTGTCTGCATGCTGCTCGTCAACCGCTACTACACCCGGCTCGACTGCAAGCGCGGCGTGCTCATGGCCACGCTGCTCACCGCCGTGGGGTTCGGCATCTTCTCGCAGGCGCGCTCCACAGTGCTCTTCTGCCTTGGAGCGGTCTTCACCGGCGCGGGATACGGCCTGGGCGGCATGGTATGCATGACAACGCTCGTGGGACGCTGGTTTCGCGACCATGTGGGCACGGCCGTGGGAATCGCCTCGGCAGGCAGCGGCATGGCCTCGCTCATCGTCTCTCCCGTGGCGGCGCGCATCATTCATGCGAGCTCGCTGTCTGCGGCGTTTCTCTGTGAGTCGGCGATTGCGGCGGTCATCGGCGCCGTGGTCTTCGTCCTTCTGCGCAATCGCCCGCAAGACATGGGCCTCGAGCCCTTCTCCTTGCCCGAACAGCCAGAAAACGGCAGCTTTCACAAACCAGGCCACCCCCATGCGGTGCAGGCGGCAAACGAAGGTGGCGTCGACCTGCCCCGTGGGGCTTTCGTCGCGATGATGGTGGCCATGACGCTTCTGGGGGTGCTTTCGGTGGACGGGTTCAACTACCTGTCCATCCTGCTCACCTCAAACGGAATCGACCGCATGCAAGCCGCCACCGTCATCGCCGTCGCAGGCGGCTGCCTCACCGCGTCCAAAGCCATCTCGGGCAAGGTATTCGACATCGTCGGCGTCTTCAAGGGCTCGGTCGTCTTCTTCTGCATCTTCATCACAGGTTGCGCCATGTGCTGCCTGGTGGGCATCGGGGGCCCGGCAATCGCCTGGGTGGCGGCCGTGCTCTTCGGCTTCGGGTTGTCGTTGGGCACCGTGGGCATCTCCGTGTGGTCGCTCAAGCTTTCCACGCCGCTGCGCCGCGCACGCGTCATCAAGAACTTCCAGGTGGCCTACTCGCTTGGCGGCTTCGCCTTCAACATCGTGCCCGGCACGCTCGCCGACCTGTGCGGCTCCTATGTGCCGAGCTACCTCATCATGCTGGGCTTTCTGCTTGTCTGCGCCGTTATCACCCTCACAACGTACTGGCGCTATGCAGTGAGAGGGTAAGCCTTAGCCACGCATCACCCAAGCCGATCAGGCACGGTCAATTCAACACGCGTCCAATCAGCAAAACGCCGAGGGGCCCGGCCGCCAACTGGCAGTCGGGCCCCTCGCATCCGGGTTATATAAGAAGAGCCACGGCCGCTTACGACCTGCTGGGCAGCAGCGTCACGGCCTCGCCGAGCACATGGCCACGGCAGGCCTGCACCAGCTCGTTTGCCCAAAACGGCGCAGCCAGGTCGAGCTCGACATCGAGAGCGACCGCATGCATGGTGTAGACGTGGTCGGCATTGGGCGGGCAGGGCCCCTCGTAGCCCACGCCAAACTCCGGGTCGCGCTTGGCGGCGCTGTTGTATCCCTGGAACAGCCCCGGCTGGCCAAGGCGCGACACGTCGTCAGCGAACAAGACCGTGTCGCCCTCAATTCCCGTCTGGTACGCGCACCAGTGCATCCACGGGAACCCGCACACCGGCATAGAGTCCCAGTCCATGAAGATCCATGCGAGGGTGCGCGTGCCCTGTGGCACGTCGGTCACCTCGAACGGGAACGACCTCAGGCACATGCCCGCACCCTGATCGGCTTCAGCGCTGAACTTGCCATAGGTATCGGGCAGATAGCCCTGCTCATCAAGCTGCACGTTGACCTGCACGGCCGAATCTCCTCTCTCGGACAGACAAACTGAATGGCGTTACTCTTTGTCGAACGACTCCATCATGTCAAAAATGGCCTCGCCGTACTTGGCGGCACCCTGCTCGGAGCACCAGACAATCGTGACGCTCACGGAATCGTCCTCGAGAACCGGGGTCACGATGACGACAGCGTACACAGTCTCGTCGGGGTCTGCAACCTCATAGGAGCTGTATGCCGACACGAGGCCGTTCTTGCCGTCGACCACGTCGCGGTCGAGCAGCGTGACCTTGGACTCAGGTGAGTCGCCTTCGGGCGTAAGGGCCTCATACAGCGCGGCATAGTCCTCGCTGGTCAACTCGGCAGCGCCCTCAACCACATGGCCCATGGTCATGATGAGGATGTCGCCGTTCTCATCGATCCAGGCGTAATCCTCGTCCTCATAGGGAACCAAGCCCTCAGGCAGGTCGAAGGTAAAGCCGCAGGAAGAAGTGCCGAGGTCGTCGATGTCGAGGCCGTCATCCTCGGCAAGCTTGAGGGAGTCGATGACCTCGGTCAGCTCGTCGGTGTCTTCGTCCGTGACGTCGTTGGCGGAGTAACCCATCTGCATGAACGTGAAGCCGCCCTCGGCCGTGGGCACATAGAGCTGCACGATGATGTAGGTGTCGTCGCCGTCGGGCACAACCAGACCGTAGGCGTACATCATCGTACCCTCGCCAAGCTCGTCGGCGCCAAGTTCCTCAACCGTGGAGCCCTCGTAGCCCGCGACGGAAATCTGGGCAAGGCTGCTGAAGAACGACGCCCAGTCGGTGTCGGCGGGGAAACCGACCTCGCGCATGTCGTAGACGCTCATGGAAACGGTGCCCGACTCATTGGTCACGCTCAGCACGTCGTCGCTGGGATCCTCGTCATCGGTGTAGCCCTCAGGCACGTCGAAAGCAATGCCGGCAAAGTTGATATGCGTGCCCAAAGAGATGAGCGTATCGGATTCGTCGACGCCGGGGGCAGCGGGAGCTTGCTCGGCACCAGCCTGCTCGGCCGCGCGTGCAACAGCGTCGAGCGCGCTGCCCAGAGCAGACGAGTCACCCGCCGCGAAGGCGGGGGCGGCGAGGCATGTACCCGCCACGGCGAGGGACAGGGCGGCAGAGGCGAAGAGCTTGAACGACTTATTCATATGAGCGTCCTCCTTGCGTCAGCTGGCACATCAAATAAAAAAGGCGACAGCAGTATAACCTGCTGCCGCCTTTAAAGGCTTAGCGAATGACGTCGCAGCCCATGTACGGGCGCAGGACCTCAGGCACCGTGACCGTGCCGTCGGCGTTCTGGTAGTTCTCCAGAATCGCCGCCATGGTGCGGCCGGCGGGCAGACCCGAGCCGTTGAGCGTGTGCACGAGGCGCGTGCCCTTGAAGGCAGACGGGTCGGAGTAGCGGATGTTGGCGCGGCGAGCCTGGAAGTCGCCGCAGTTGGAGCAGGAGCTGATCTCCTTGTAGGAGTTGTAGCTGGGCAGCCACACCTCCAGGTCGAACGTCTGGCGAGCGGAGAAGCCCAGGTCGCCGCCGCACAGGTTGATGATGCGGTAGGGCAGGCCAAGCTGCTGGAGCACGTACTCGGCCTCCTCGACCATGGCGGCCAGGCAGGCGTCGGACTCCTCGGGCTTGGAGAAGTTCACCATCTCGACCTTGTCGAACTGGTGCTGGCGGATGATGCCGCGCGTGTCGCGACCGGCGGAACCGGCTTCCTCACGGAAGCAGGGGGTGAACGCCGTGTAGTGCAGGGGGAGCTTGGCACCGTCAATGGTCTCGTCGCGGTGCAGGTTGGTGAGCACGACCTCGGCCGTGGGGATGAGGTACATGTCCTCGTCCTCGCCGCGCACATGATAGAGGTCCTCGTCAAACTTAGGCAGCTGGCCCGTGCCGTACAGCGTTGCGCGGTTGGCGACGATGGGCATCCAGAACTCCTGGTAGCCGCGCGAGGTGTGCGTGTCGATGAAGAAGTTGATGAGGGCGCGCTCAAGGCGGGCACCCATGCCGGCGAGCACGGTGAAGCGGGCACCGGACAGCTTCACGCCGCGGTCGAAGTCGAGAATGCCCAGGTCGGTGCCAAGGTCCCAGTGAGGCTTAGCCTCGATGCCCTCAGCCGAAAAGTCACGCGGGGTGCCCCAGCGCTTGACCTCGACGTTGAACGTCTCGTCGAGACCCTCGGGCGCGGCGTCGGCGGGGATGTTGGGGATGTGGCTCACAAGCTCGGTCTCGGCACCCTCAAGCTCGTCGCGGCGGGCGTCGAGCTCGGCGATGCGGTCCTTCATGGAAGCGACTTCCTCGCGCATGGCAGCAGCCTCGTCGGCACGGCCGTCCTTCATGAGGGCGCCGATCTCCTTGGAGGAGCTGTTGCGCTTGGCCTGGAGAGCCTCGACCTCCTGAATCACCTCGCGGCGCTGCTGGTCCAGAGACAGGAAGCGTTCCTTGTCCCAGGAGCCGTGGCGCTTGGCCATGGCGGCGTCGAGGACCTCGGGGTGCTCTCGCAGCAAGCGAATGTCATGCATGTCGTTCCTCCTGTGGTGTGGCGGCCCCCTGCGGGGCTGCAAAGGCCGTGTCCGCCGTTCCCCAAACGGGCGGGAAGGGCGGACGAATCGCATAATTCCCTCATTTTAGCCCTTAAAGCGGCCTAATGTGGGGGTATGCTATCGCACGCATGTTACTACCACAGCTGGAGGACCTATGGATTTCTTTTTGTGGCTGTTCGGTTGGGAAACCGAGTCGCATTTCACGCTTTTCGGCATGGAGAACGGCGTCGTGTTCCTCATCATCGGCGGTATGCTCCTTTTCATCCTCATCGCCTTCCTCGCCGAGCGCAAGACGCACAAGATGTTCTACAACCACCCTGTCGAGGAAGACAAGGACTGGTGGGAGGACGACGATGACGACTGGGACGACGATGATGACGAGGACGATGACGACGATCGTTAATCAGCCATCGTAGATTCCCCCTCACAATCAAGGAGGCGACTGTATGACGACCGACGACAAGCAGGTTGCCGGAGCAGTTGTTGATGCGCCACAAGCCGCGCCGACAGCTGAAGCACAGGGTTGCGAACCCGGCAAGCCCATCGTGACCGAAGGCCAAGCCATCCCGGCCAAAAAGGTTCCCGTGCCGCTCAAGGTCTTCGGCATCCTCATGATCATTTGGGGTGCCGTCGAAATCCTGAAGCTGCTCGCCGTCGTTCTTGCCATCATCCTCGCCTTCGTCTTCGAGATTGACATCACGCAGTTCACGGGCGGCACCACGCTGCAGAAGCCGGTACTGGCGCTCTTGATTTGCCTGGCCGCAAGCTCGGGACTCATCGCGGGATTTGACATCGCGCTGGGCGTACTGCTCGTCAAAGACAAGCGCCGCCACTCTGCGCAGATCGCCCGTACCGTCATGGTGTTGCTGGTGGCCCAGCTCATCCTCAACATCCTGAACAGCGGCGTGAACCACGCCCTCGACGCGACGGGCATCCCCATCGTCTTTATGATCGTGCTGCAAATCTATCTCGACCCCTCGCTTGCCGAGGAGCGCGCTCTCGAACGCAAACTACGCAAACTCGACGAGCGCAGCCGAGAAGAGGAGCGTCTCGAGCATCTCAAGAAGTACGGTGGCAAGGCCCCCTTCAAGCTCACCTTCTTCAACCTGTTCTGGACGTTTGTCATCTGCTGCGTGTTGGGCGTCATCATCGAGACCATCTTCTGCCTGGTGAGGGGTGCGGGCTACATGGACCGCGCGGGCATGCTCTACGGCCCCTTCTCCCCCATCTATGGTTTCGGCGCCGTGCTCATGACCATCGGCCTCAACGGCATCCGCGACAAGAACCCGATTCCCATCTTCTTCCTGAGCGCCCTCATCGGCGGCGCGTTCGAGTTCTTGGTGAGCTACCTGCTGGAGTTCGCCTTCGGCATCACTGCGTGGGATTACAGTGGCACGTTCCTCTCCATCGACGGGCGTACGAACGGCGCCTTCATGGCGGCCTGGGGCATCTTAGGCCTGGTGTGGGTGAAGTACCTCATGCCCCTCATCTTCGACCTCGTGCACAAGATTCCCTGGAACTGGCGCTACGCCGTCACAACCGTGGCCCTGGTACTCATGATCATAGACGGCGGTCTCACCTTGGTGAGCTACGACCGCTGGTTCTCCCGCCAAGTGGGCATCCCCGCTGAGACGGCTGTGGAGGAGTTCTGCGACGAGCACTATCCCGACGCTTGGATGGAGCACCGCTTCCAGACCATGACCATGAACGCCGAGAACGCCACGAGGTAGCACCTCGACCAGTCTATGCACCAAAAGGGCGCACCTGCAGATAATTGCAGGCGCGCCCTTTTTCATGCCGCCAAACTCCCCCGGGTCGCTGTGGTGCGTCAACCGCAAGGCGGATCGGGGCGCAGCGTACTGACTGTACCGCGACTCCCCAATAATCTCCCCGGGTCGCTGTGGTGCACCAGCTACAAGGCGGATTGGGGCGCGGTGTACTGGCGTTCCACTAACCCCCAAATAATCTCCCCCGGGTCGCTGTGGTGCGTCAGCTGCAAGGCGCTTTGAGGCGTGGCGTACTAAGGTACGCGAGCCTCAAAGCAACGCCGCAGATGGCGTGCCCCCCATAATCTTCCCCGGGTCGCTGTGGTGCGTCAGCCGCAAGGCGGATTGGGGCGCGGTGTACTAAGGTACATAAGCCCCAATCCAACGCAGCGGATGATGTGCCACAGCGGCCCGCGTCAGCATTCGTAGACGGGTTCGCCCATAAGTCTCGTCTCATACAGCGTCGTATCAAACTCGCTCCTAAAGGCAGCTGTGCGCAAAAGGCTGCGGGCAGCCTTGATGAAAGAAGCGGTAGCAGGCGTCTTGAGAACCACAAGGTCAACGGCTTCTTCCTGCATGGAAACAAACTCCAGACCCCTCAGTTGACGGGCCGGCTTGGCTGAGGTGACAGCGACGTTTGCAAGACCGCGCGACACCATGAGGGCCTGAGCCAGTTCCGAGGCGGCAGGACGGTCGTACCCTTCCAAAGCGTCGGCACGCGCCTCGAGATACTTGAGCTTCTCGTCAAGCAGCACACGGGGGCCCGCCCCACGTTCGCGGTTCGCTATGACAACGCCGGACTTGAGCAGGTCGCCCCATTCATAGAGACTCAGGGGGTTGCCTGCGGCTACCGTGAAACCAACTTGGCGCTTGAACAGCCTAAACGAGATGGCAGGCACACCAGGCAGGAGCGTGCGCAGATACGGCGCATTGTAGGCACAGTCGCGCTCGCTCCACAGACCCACAACCGCAGCATGAGCGCCACCGGTGTACATGCGCGCAAGGCTCATATAGTCGTTTGTGTGACAGCGCAGTGCTTTGACACCCAATCCTGCCAGGTAGTTCGCCAGCATGTCAGCCACGATTTCCTGGCCGCCCACGACGATGGAGCCACGCACCCACGACGGTACCTCATCGAGCACGTCGCCTGGAACAGGCACATCACTCGGCTCGTCTGCCCCCGAGGCAACAGCGGCCTTCGTCTCCTGGCTGGCAGCAACGCCCTCAAGCCGCGCGCGTACGTCGTCATAGCGAAAGCGCATCTGCCTGCCCACGCGATACGACGGCAGCTCACCTGTGCGGGCCAGTTTATATACGGTGTTCCTGCTCACGTGCAGGATGCGTGTGACATCCTCCACGCGCAGGGCATCGCCTTGGGCAAAGCCCAAGTCGGTCGCCTCGATACGCTGCGCGGGCAATGCCTGCGCCTGATCGGCGGCATCTATGTTTTCAGCCACAAGCCCTCCCAAGGCTAGCGCTCAACACTGTGCATAGTTGGTACATGTTAGTACAACTTGGTATGAGTATATGGCAATTTGCGCAGTTCTATTGTTGCATATATCACACTTGCTACTATTTCTTCAGTTGCATCCAAAGGATTGCAGCCCATCGCGAGGTCATTTCCTCGCACATACATTCACCCTCCCAAGGGACGAAGGCCAGTTCGATGAGGAGTCGAGCGGCTTTCGTTTTTTTATGGCCGCTTTTACAGACGCGCGGCAGTGCGCATCAAGTATCCTATGCAAACGGCAAGCGGGAGGTGCCCCATGGTAAACGTGCTCATCAGACTCATTCGCGTGCTGCCCGTGCTGGCAGTCGTGGCCGGCGTGACGGCGCTGCTCTACGGCCTCCTTGTGGCCACGAGCACGCGCGACAAAGCCCGCCGCATTTTGATCAAGGTGCTGAGTGTCGTGAATGGCGCGCTTGCCGTCGCGTTCACCCTCGTCATGCTCTACGCCCTCTTTGAGAACAACGCCTACGTGCTTGAGGTCGCCGACGTCAGCGCGGCCCTCTTTGCCATCATCTTCATCATTGTGCGCATCATCGCATGGCACATGCGCGCCAAAACCTCGTCGAAGGAAACGAAATGACCCCCACCGCACGGCTCGACCTCGTGCTTGCCAAACTCGGCAAATGCCCTTCGCGCGAAAAGGCCAAGGCAGCCATCGCGCAGGGCCTCGTCTATGTGAACGGCAAGGTCTGTACCAAGGCGAGCGCCATGGTGACGCCTGTCGACAAGCTCGAGGTGCGCGGTTGCGCCATCCCCTTCGTGGGACGCGGCGGGTTGAAGTTGGCGCGTGCGCTCGAGGTATGGGGCATCGACCTGAGTGGCCTGCGCTGCGTTGATGCCGGCGCCTCCACGGGCGGCTTCACCGACTGCATGCTTCAGGCAGGCGCGGCGCATGTGTGGTCCATCGACGTGGGTCACGACCAGCTGCACGAAAGCCTTGTGGCAGATGAGCGCGTCACGAGCCTCGAAGGCCTCGACATCCGCCTGGCCACCCCAGAGCTCCTCGGCGCAGAAGCTGACTTTTTGGGATCAGACGTCTCGTTCATCTCCCTGGGCAAGGTGCTGCCGAGCCTCGCCGGGCTCATCCATGCCGGGGCCCACGCCGTCTGCCTCGTGAAGCCGCAGTTCGAGGCAGGTCCCGAGCATGTAGGCAAACGCGGCGTCGTCAAAGACCCGCAGGTTCACCGCGATGTGCTTACCTGCGTGACCGAGCAAGCCCGACAGGCGGGCTTTGCCGTGCTCGACCTCACCCACTCGCCCATCAAGGGCCCCGAGGGCAACATTGAGTACCTCATGTTCCTACAGAAAAACGCGGGCGACGAGGGGCGTGTGAACGCCGACCTCATCACCCGCGTCGTACACAAGGCGCATGCCGAACTTAATGACTAACGCTCCGCGCAGCTTCTAGCCCAAAACCGCGTCGCGCACGCCATCGGCGAAGCTCTTGGCACCTTCGCCGAACTCCTTGGCGCCGTCCACCAAATCCTGCGCCTTCTTCGCAGCCTCAGGGAAGGCCTGGTTCACGGCATCAGCCGCCTCGCCCAGGGCCTGACCAGCCGCATCGGCAATTTGACCGGCGACTTGACCCGCTGCGTCGACCGCATCGCTCGCCACTTGCTTGGCGCTCGCATAACCTTCAAGCGCAGGCGAGATTTGGTCGAGCGCGCTCCTAAGGTCGTCCACCATACCGACAAGCTCGTCGCGTGCCTGGTTGAGCTCGTCAAAATGGAAGTCACTGAGCGTAGCCAACTGCTGGGCGTCGGCATCGAGGCTGGGGCCCGCGGCACGCAGCGTCTCAACCATGCCGTCGATGCCAGCCAATGCATTCGCCACATCGCTTGCTCCCGACAGGACGAACTCGCCCGTGACACCCATCGTCGCGCTCACAAGGCCCTTGCCCAGCGAGTCCAACACGCCGGAAGGCAGCGTCCGCGCGGCGTCGGACACCGGCATGACGATGCTTGCCATGACGTCTTGCCCCACAGCCACAAGCGTACGGGCACCGCGCACGTCTTCGCCAAGCACGGGCACGCACGCCGCCACATCCCACGCGCCCCCATCGAGCTCGGCGGCAATCCCGTCAAGCGAGGAGCTGACCTGGGCGAGCTCTGAGGTGACCCCGTCGACGTCATAGGCCTGCGCGCGCTCCTCGATGGTTGCGGCCGATGCCTCTATCTGAGACGCAAGCGGCATAATGCGCTGGTAGGACGAATACAGCATGCCCGCAAACACGCCCACCGCAACGATGAGCGCCAGCACTATGACAAGCACGACCTTGCCGGCCACGCCCGCCTTCTTCTCTTCTTGAGCCATGCCGTGCCTCCAAACCTTCGTGTCCCAACAAACCTGCGAGGCCCGCCCCTGCAGCACCCCGGGGTTCGCACCGTGTACCCCGCCGGGCACCCTTCTATCCAAGCACACAAAAAGGCGGGAACCCACGCAAAACCGCAGGTTCCCGCCTAAAAATCACCAGTCTTAATGCAGGCGCGCAGTTACTCCTGCGCCTGGGGCTGCGTGCCCTTCACCATGGCGCGCAGGTATGCCAGATTGGCGTCGGTCTGAGCCTGGCACTCGGCGACCATCCACTCGTTGCCCGGCTTGAACATATGCTTGAAGCGGCCCTGGGGCTTGAGGAACTCCTCGACCGGCTTCACGCGGCGCTGCTCGGTGAGGCTCCACACGCCGTTCTCCACCTCGAAGAGCGGCCAGAAGTTGGTCTCCACGCCCAGACGCGCAATCTCCACGGTCATGTCGAAGGGGATACGCCAGCCACGGGGGCAGGGAGCGAGCACGTTGATGAACGCGGGGCCGTCGGTGTTGATGGCCTTCTCCGCCTTGCGCACGAGGTCCTGCCAATGGCTGACGGAGGCCTGTGCGATATAGGGGATGTGGTGCGCAGCAAGGATAGATGTGAGGTCCTTGCGACGCTGCATCTTGCCCAGGCCGCACGAGCCCACCTCGGAGGTGGTGGTCCAGGCGCCGTAGGGGGTGGCACCGGAGCGCTGGATGCCCGTGTTCATGTACGCGCCGTTGTCGTAGCACACGTACACCATGTCGTGGCCGCGCTCCATGGCGCCCGACAGCGACTGCAGGCCGATGTCGTAGGTACCGCCGTCGCCGCCGAAGGCGATGAACTTGACCTTCTTGTCGGGGTCGATCTTGCCGGCGCGCTTGAGAGCCTTAAAAGCGGCCTCGACGCCCGACAGGGTCGCAGCGGAGTTCTCGAAGGCGTTGTGGATGAAGGGGACGTCCCAGGAGTTGTACGGATAGACCGTCGTAGAGACCTCCAGGCATCCCGTGGCGCTGGAGACGACGACGGGCGTGTCGCCGGCACCCATGAGCACCTGACGGACGGCGATGGAGGCGCCACAGCCACCGCACAGGCGGTGACCCGGGGCCAGACGGCTGGGAAGCTCGGAGAGTTGCTTGAGGTTGGCCATCGCAGGTCCTCCTTTCTTAGCGGTTGCCCTTGTAGGTGAGGCTGGGCAGGCTTGCGGGGTCCTTGAGCTCGTTGTAGATGTCGCGCACGATCTGGCAGGTGAGGTCGGCGCCACCCAGGCCATACATGTAGGCGCGCACGGGCACGGTGAGACCCGCGTCGTACATGGAAGCCTTCACCTCGGCGGCGACGGGGCCGCCCACACCGCCGAACGACTCGGAACGGTCGAGCACGGCCACCGCCGAGCAGCCCTTGAGGGCCCCGACGATCTGCTCTGCGGGGAAGGGCCTGAACACGCGGATGTTCACGACGCCCACGCGCTCGCCCTCGGCGCGCAGCTGACGGGCGACATGGCGCACGGTGCCGGCGGCCGAGCCGATGATGACGATGGCGCGCTCGGCGTCCTCCATGCCGTAGGTGTGCACGCAGGCCATCTCGCGGCCGCAAATCTGTGACCAAGCGGCAAACACCTCGTCGATGACGGGCTTGGCGGCATCCTGGGCGCGACGGCATGCCAGCTTGGACTCCATGACGATGGTGCCGTTGGCGTAGTTGCCGTGCGCGATGGGCTGCACAGAGGTGAGCAGGCCGTAGGGCGCCTCGTAGGTGCCCACGAACTCCGCCACGGTGGCGTCGTCCATGAGCTCGCAGCGCTCGTAGGCGTGACTCGTGGTGAAGCCGTCGAGCGTGGTGAGAACAGGCAGCATGACCTGGGGGTTCTCGGCAATGCGGAAGGCGCACACCGTGTTGTCGTAGGCCTCCTGGGCGTTCTCGGCAAACATCACGATCCAACCAGCGTCGCGCACGCCCATGATGTCGGAGTGGTCGGCGTGGATGTTGATGGGCGCCGAGATGGTGCGGTTGACGTTGGCCATGACGATGGGCAGGCGCATGCCGGCGGCGATGGGCAGCTCCTCGTACATGAGCGCAAGGCCCTGCGAGGAGGTCGCGGTCACGGCGCGCGAGCCGGCAGCCGACGCGCCGATGGTGGCGCTCATGGCCGAGTGCTCGCTCTCGACGTTGACGTACTCGGTGTGCACGCGGCCGTCGGCCACGAACTTGTCGAACTCCTCGACGATGATGGTCTGGGGCGTGATGGGGTACGCCGCCATGACGTCGGGCTCAGCCTGGCGCAGCGCGTTGGCGACCATGATGTCGCCGGATGCTGCCAAGACGGTCTGGGTTGCCATTATGCCTGCACCTCGTTTTGCTTCGCATCCTGCTCGTTGACCATGGAGATGGCGCCGAACTTGCACTCACGGGCGCACACGCCGCAGCCCTTGCAGTGCTCGTAGTCGATGCCCGTCATCTGGCCGTCCTTGACCTCGATGGAGGCGTCGGGACAGTACACCCAGCAGATCAGGCAGTTCTTGCACACGGAAGCGTCCCACACGGGGCGGTCGGTACGCCAGCCGCCCGTCTGCACGAGGCGCGACGTGCCGGGCTCGGGAGCCACACAGCCCAGCGGAATCTCGTCGTACTTCCAGGAATCATACGAGGAAATGTCCCAGCTCATTAGAAGACGACCTCCTCATAGGCACGGCGAACGCTGTCCAGGTTGCCGGCAACGACCTTGGCGTTGAACTTTTTGGAGAACTCACGCTCGATGTGGGCGAGCACGTTGTCCAGCGTCATGACCCCGCATACGCGTGCCATGGCGGCGACGAGCGGCGTGTTGGGGATGTTGCGGCCGATGGTGTCGAGCGCGATCTGGGTGGCGTCGACGCAGGCCACCGTGATACCGGCAGGCGCATTGAGGGCCGCGCGAATCTCGTCGGGGCTCTTGCGCGTGTTGACGATGACGGTGCCCTCGGGGTTCATGCCCTCGAGCACGTCGACCTGCCCCAGAAGGGTGGTGTCCATGACAACGACAATGTCGGGGTTCACCACGTTGTTGTGAATCTCGATGGGCTCATCGGCAAGGCGCGTGTACGCCTTGAGCGGCGCGCCCGTGCGCTCCGGGCCAAACTCGGGCATGGCCTGCATGTAGCGGCCGTTGCCCATGGCAATCTCAGCAACGAGCTGGGCTGCGGTGACGGCACCCTGGCCGGCACGCGCATGCCAGCGAATCTCGGTCAACTGGGACATGTCTCTCCTCTCCTCTCCCTAGCCAGGTCCTGGCTATGATAAAAGGGCCGCCCGCATCACGGCGGGCGGCCCTTCGGTACACAATTGCTGGTTAGCGCATCAAAAGATTAGCGGTCGCCGAGGCGCTCGATGAGCTGCTCGCGCTGACGCACGCCCAGACCCTGAACGCGACGGGACTCGGAAATGCCGAGCTCCTCCATGAGCTTGACGGTCTTGGCCACGCCAAAGCCCGGAACAGACTCGATGAGGGCGGAGACCTTCATGCGCTTGGCAATGTCGTTGTCCATCTCGAGAACGTCGGCGATGGAGACCTTGCCGGCCTTGATATCGTCGCGCAGCTGGGCGCGATCGTGACGGGCCTGGGCCGCCTTGGCAAGGGCCTCGGCGCGCTGGGCGGTGGTGAGGTTGGGGACGTTGCTCTTGGTCATAACAAACTCCCTTGGGGTGCAAAGGTTGCGGATTGCTCTAGAAGCCCACATAGCATGCCATACTTCACCTGCCTATTCAATCAAAAATGGCTGAAAATCATCTCTGCGATTTGCAATTTTTCCCTCAAAAGCGGCGAGCGGCGCAGGCCATTGTTTCCGGAACGTAAAGGATGTCGCACAAAGAGTACGTTGGCCTAAAAACACGGGCCGCGCACGGGCGCAGCACCGGCAGGCGCGGATAATGGTCCTCGTACAGCGCTGGATTTGACTGAGAGGGCGCCATGACAAAGATTCAACAACTCACCCCGGAGTTCGGGGAGTATCTAAAGGACGAGTCTCGCAGCTGCGGGCACGCCGACACGATCTCGTTTCCTCGCACGACCGACGACGTTCGGCAGGTGCTTGCCGAGCTTGCCAGCCTCGACGAGGAACGCGGCGCGTGCACGCCGGTATGCGTGCAGGGTGGCCGCACGGGCCTTGCCGCCGGCGCGGTTCCGGCAAGCGGGCACGTCATGAACCTTTCGAAAATGAATGCCTACCTGGGCATGCGCGCCTGCGACGACGGTCGGGGCGCCACCAGGCTCTTCGTGCGCGTGCAGCCTGGCCTGGTCCTGTCGCAGCTGCGCAGCGACCTTGCCGACAAGAACATCCCCTGCACGGGCTTCGACGACGCGTCGATGGCCGCCTGGCAAGCCTTCCAGGAGGGTCCGGAGGTCTTCTTCCCCACCGACCCCACCGAGGTGTCCGCAACGATCGGCGGCATGGTGGCCTGCAACGCCAGCGGCGCGCGCTCCTACCGCTACGGCGCGGTGAGGCCCCATGTGAGCGCCCTTCGCATCGTGCTGGCCGACGGCCAGACGCTCGCCCTCACGCGTGGGCAGGTCAAGGAGCATGACGGCGTCCTCAGCCTCACGACTGAACAGGGCAGCCACATCGAGGTCCCCGTGCCCACCTACACCATGCCTTCCGTGAAGAACGCCTCGGGCTACTACGCCGCACCCGGCATGGATGCAGTCGACCTGTTCGTGGGAAGCGACGGCACCCTGGGCGTCATCTGCGAGATCGAGCTCGAGCTTCTGGCAGCCCCTGCCGTGACATGGGGCGTGAGCTGCTTCTTTGAGCAGGAGCAGCAGGCCATGGACTTCACCTGCGCCGCCCGCGAGCGCATCACCTGCGCCAGCGCCATGGAGTTCTTCGACGAGGCGGCCCTGGCGATACTGGCGCACCAGCGCACCACCTCGCGTGCCTTCGCAACCCTGCCCGTCACGCCCGAAGGAGCCCGCTGCTGCATCTTCGTGGAACTCGTCTGCCAAAGCGAAGACAAGGCCTACGAGGAGCTTTGGGAAATCGCCGACCTCATGGAGCAGGTGGGCGCCGACGAGTCGCGCACCTGGGTTGCCCGCACCGACCTCGACCGCGAGGCGCAGCGCTTCTTCCGCCACGCGGTGCCCGAGAGCGTGAACATGCTCATCGACGAGCGCCGCAAGACCGACCCCACCATCACCAAGCTCGGAAGCGACATGTCCGTGCCCGACGCATGCCTGCACGAGGTCGTGCAGATGTACCGCGCCACCCTGGCCGAGGCGGGTCTGGAAAGCGCCGTGTGGGGCCACATCGGCAACAACCACCTGCATGTCAACGTGCTTCCGCGCGATGCCGCCGACTATGCGCGCGGTAAGGAGCTCTTCAAGTCGTGGGCCGGCGAGGTCACCCGCATGGGCGGCGCCGTCTCGGCCGAGCACGGCGTGGGCAAGATCAAGCGCGACTTCCTCGAGGTCATGTACGGCACGCAGGCCATCCACGAGATGGCGCGCGCCAAGATCGCCCTCGACCCCCGCGGCATCCTGGGGCAGGGCAACCTCTTTGGGCCCGACGTGCTCGACGCCGAGGTCGCCGCACATGCCGCGGCCGCCCATGACGGGCAGGACTGTGCCCCCGAAAGGCAGGAATAAGCGATGAACACCGTCGTTTGCATCAAGGCGGTCCCCTCCACCACCGAGGTGAAGATGGACCCCGTGACCAACACGCTCGTACGCGACGGGCGCCAAAGCGTCGTCAATCCCTTCGACCAAACCGCCCTCGAAGTCGCCGTGCGCCTGAAGGAGCAGCTGGGAGGGCGCGTGTGCGCCCTGTCCATGGGCATCCCCGACACCGAGCGACTGCTGCGCGACTGTCTGGCCCGCGGGGCAGACCGAGGCCTTCTGCTCTCCGACCGCGCTTTCGCGGGAGCCGACACGCTTGCCACCTCATATTCCCTGTCGTGCGGCCTGGCCGACCTGACCAAAAACGGCTGGCACGCCGACCTGGTCATATGTGGCAAAATGGCCGTGGACGGCGACACCGCCCAAATCGGCCCCGAGCTTGCTTGCGTGCTCGGCGTTCCCTGCGTGACCGACGTCTTGGAGGTCGTGGCGGCCGACGAGCAGGAACTAACCCTTTGCCGCGCAACCGACGCCGGAGAGGCGATCGTGCGCGTGGACCTGCCTTGCGTCATCACCGTCGCCAAGGACGTGTGCACACCGCGCATGCCAAGCATCTCCGGGGTGCGTTGGAGCTGCGAAGGACCGGTGGAAGTGCGCAACGCCCAGGCAGTAGGCGCCGACCCCGCGCGCATCGGCCTTGCGGGGTCACCCACGCAAGTCGTGCGCTCGTTCACCCCTGAGAGGTCGGGCGGCTGCACGCCCGTGGAGGGCGACGCATCCCAGCAGGCGGCCAAGCTCGCCGAGATGTTTGAGGAGATGGGGCTGTGACGGGACTCGTTATCGACGCGCAGGCTTGCCGCGGTTGCGGCAGATGCGTGAGGACATGCGCCTCAGGGGCGCTTCAGATGGACGGCAGGCTCGCACGTGTGAATGATGCCTGCGTGCTGTGCGGCATGTGCGTGGACGCTTGCCCCTTCGACGCCATCGAGATCGTGCGCGAGTCCGCGCAAGACGACGCGAAAGTATGCCAGGACGTATGGGTGTTTGCCCAGACTGCCGACGGACAGGCGTTGCCCGTCGCCTTCGAGCTCGTGGGCGCTGCCCGCGGCCTGGCCGATGCGCTGGGCTGCAACGTCGTGGCCGTGCTGGGAAGCAACGCAGGCCAGGAGACGCTTGAGGGACAGGCGCAGCTGCTTGCGGGAGCCGGGGCCGACCAGGTCCTTGTAGCCAGCGACAAGCGCCTGGCAGATGGGGCATGCGAGTCCTTCGCCACCTGGATGGTCGACCTCATCGAGGCGCGCTCCCCCGAAATCGTCCTGTTCGGGGCCACCGCCTTCGGCCGCGAGCTTGCCCCGTGCGTGGCGGCACGCGTGAGGTGCGGTCTCACGGCAGACTGCACCGGCCTCGCCATCGACCCCGAGACGCGCCTGCTGCAGCAGACCCGGCCCACGTTCGGCGGCAACCTCATGGCAACCATCGTGTGCCCCGACGCCCGCCCCCAGATGGCGACGGTGCGCCCCGGCGTGCTCGCGGCGCCCGTCGTCGACCCCGAGCGCACCGCGACAATCGAGCAGGTAGGCGTACCTGCCGAGGCAACCTCCCACGTCGAGGTGCTCGAGCGTCTTGCCGCACCGCAGGATGACTCGGTCGCCGACGCCGAAGTACTCGTCGTGGTGGGCCGTGGCATCGGTGCCAAGAAGAACCTGGCGCTTGCAAGCAGGCTCGCCGAGCTCATCGGCGCCAAACTTGGCTGCTCGCGCCCCCTGGTTGAGCAAGGCTGGCTCGAATACCCCCACCAGGTGGGTCAGACCGGCGTGTCTGTGGCCCCCAGGCTCCTCGTGAGCGTGGGCGTCTCAGGCGCCATCCAGCACCTGGCCGGCATCGGCGGGGCACAGTGCGTCATCGCGATCAACTCCGACCCGGAGGCGCCCATCTTCGGGCATGCCACCTACAGCGTGGTAGGCGACTGCGTCGAAATCCTGCGCGACCTCGTCTCGCGCCTCGAGAACAGGTAACTCAATCATGCGCCCCTGGCCTATCATACTGGCAGCAGCAATCGCACTGGGTTTCACGTTCGCCGCACCCGATGAGCTGCACCACATTGGCCAGACGGCGCAACGCCTGGCAAACGACGTGTCTGACACCGCCGCACAGCTGGCAGGCGACGCGGTGGACGTCACCGCAGAGCTGATGGGCGACGTTATCCCCGCGGGTTGCTCGCTTGATGAGGCGCCGGGCGACAGCGAGCCACCGGAGTATGACGGCCTGAGTGACGAGGCACCCGCTCCCACCGAGCAAACCGAGCCGGACGAGGAGGCCGCCCCGTCGACCAGTCCAGATGGCAACTCGGACGACGAGGCGCCCGCATCCACTGGCACACAGGCCGAATCGGGCGAAGAAGGCGGCCCCTCCGAGGACAGCAGGCCGAATGCCGAGCTCACTTCCGCCCAGTCCGAGGCGCTCGATTTGCTTACGCAGGCCGCCGGGGATTTCTCAGGCAAGGTCGACGGTCTCACCGACAGGGGGCTCACCGTCGGCGACGTTCTGATTGCCTACGACCTGCTGCTGCAAGACGCCAAGCTCGACTATGTGAGCGGCATCGAGTACTACTACCTCGACAACGCCGATGACGAGGATGCATGCACACTCACCGGTTTTGAACTGCGCTATCTCATCGACGATGACCTGCAGGCCACCTACGCCCAGAGCGTAGACGCCGCAGTTGACGAGGTCGTCGCCCAGGTACGGGCCAGCAGCGCGGTTAGCGACGAAGAGGTGGCGCTTGCCGCAGCACAGGCCCTGCAGGCCCGCTGCCTGGGCGTATCGGGCAGCACCTCCACGCCCTTCTGCGCCTACGGGTGCCTTGTGGAAGGCAACGCCGTGGGCAAGGGCTTCGCCGACGCCTACAAGCTTGTGCTCGACCAGCTCGGCATCGACTGTTTGGTGCTCTGTGACACCGGTGCGCCGGAGGGCGAGGGCACGTATTGGAACCTCGTGAATGTCGACGGCTCCTGGTATCACGTCGACCTGTACTGGGACTCGCGCACCAAGGAAAGCGAGCAGGCAACGCTGCTTTACTTCCTGTGCAACGACGACGCCATGCGCGCGGGCGGCGTTTCCTCTTGGGACGCCCCCGCCCAGGTCCCGCAAGGCTATTACGACAAAATCGCAGGGTCAGACGAAGCCTCGCGCCTGGCGCTGGCACAAGAACTCTGGAAGAAGCTGCTTGACGAGGGCACCCCAAGCCTGGACGGCATTGAGCGCTATCGCCTTACCTATCGCGAGGTCAGCCATGCCTTCGACATGCTCGATCCTGCCTGGTATGGGTATGTGGCGAGCATGGGCGCGACGTTTCTTTCCAACACCGCCTCAAACGACGAGGACTGCGTCGTGTGCTCCCTCACGGCAGAATACCGCCTCTCCCCCAGCGAGATTGCCCAAAACAAGCAGCTGCTCACCGACGGCGCAGCATGGGCATGCGATTGGGTGGACCCGCAGACCGACACAGCGACGCAGGTGCTCGCCGTGCACGACTGGCTCGTGCGGCACGTTGCCTACGACCAAGAAGACATGCGCGCCTCACACACGGCATACGGCCTGTTCGCCAATGCGACGGCGGTCTGCGAAGGGTATTCGCAAGCCTTCATGCTTGCTATGGAGCGACTCGGAGTACCCTGCGTCATCGTGCGCAGTGAGGACATGGCACACCAGTGGAACATGGTGTGCATCGACGGCACTTGGTACCACGTTGACGTGACCTGGGACGACCCAACTCCCGACCAGGGCACGCACGGCGAGGTAAGCCAAAAGCACTTCCTGCGCAGCGACGATTCCATGCGCGAGCTGGGATATTACGGCTGGTCAGCCGAACACGAGGCGCCCTCGGATTATGCTCTCTAACTTTTTGTTGTAAAAGTTTAACTAACATAACTAGTCTGCTATCCTGTGAAAAAATTATCCGGAGTTTACCTTTTTCATGAGATAGCAGAGGAATCGCCGTGTTTGATAAACGCTTGTTTTCCCTCGTTCCCGGTGTCATGCGCCACATCGCCGGCAACGTTGCCCTGCAGTGGCTGGCCCTGCTGGCCAACGTCGTCCTGTTCGTGAGCGTAGGCCGACTGTTGCAATCCGTGCTTGCAGGCGGCGCCACAGGAATCGACCTGGCTCGCACGCTTCTCGTGGCCGTCGTGGCCGTGGCAGTGAGGCTCGTTTGCCAAGCCCAGGCAACCAAGCAAGGCCTGGCGGCGTCGGCCTTGGCCAAGCAGCGCGTGCGCACGCTCGTGTACGACAAGCTCGTGCGCATGGGACCGAGCTATCGCGAGACCGTTGCCACGAGCGAGGCGACGCAGCTTTGCGTCGAAGGCGTCGAGCAGCTTGAGGCGTATTTCGGCAACTACCTGCCGCAACTCTTCTACTCCCTCATTGCCTCGGTTACGCTCTTCTTCTGCCTGGCCCCACTGTGCACCCCGGCCGCAGTGGTGCTCCTATGCTGCGTGCCGCTCATCCCGATCTCCCTCATGGCTGTCATGAAGATCGCCAAGCGCATCATGGGCGACTACTGGCACTCCTACACCGACCTGGGCGCACTCTTTCTGGAAAGCATCCAGGGTCTCACCACGCTCAAGGTCTTCGGGGCCGATGAGGGGCGCCATCGCAGGATGAACGAGGAGGCCGAGAAGTTCCGCAAGGCCACGATGCGCCTGCTCACCATGCAGCTGAACTCCGTGATCGTCATGGACATCTTTGCCTTTGCGGGCGCCGCAGCCGGCATCGTCGTGATGCTCAACTCCTATGCGGCCGGCACCGTGACCTTTGCCGGCGCGTTCGCCTTTGTGTTCCTCGCGGCGGACTTCTTCATTCCGCTGCGCACGCTGGGCTCGTTCTTCCACACGGCAACAGGCGGTATGGCCGCGGCCGAGCGCATGTACCGCATCATCGACGCCCCCGAGCCTGCCCGCGGCACTCAGGCCGTCACCTGCACTTCGGTGGGCATCGAATGCCGCAACGTGTCCTACTCCTATGACGGAACCCGCACCGTGCTTCAGAACGCCGACTTCACGGCAAGGCCCGGCGGCTTTGTGGGCATCACAGGCGCAAGCGGGTCGGGCAAGTCGACCTTGGCCGGCATCCTCACAGGCGCCAACCTCAGCTATACCGGCAGCGTCACAATCGGTGGCATCGACCTGCGCGACATCTCGGCCGAAAGCCTGCGCGACACGGTGACCTACGTGGGCTTTCGCAGCTTCCTCTTTGCCGGCACCGTGCGCTCGAACCTGTTGATGGCACGCCCCCAGGCAAACGACGAGGAGCTGTGGGATGCGCTCAGCCGCTGCCGCATCGACGATTTCGTGCGTCGCAGCGGCGGCCTGGACGCCCCCGTCAGCGCCGAGGGCACGAACCTCTCGGGCGGCCAACGCCAGCGCCTCGCCATGGCACGCGCCCTGCTGCATGACACGCCCGTCTACATCTTCGACGAGGCAACTTCCAACATCGACGCAGATAGCGAGGCCGCAATCATCGACGCCGTGACCGAGCTTGCGCGCACCAAGACCGTCGTCATGGTGTCGCACCGCCTGGCTGCCCTGCGCGGCTGCAACAAGGTGTACGTCTTCGAGGCCGGCCGCGTCGTGCAGACGGGGATCCACGAGGAGCTTGCGGGCCAGGACGGCCCCTACGCACGTCTTTGGGCACGTCAGGCAGAGCTTGAGGACTTCTCTGCTCGCAGTGGCGAAAGCGCAGACAAGCAGGCCGCTGAGCAGGTGCATCAGGCGGCCGAGGGCGCACCTTCTCAGCAGGCGGTTACGCGCATGGGTGACGCGACCCCCAAACGTGGCAAGGTTCGCATCATGCTCAAGCTCGTGAAGCTCACCCGTCCCCTGCTGGGTGTGCTCGCTTGCGCCGTCGTGCTCGGTGTCGCCGGCTTCCTTGCCGCAATCGGTATCACGGTCCTTGCCACCTCTGCCCTGCTCGACCTTGAGGGTCAGGCGTGTTGGGTTGCTGCGAGCGTCGCAACCGTGGCCGCCGTCGTGTGCGGCATTGCACGTGGACCCCTGCGCTATGCCGAGCAGCTGTGCAACCACTACCTGGCCTTCAGGGTGCTGGCGCTTGTGCGCGACAAGGTCTTTGCCGCTATGCGCCGCCTTGCCCCTGCCAAACTCGAGGGCAAGGAGAAAGGCGACCTCGTCTCCCTGGTCACCGCCGACATCGAGCTGCTTGAGGTCTTCTACGCACACACCCTCTCACCTGCGGCGATTGCCCTTGCTGTCAGCATCATCGTGCTCGTGTTCATCGGTTTTCAGGCTCCACAGCTTGTTGGCTTCGCAGCACTCGGCTTCATCTGCGTGGGCGTCGTCGTGCCATGGTGCTCCTCCCGCTACACCACAACGGGCGGCCTCGAGCTGCGCCAGCAGGTGGGCAAGATGAACTCCTTCGTGCTCGACTCGCTGCGCGGCCTGTCTGAGACCCTCCAGTTCGGCGCCCAGAAGCAGCGCACCCACGAGCTGAGCGAGCGCATGGCATCGCTTGCCTCAGCCGAGCGCACGCTCAAGGGCCGCGGTGCCAACGCCATGGCCGTCTCGGGCGCCGTGGTGCTTGCGCTCGACGTCGCAATGATTGCGCTGGCAATGATGTTCGTCATGCAGGGAACGCTCGAGTTCGGCCGCGCCGTCATGGCGGCAGGCACCTTCATGGCCTCCTTCGGACCGCTCTTGGCCGTCGCCGCCCTGGGAAGCACCCTGCAGCAGACCCTCGCCGCAGGTTCGCGCGTGCTTGACCTGCTCGAAGAGGCCCCTCAGACGCCTGATGTGACCGACGGCGTCGACGTCGGGGGCTTTGAGGGCATGGCAATGCGCGAAGTCAACTTCGCCTATCGCGACAAGGAGATCCTCTCCAACGTCGACGTCGACATCCGCCCTGGGCGCGTCGTGCGCATCGCCGGGCCCAGCGGCATAGGCAAGTCGACCCTGCTCAAGCTCCTCATGCGTTTCTGGGATCCCCAGAACGGCCGCGTGAGCATCTCCGGCTTGGACCTGCGCGACGTGAACACCGCCAGCTTGCGCAGCCAGCAAGGCCTCATGGAGCAGGACACGTTCCTCTTTGCCTCCACTATCCGCGAGAACCTCCTCGTGGCCAAGGCAGACGCGAGCGACGAAGAGCTCATGACGGCGCTCGAGAAGGCCGCCTTGCGCGAGCTTGTGGAGCGCCTGCCGCAGGGCCTCGACACGCAACTTGCCGAGCTGGGCGACTCGCTCTCCGGTGGCGAACGTCAGCGCCTAGGCCTGGCCCGCGTCTTCTTGCAAGATGCGCCGCTGCTCCTACTCGACGAGCCCACCAGCAACCTCGACGCCCTCTCCGAGGCAAGCGTCCTTAAGGCACTGCAGGAGAACCGCGCCGACAAGACTGTCGTCATCGTAACCCACCGCGCAAGCGCGGGAGCCATAGCCGACGACACCTACGCTCTCTCCAACGGCACACTTTTAGGATGATGCGGAACCTGATGCACTGCGTTCCGCAGGACCTAGAGTACTCCAGTACACGTCGGCCCTGCGCGCCTTGTGCATCAGAACCCGCTCTTGGTGGAATGCGGAACCTGATGCGCTGCGTTCCCGGGAGGCTCACGTACATCCAGTAGGCCAAAGGCCCGCACCGCGCGCATCGCCTCCCGGCGCCTTGCGGACGAGAACCCACGTTTTAGTGGGATGCGGAACCTGGCTTGAGGTAATCGGCGAGCAAAACTTAGCTACAAAAGAGGACCCCTTTCCTTGGCGTGGATGCGCTGGAAAGGGGTCCTCTTTACGTCGCGAGAAACTACGCAGGGATGCGTGCTACCTTGTCGACTTCTTGGCAGCAGCCTTCTTCTTTGCGGCGGCCTTCTTCTTGGCCTCGAGCTTTGCCTGGCGCTCGAGCTCGGCCTTGTAGCCCTTGTAAATGGGAATGGCGATAGCGGCGATAACAGCGATGATTACGACGGCGACGATTACCCAAAACAGCGGTTCGGGAATCTGAAGACCAAAGAGCTCTTTCATGCGGCGGTCCTTTCTTTGGAACCCCGTACACAAAGACGGGGCAGGCTCGACACCCACAGGTCGAGTCTACCCCGTCTGACAAGAACAGATACCGGCGTTTCCGGTCAAAGGCCCTTACAGGAAGTACGAAACGCCGCCCTCGAAGATGGGCTGGTACTTGTTGCCCGGCACGTTGGCGTAGAGGCCCTTGCCGGAGCGCTCGGAGTGGCCCATCTTGCCGAACACGCGGCCGTCGGGGCTCGTGATGCCCTCGATGGCGAGCAGCGAGCCGTTGGGGTTCACCGACAGGTCCATGCTCGGCACGCCGGCCTCATCCACGTACTGCGTGGCAACCTGGCCATTTGCGAGCATGCTGGCAAGTACCTCGTCATTGGCGACGAAGCGGCCCTCGCCGTGGCTGATGGCCACCGTGTGGATGTCGCCGACCTCGCACTTGCTGAGCCAAGGCGACATGTTGGAGGCAACGCGCGTGCGCACCAGGCGGCTCTGGTGACGGCCAATGGTGTTGAACGTGAGCGTGGGGCAGCCGGCATCCATGGGGCGGATGTCGCCGAAGGGCACAAGGCCCAGCTTCACGAGCGCCTGGAAGCCGTTGCAGATGCCCAGCATAAGACCGTCGCGGCTCTGGAGCAGGTCGCGCACAGCCTCGGTCACCTGCGGGGCGCGGAAGAACGCGGTGATGAACTTGGCCGAACCGTCGGGCTCGTCGCCGCCAGAGAAGCCACCGGGAATCATGACAATCTGGCTGTCGCGAATGGCCTGGGCGAGCTTCTCGGTACTCTCGGCAACGGCAGCAGGCGTAAGGTTGTTGACGATGAGCGTCTCAGCCTGGGCGCCGGCACGGTTGAAGGCACGAGCGGAATCATATTCGCAGTTGTTGCCGGGGAACACCGGGATGATGACGCGCGGGCGCGGTGTGCGGCCGCCGAGGAACACGTGCGGGGCCTCTGCATGGAAGCTTACAGCCTCGACCTCCTCGCCAGCAGCGCGGTACGGGAAGACGTCCTCGATGCCGTGCTCCCAAGCCTCCTGGAGCCGCGCGAGGTCGATGGTCTCGGCACCGACACGCTCGCCGGAAGACGCCACATGGCCGGGATAGGCAATCGTGTACTCGGCCGTCGTGGCGCCAAGGCGCGTGACAGCGATGCTTGCGATGCGCTCATCAACGTGTGCACCCTCGGCAAGCTCGATGATGAAGCTGCCGTATGCAGGCACGAAGAGCTCGTCGACGTCGAAGTTGCGGTCGAGCGCGACGCCCAGCTGGTTGCCCACACACATCTTGAAGAGGGCCTCGGCAAGGTCGCCGTAGCCAGCGGTGGAAACGGCCAGCGCCTGGCCCGAGCCAATGAGCCCCTCAACGAGGTCGAAGGCCTCAAGCAGGCCCTTCTTGCCCGGCACGATGCTGCCGAGCTCGCAAGCGGGCTGGATAAGCACGAGCTCGTGGCCCGCACCCTTGAACTCAGGCGAGGTGGCACGGGCGACGTTGCCCACCGCGGTGGCAAAGGAAACGAGCGTGGGGGGCACGTCGAGGTCCTCGAAGGAGCCGCTCATGGAGTCCTTGCCGCCGATGGAGCCAACGCCCAGGTCAATCTGGGCGTCGAGGGCGCCGAGAACGCTGGCCACAGGCTTGCCCCAACGCGCGGGCTCGTCGCGCAGCTTCTCGAAGTACTCCTGGAACGTGAGGTAGGCCTTCTTGTGCTCGAAGCCGGCGGCAACGAGCTTGGAGAGGCTCTCGACCACGGCGAGGTAGGCGCCCTGGTACTGGTTGGCCTGCGACAGGTAGGGGTTGAAGCCCCAAGCCATGCCGCTCATCGTGGTGGTCTCGCCGAAGACGGGCAGCTTGGCCGCCATGGCAAGCGAGGGGGTGAGCTGTGTCTTGCCGCCGAAGGGCATGAGCACGGTGGAGGCACCGATGGTGGAGTCGAAGCGCTCGGAGAGACCCTTGTTGGAGGCGACGTTGAGGTCGGTGAGGACCGAGCGCATGCGCTCGGCAAGCGTGGCGCCCGCCCACTCCTGGGTGTAAGCGCCGCCCTTCTCGACGCTGGCAGCCTGATGCTTGGGAGCACCGTTGGAGGCGAGGAACTCGCGGCTCACGTCGACGATGGTGGCACCGTCCCACACCATGCGCACGCGGGGCTCCTCGGTCACGCGCGCGATGGGCGTGGCCTCGAGGTTCTCCTCGGTGGCATAGCCGATGAAGGTGTCGACGTCCTCGGGGGCCAGGGCAACGGCCATGCGCTCCTGGCTCTCGGCGATGGCAAGCTCGGTGCCATCGAGGCCCTCGTACTTCTTGGGTACGCGGTCAAGCTCGATGAACAGGCCGTCGGCCAGCTCACCCACGGCGACCGACACGCCGCCCGCGCCGAAGTCGTTGCAGCGCTTGATGAGACGGCAAGCGTCGCCGCGACGGAACAGGCGCTGGATCTTGCGCTCGACCGGGGCGTTGCCCTTCTGCACCTCGGCACCGCAGGTCTCGATGCTCTCGTGGTTGTGAGCCTTGGAGGAGCCGGTGGCACCGCCGATGCCGTCGCGGCCCGTGCGGCCACCGAGCAGCACGATGACGTCGCCGGGAGCAGGCGTCTCGCGACGCACGTGGTCGGCGGGCGTGGCACCCACGACGGCGCCGATCTCCATGCGCTTGGCGGCATAGCCGGGATGGTAGAGCTCGTCGACCTGGCCGGTAGCCAGACCGATCTGGTTGCCGTAGCTGGAGTAGCCGGCGGCAGCCGTGGTCACAAGCTTGCGCTGGGGCAGCTTGCCAGGAATGGTCTGGCTCACGGGCACCGTGGGGTCGGCGGCGCCGGTCACGCGCATGGCCTGGTACACGTAGCTGCGGCCTGACAAGGGATCGCGGATCGCGCCGCCCACGCAGGTGGCTGCGCCGCCGAAGGGCTCGATCTCGGTGGGGTGATTGTGCGTCTCGTTCTTGAAGAGGTAGAGCCAGTCCTCATCCTGACCGTCGACGTCGACCTTCACCTTGACGGTGCAGGCGTTAATCTCCTCGGATTCGTCCAGACCCGTGAGGATGCCCTTGCTCTTGAGGTAGCGGGCGCCGATGGTGCCCATGTCCATAAGGCACACGGGCTTGGCGTCGCGGCCCAGCTCGTGGCGCATGTCGAGATAGCGCTCATAAGCGGCCTTCACCTGCGGGTCGTCAATCTCCACGTCGGTGAGCACCGTGCCGAAGGTGGTGTGGCGGCAGTGGTCCGACCAATAGGTGTCGATCATCTTGATCTCGGTGATGGTGGGGTTGCGCCCCTCCGTGCGGAAGTACTCCTGGCAGAACTTGATATCGGCCAGGTCCATAGCCAGGCCGCGCGCGTCGATAAAGGCAGCGAGGCCAGCCTCGTCGAGGTCGCAGAAGCCCTCGACTGTCTCCACCATGGCAGGCTTGGGGAACTCCACATGCAGGGTGGCCGGCAGGTCGAGCGAAGCCAGGCGAGCCTCGACGGGGTTCACCACGTAGTGCTTCACAGCCTCGACGGCCTCGGGGGTCAGCGTGCCGGAAAGGATGTACACCTTCGCGGAACGCACCTCGGGACGCTCGCCCTGGCTGATGAGCTGGATGCACTCGGCGGCGGAGGCAGCGCGCTGGTCGAACTGGCCAGGCAGGAACTCCACCGCGAACACCGCATCGCCCTCGGCGGCCTCAAAGTCGGCCGAAGCCACGTCGGACTGGGGCTCGCTGAAGACGGTGGGCACGCAGGCGTCGAACAGCTCCTGCGAGATACCCTCCACGTCGTAGCGGTTGATGAGGCGCAGAGACTCCAGGCCCTCGACGCCCAGAATGGACGTGAGTTCATTCTTCAGCTGCTGAGCCTCGACGTCGAACCCAGGCTTTTTCTCCACGTAAACGCGCGAAACCATGTGACCCTACCTTCAGATAGACCGGCTGAGTAATGTATGCGTGCGGGCGTGCTTGCAAACGCCTTTTGTGCTGGCAAAAGGCGTAAAAGACAAGTGGGGATGCCCGCCAAAGCGTGACATCCCCTTGATACCTTATTTAGCGCTTCGAGTTGGCGAACTCGCGGGCGACCTGAGCGGCTGCGGCAAGACGCTCTTCCTCGGGCGTGAGGGGCGCGGCAGGCTCTTTGGCCTTCTTCTTGGGCTCCTCGTCCTTGGCGGTTGCCTGGTCGGCGGCCTCGGAATCGTCGGCGGGCTTCACGCCGGCCATTGCCATATCGCGGGCCTCCTTGGCGGCAGCCTCGATCTCGACAGCCGACTTGCCGGCCTTCTTGGCCTCCTTGCGGGCAGCCTTGGCAGCGGCCTTGGCACCAGCCTCGACCTGCGCCTCGTACACGATGCGCTCCTGCTGCTTGCGCGTCATGGAAGCGACCTTGTCACGGTGCTTGTTGCGGCACTTGCGCACCACGGTGAAGTCCATGACGAGGGCGGAGATGATGGCCGCGTAGGCGAGGACGAGCGACACGATGTTGACCGCGAGGGGCATCTCGATGCTCACGGTAGCCCAGGAGAGCACGGTGAAGATGACGGCGACCACGAGAAGCACCCACCAGATGCGACGGAGCTTCTTGTAGCGGGCGTCCTTGCGCGTGAGGATGTCGATGGCGGTGTAGGCAACGTTCTCCGCCTCGCGCTCCTTGGCACGGGCCGCCTTCTTCTCCTCCTTGGACATGTTCATCTCAGCCATGGCGCGCTGCTTGGCGTTCTTCGGCTTGGGCTTGCTCGTCGTGCGCACCGAGGCGCCCGCCTTGGAGGCCGGCTTGGCAGAGGCGGTACGAGGCTTGACGCTTCCCTGAGAGCGACCCTCGCGCTCGACCGTGTAGCGCTCGTTCTGGGGGTTGCGCATGCTCATTAGCGAGATCCCTCGCTCACGAACTCAGTGCCGGTGAGCATGGTGTAGGCCTCGCAGTACTTCCTCGAGGAAACCTCAAGGACCTCGGCGGGAAGCGCAGGGGGCTCGCCGGTGAAGTCCCAGTTGGCCTTCAGCCAGTTGCGGACATACTGCTTGTCGAAGCTGTCCTGGACCTCGCCCTCCTTGTAGCCATCGGCCGGCCAGAAGCGGCTGGAGTCGGGCGTGATGCACTCGTCGATGAGCGTGATCTTGCCGTCGATGATGCCGAACTCGAACTTGGTGTCGGCGATGATGATGCCACGGGTGGCAGCGTACTCAGCCGCAGCGGAGTAAATCTTGATGGACAGGTCGCGCAGCTGGGAGGCAATCTCGGCGCCCTCGCGCTCGACGAGCTGCTCATAGGAGATGTTCTCGTCGTGGTCGCCGATTGCGGCCTTGGTGGAGGGGGTGAAGATGGGCTCGGCGAGCTTGGAGGCCTCGGTGAGGCCCTCGGGAAGCTTGATGCCGCAGACGGTGCCGTCCTGGTCGTAGGTCTTCTTGCCGCTGCCGGTGAGGTAGCCGCGCACGATGCACTCCACCATGATCGGCCTGGCCTTCTTCACGAGCATGAAACGGCCAGCCAGATAGTCAGCGTAGGGCTGGAACTGCTCGGGCAGGTCGGCGACGGAGGTGGACAGCATGTGGTTGGGCACCAGGTCGGCGAACTTCTCGAACCAGAACTTGGAGATGCGCGTGAGCACCTCGCCCTTGAAGGGAATCTCGGAGGGAAGGATGTAGTCGAACGCGCTGATGCGGTCGCTCGCGACAATAAGCAGCTTGTCGCCCAGATCGTAGATGTCGCGCACCTTGCCCTGCGAGTCGGGCCTCAGCATTTCAGTCTCAGACATTGCTTCTCCTCTCACCGTGGGCGGCCCTGGCGCCGCCACACGAACCAGTTGCTCAACCGACTGATTATTTAATGCCATGCCAGCGCCTGGGTGACGCAACACGGCTTTCTATAGAAAAACCGCGCCTAGTCTTCCTTGGACTGCTTGATCTTGGGCTGTTTGAGGGGCAGGCGCAAGGTGAACGTCGTGCCCACGCCCTGGGTGGAGTCGACCTCGATCTTACCGTGGTGACGGTCGACGATCTCCTTCGTGACGGCAAGGCCCACGCCCAGGCCACCCTTGGCACGGTTGCGGCTCTCCTCGGCGCGCCAGAAGCGACCGAACACGCGGGAGATGTCTTCCTTGGCAATGCCGATGCCCGTGTCCTGCACGCTGATGAGCGCATCGTTGCCGTCGCGCCTTACACGCACCGTCACGGTACCGGGGGCAGGCGTGTAACGCATGGCGTTGGAAATGAAGTTGGTCACTGCCTGGGTGATGGTGTCGCGATCAAGCTCCACCACAAGCTCGTCGGTGTCGCAGGCATTCTCAAATCGCAGGTCAAGGCCCACCTCGTCGAGCATGGCCTTGTGGGTGGCTGTGATGCCGGCCACAAGCTCGACCGCGTCGGTGGGGACGATGTCCATATGCACCGAGCCGTTCTCCAGGCGCGACAGCGACAGCATGCCATCGACCAGGCGCGACAGACGCGTGATTTCGCTGCGCACGAGCGCCAGATGCTCCTGGTCGCACGCGTAGACGCCGTCCTGCATGGCCTCGACGGTGGCAAGCATGCTCATGAGCGGGGTGCGCAGCTCGTGGGCCATGTCGTTGGTGAGGCGGCGCTCGAGCTCGCGGTCGTTCTCAATCTTCTCGGCCATCTCGTCGAACGTCTCGCCGAGCTGACCCAGGTCGTCCTTGCCCCTGACGCCGCAGCGGGCGGAGAGCTCACCTTCCTTGATGCGGGCAGCCGTGTGGGAAATGGTGCGCACAGGAGTTGTGAGCACGCGGGAAATGACGAATCCCAAGACAAGTGCAAGCAGAACGGAAGCAACGCCGGCAACGCCGATGGCCTTGAACGAGCCAGTGCGGAAGGACTCATCACGCTGGGTAAGCAGGTACTCCGAACCGTACACCCACACCGACACGGTGCCGACCTTCTCGCCGGAGCGCCCGTGCACATCGACGCTCACCATCTGCGAGGCGGCAGGCGCCAGCGACATGTCGGTCGCGTAGGAGTTGGCTGTCTGACCCGAAGCAGCAAGCGTGGAGTCGTACACAGCCGTCTTCTTGGCGTCGCAAATCTGCACACCGATGTCCTCGAGCGACTCGGCGCTAGAGGCAGCGGTCTCTAAATCGGAAGCCGTCCAATATCCCTTGTTGGCATAGGAGCGCTCAAGGGTGGCGGCAGTGGAGTCGGCAAGCTCCTCAAGCGTGGAGCGCGTGTAGTTGTGGAACTCCTCGTTCCACGAGATACTCAGCACCACCACGAACAGAATCGTCGTAAGGACCGCGACGACGGCGAAGCCCGTCGCAACGCGTGCCCTAAAACTCAGCTTGGAATTCTGCGAAGCGCGCGGCTTCTCCCCCGCCATGGCTCTTACCTCGAATCAAGAGTAGATCTGACAATACAAGGCGCGGCCTCATGCGCAGGCAGGTGGCCGCAACAAAAAACGCCGAACGTCGAGCCATATGGCCAGACGCCCGGCGCAGGGCTGGTGCAAAAGGGTGACTTGCCTACTCGGCGTCGTCCTTCTTGGGGGCCTCGAAACGATAGCCCACGCCATGGACGGTGTAGAGCCACTTGGGGTTGCGCGGGTCATCGCCCAGCTTGGCGCGCAGGTTCTTGACGTGAGAGTCGATGGTGCGCTCGTAACCCTCGAAGTCGTAGCCGAGAACCTTCTCGACGAGCTCCATGCGGGTGTAGACGCGGCCAGGGTAACGGGCAAGCGTGGTGAGGAGCTTGAACTCGGAGGCAGTGAGCTCAACCTCGTGCTTGTTGACCGAAACCTTGTGGCCGGAGACGTCGATGACGAGCTCGCCGAAGTCGAGAACCTCGAGCTGGGGCTCGGAATCCTGGCGAGCACGACGCAGGAGCGCGCCGACGCGAGCAACGAGCTCGCGGGGCGAGAAGGGCTTGACCAGGTAGTCATCAGCGCCGAGCTGCAGGCCGATGATGCGGTCGTCGACCTCGCCCTTGGCGGTCAGCATGATGATCGGCACCTCGGAGGTGTCGCGGATGGCGCGGCAAACGCGCTCGCCGGTAAGCTTGGGGAGCATGAGGTCGAGGATGACCAGGTCGAACTGATGCTTCTCAAACTCCTCGACGGCGGACTGGCCGTCGCCCACACCCACGACAGAATACTTCTCCTCGCGCTCGAGGTAAGCCGTCACCGCGTCACGGATGGGCTTCTCATCCTCGACGAGCAGGATCCTGAACTTTTCCTGTGCCATGGGCAGTCTCCTTCGCAAGCGAAATCCAATGCGCACCGGGGCAGCTTGCCATGGATGGACCAGCCGCGCGCGACCACGCAGTCACAAATACATAGTCGAAGTTTAGTATACCCTACGAAAGCGAAAAAATCCTTGCCAATACGCTGGAAGGTATCCCTGAAGTGCCATCTTTTATAGTGGCAAACGTTACAAACTTGTTAACAACTCCCTGCGTGGCAGGGTAATCGCCAAAGTCGGTACAGCCGTTGGCCGCCGTGATGCGCGCGTACGTCATGCGCGCAACGTCGACGACGAAATACGACATGCGGCTCTTCACGACGAGCAGCCCGCCGACCTGGCAGATCTGGGCCCCCGGCTCACGCACGACATAGTGATAAGGGCCCTCGCCAGGTCCGATGTAATATCCCATGGAACCGAGAAGACCGCCGTAGCCGTAGTTCGCCTCGACGCTGAAGGCAAACCCCAGACTCGTGTAGGTCGCGAAGAACGGCTTGACCGACGCGGGCATTACGAGCTGGTCGATTTGAGCCCGCTGCCCTGCCATGGACAGGGCTGTTATCCCGTAGTAGACGCCCTCATCGGCCTTCACGCGCGGCGCGATGGTGAGCACACCGTCGGAGATGGAGGGCGCACAGGCAAAGCGGCCCGGTGAGTCCCAGACCTCGGTGCCCTCCGAGGAACCCAGGGTCCACACGTAGGCGTGCGAATGTTCCTTGGAGTGCGACCCGGATGGATCGGGCATGACCTGCCACACCACCTGGCTACCGGAAGCATCAAAAGAGGGGGCGAGCCATTCGGAGTCGCCTTCGCCCAGTTTGACAAGACCGGCCGAGGTGAGCGTGATAGGCGCCCCCGTGAAACGACAGGCATAGAAGGCCCAGTCGTCGGTGGAGTTGTGCACCTCCACCCATGTCACCAGGTCATCGGTGATGCGAGCCTCGCTCACCGCGTAGCCCTGCCCCGTTATGCCCTCCTCGAGCAAAACAGTGTAATCGCCCGTGTTGAGGTCGAGGCATCCCAGGCGCGTGAACGTGCGCCCGTCGGTGTTGGCCTGCACCACGGCAGCCCAGTTATCGCACGACACATACGGCACGCATCCCGCAGGCAGGGTAAACGAGGCGTCGGGGACGTAATCCACCTCGTCCATGATGTCCATGAAGCTCGCGATGACGGCGACATTGCCGTCATCGTCGGGCTCGCCATAGGGAACGCCGTCGGAATTGAGCTGGTTCGACGCGTCGATGGGCTCAACAGGGGCAGGCTCCTGCTCCTGGGGCGCCTCGCCTTCGCCCTGCTCGAGCGTCTCGTCATCTTCTAGCGAAACGTCGGACATCTCAGCTATCCCCTATGGTTGGCGCCGATGCATGAGCCGGGAGTGAGACCCGTACCCTGCGAATCGTTGACCAAATCGGCCAGGGAATAGCCGTTGACATAGGCGCTGATGAGCTTGTTGAGGCCCACCCAGAAGGCGTTTGTCTCACAGTCTGCCTGTCGGGGGCACTCCTCATCGCCCGTCAGGCACGACACGGGGGCAGTGGAGCCTTCCGTTGCACGCAGGATCTGACCGGCCGTGATGTCGTCAGCCGACTTTGCCAGGACATAACCACCGCCCTGGCCGCGGCTGCCCTCAAGCAAGCCCGCGGCACACAAGGCACGCGCAAGCTGTTCGAGGTACTTGACGGAGATACCCTGGCGCTCGCCTATCTCGCGCAGCGCGACACGGCCCTGACCCTGATGGCGGGCGATGTCGATCATCATGCGCATGCCGTAGCGGCCCCTGGTGGAAACAAGCATGGCGAGTGCTTACTCGTTGGCGAGAGCCTGGGCCTCGCGCAGGGCGATGGAAAGCTGGTCAGCGCAAGAGGTGGGGCGGTTGCCGCAGGTATTGCCGGCAATCTTGCCAACGATCTCGTCAACAGGCGCGCCCTTCACGAGCTTGGCGATGGCCTTGAGGTTGCCGTTGCAGCCATTGGTGAACTCAACGGACTCGATGGTCTTGCCGTCGTCGGAAAGAACGACGTGGATGTTGCGGGCGCACACGCCCTTGGGGGTGAAGTCGGTCTCGATCATGGGTGTTCTCCCTCTCACATAGGTAGCGCCCGCCCACAAGGTCGGGACACAGTCTGGGTCATTGTACCTGCAAAGCGGCGCGCATAGACGCATCGCGGCAAACGGACATGAGAAGGGGCGCCCCGCATGTGCGCGAGGCGCCCCCAAAACCCGATGCAGCCCGCCTTAGTAGCGGTTGTCGTAAATGCGCGTGGACTTCTTCTCCGAGCGGGGAAGGTCGCCGATGCCCACGGCCTTGGGAACGATGGTGATGCCGATGCGGTTCTTGAACGTCTCGACCATCGTGGCCTCGATATCGCGACGCACAAGCGGGTCGGCAGAGTCGCACTCGAAGTACACGGTCATGATGTCCTTGCCAGCAAGGTGGTCGATCATGACCTGGTACTCGCTGCTCACGCCGTCAACAGCGGCACAGACCTCCTCCACCTGGGCGGGGAACATGTTGACGCCCTTGACCTTGAACATGTCGTCGGTACGGCCCACAAGCTGGGAGATGCGGGTGTGCTCGCACCCGCACTGGCACTCGCCGGGGATGATGCTCGACAGGTCGTGCGTGCGGTAGCGAATGAGCGGCGCGCCTTCCTTGACGAGCGTAGTGATCACGAGCTCGCCCACCTCACCGTCGGGCAGGTTCTTGCCCGTCTTAGGGTCGACGACCTCCACGTACACATAGTCGTCCCACACATGGATGCCGCAGTCATAGTCGCAGCTCACACCCACGCCGGGGCCGTAAATCTCGGTGAGGCCGTAGATGTCGTAGAGCTTCACGCCCAGCTCGTCGGCGATGCGCTCGCGCATCTTCTTGCCCCAGCGCTCCGAACCAATGAGGCCCTTGGTGAGGGCGAGCTTGTCGCGGATGCCTTCCTGGGCGATGCGCTCGGCGAGAAGCAGGGCGTACGACGAGGTGGCGCACAGAACGGTGGACTGCAGGTCCTCCATCATGCGCAGCTGCTTCTCGGTGTTGCCCGGGCCCATGGGGATGGCCATGGCGCCCATGCGCTCGGCACCCAACTGAAAGCCGATGCCTGCAGTCCACAGGCCATAACCAGGAGTGATGTGAATGCGGTCTTTGCTCGTGCAGCCGATGGCACGGTAGCAGCGGGCGAACATCTCGGTCCAGTCGTCAACGTCCTTCTGGGTGTAAGGAATGATGACGGGGGTACCGGTCGTGCCCGAAGAGGAGTGGATGCGAACGACTTCTTCGTCGGGAACCGCCTGGATTCCCAGGGGATACGCCTCACGCAGGTCTGCCTTCTCGGAGAAGGGAAGCTTCTCGAAGTCCTCCTGCGTGCGGATGGTAGACATATCGATGCCCGCGAACTTCTTGGCGTAGAACGGGCTGCGCTCCTGAATGGTCGCGAGCTCTTTGAGGATGGCGTCCAGCTGGAACGGCTTCATCTTCATGCGGGTATCCCCTTTCTATGGTCGGTGTGCGTCTCTTGCGCATGGCATGCACTATAGCGTATCCGGCGGCGCTTGGCACCAAGAAGCACGCGCTGCTGTATGCAACCGTCGGCAGACGGACGAACCTGTTGCCGGGCGAGGGGCTCTATACTGATGGCACCAAGAATCTTGGCTCAAAGGGGGATGCCATGGAGTTCTCGCAGGTGTTGAGGCGTTGCATGGACGAAGCTGGCTGCACGGGCAAAGAGCTGGCACAAGCCTGCGGCATGTCCGCTTCCACGGTAAGCCGCTACCTTGCCGGCACGCGCACGCCCGATGCAGGGTCGCTTCCGGCACGGGAGATTGCGCTGGCCCTGTGCAAGCTAGCACAGGAGAAGGGCCGCGCGCTCGACGCCGACAAGATATGCGAGGCCCTGCTTGCAGGCTCGCGCAGCCAGACCCCGCAGGGGGCGGGAGCCAAGCTCACGGCCTTGCTCGACGCCTTCGGTGTGACGCGCGCCAAACTCGCTGAAGCGCTGGGATACAGCCCCTCCTACATCTCCCGCGTGTGCTCCCAGACCCGCAACGTCTCGAACTTCGACGAGTTTGCCCAGGCAGCGGGCACATTCTTTGCCGAGAGGGCTCTTGGCGCAAATGCACAGAACGCGTTGCTCGCCTTGTGCAAAGAGGCGGCCAGGGCTGACGGGGACGTCGTTTCCGAGATGGACACGCGAGGCGAAGGTGCCTTGGAGGCGCTCGCCACGCTCACTTCGGCTTGGCTGCAAGCCGAGCAGGACGCACAGCCCCAGTCGAGCATCGAGCCGTTCCTGCGCAAGCTCGACACCTTCAACCTCGACACCTACCTGGCAGCAATGCAGGCGGCGCGCGCACAAGAAGCGGCCGCGGGCAAGACTGGCAAGGAGGCGCGGAAGAACACCGCGACGGAAGCGCTCTACACGTTTTACGCAGGCGTCGACGGCTTTTGTCAGGCCGAGCTGGACTTTCTCGCCGCTGCGGCGACCGAGCCCGCAGGCAGTTCCGTCGTCATGTTCTCCGACATGCCCATGCAAGACAAAATGCAAGCCAAGCCCGAGTTTCCTGCTCGATGGATAGCCGCCCTCGCGGTGCTGCTGCGCACGGGACACCCCATCGACAACATCCACAACGTGGGACGCGGCCTGCCCGAGATGATGCTCGGGCTGGAGGCATGGCTTCCCCTGTATATGACCGGCATGGTACGGCCTTACTACCTGCCCTCGCAGCCAACGGGACCGTTCGCGCACCTCGTGCGCTCGTCGCAGACGGCGGCGCTCGAAGGCCAGGCCGTTGCGGGCGCATATGAACACGTGGGCTGTCAGCTTTTCCGCGACGAGGGGACGGTCGCTCATTTCAGACAGCGCGCAAACGACTTGCTTGCAACCGCCAAGCCCCTCGCAAACGTCTATACCGCGCAGCAAGCGGGCGAGCTGGCCGCTTTCCTGATGCATGAGGCTGCGCAAAGCGGCGAGCGCATGCACGTCATGTCGGCGCCTCCCCTCTATACCATGAGTGAAGAGCTGCTCGAAGAGGCGATTGCCGCCTCAACACTCGACGAGGCGGAAGCACAGCGGGTTCGTATGACGCGTGCGGCACAGCTTGCACGCGCCGAAAGCGAGCTCGCCCACGGCGAGACCGTCGTCACCATATCGCGCGTGGACGAGAGCAACCTCGGCGCCGCCTCCGCCCACCTGGCGCTGGGCGAGGCGTTTTGCGCACACAGCGTTCCCTATGGTGCCCAAACCTACCGCAAGCACATCGAGCAGACCGAGGCGTTCGCGGCGGCACACCCCACATGGCACCTCGCATGGGGACCTGACCTGGGCTTTCGCAACATTCAGATCACCGTGCGCCCGGATGGGTGGGTGCTCGTGTCCAAGAACACCTCCCCCGCAGTGCACTTTGTCCTGCGCCACAAGAAGATGGTGGAGGCATTTGAGCACTTCGAGATGCCCGTCGTGAAATAGGAGGCCGACGATGAAACGGAACGACGCGCGCACGCATGTCTTCGGGATTGGCGCTTGCATGTCGGCCCTGCTCTTCGCCGGCTGCCTTGCTGGCTGCACGCCGGAAAACGCAGGGCAAACGCAGCAGGCAGGAGGCGAGGGGGCGGCGAGCTCGAGCGCCCAAAACACGCAGGCACTTCAGGGCACCAAGGTAGAGCAGGATGCCCAAAACACCCCGAGCAGCCAAAGCACCCAGGCCGACCAGGCAAAACAAGCCGATGACAACCAGAGTGGACAAGCAATTCAAGCAGCCAAGGCGGTTGCCCTGGAGCACATCGAGGCTCACGAGACGATGCAGACCCACACTGTGAAGAGCGCCGACCTTGCCCAGAAGATCTACGAGGCGTACCTCAAGGGCGAGGCAGGCGATGCTGTAGACATGATTTCAAGCGACTACGACGACACGCTCGTCTTTACGCTCGACGACGGCTCGACGCTCACCGTGGAGTTCAACGCCCACAACCTGCGCGACGGCGACACCTACCGCACCTTCGACGACAAGGGCGGCCTATGGAAGCTGCTCGCCGAAATGAGCGACTAGGTCAAGGCCGTGAGCAAGCAGCTGCATTTATACAAAACCCATCTTGACCTGGGAAGATTATGGTCTGGTTTATACCCTTCAACCAAATTCCCTGACATAGTTTATTCCCAGTCGTACAAGGCAACCCCTAGAGTCGGATGGCGTCAAGCGGTGTACGGACAACCACCGCCAACCAACCCATTCGAAAGGGGATTTTGCACATGAACGCACGCATCGCCACTCCCATCTCCCGTAGGGGCGCCGTCAAGGCCGCCGGCATCGCAGCCGTCGCCGGTGCAGCCGCCAGCTCCGTGGCTCTCGCTGACGAGGCCGCCGCAGAAAAGCTGGGCACGCCCATCGCAAACATGCCTTCTTTTGATGCTGCAAACCTTCCCGACAACACGCCCAACTTCCTCGTTCCGCCGGCACCCATCGAGGACTTCGCCGACACGCAGGAATTCGATGTCGTGGTCGTCGGCGCAGGCAACGCCGGCCTTGCCGCCGCCAAGGCCGCCCATGACGCCGGCGCCAACGTAGCCGTGCTCGTCCGCGAGGGTGCCGCGGTGGCCCAGGGCATGGAGGCCGCCAGCATCGATCTGGACAAGACGAGCGATGCCGCCATCGAGGCTTGCGTCTCCATGGTGATCCAGACCAACGACCACCGCGCCAACCGCGCGCTCGTCGAGTCCTGGGCCCGCAACTCCAGCGAGGCCGTCCGCTCCTTCGAGGACTACGTCACCGCATGCGGCGTCGAGGGCACGCCCATCGACTACTCCGTGGAGTACAACGGCTATCCCATCTACTTCCACCTGGCCAACTACGAGGAACTCGACGGCGGCTACGCCAGCGTTGCCTCCGCTGTTTCCGCCCAGCTTGAGGCCGACGGCGTTTCCTTCTTCTACAACGCTCCCGCCGTGCAGCTGCACAAGGACGGCGACCGCGTCGATGGCGCCATTGCCGAGACCGACGACGGCGTATACACCCTGTTCAAGGCTTCCAAGGGCGTCATCCTGGCTACGGGCTGCTATATGAACAACCCCGAGATGGTTGCCTACTACATGCCCGACTGCCTGGGCCTGAAGACTGGCGCCATCAACAAGTTCGGCGACGGCCACCGCATGGGCGTGTGGGCCGGCGGCCACATCGAGAACATCAACCACTGCAAGATGGTCCACGAGGGCCTCGGCGGCCGTCGTTGCGACGTACCCTTCATGGCAGTGGGCCCCGACGGCAAGCGCTTCATGTGCGAGGGCCCCACGATGGGCTACACCAGCAACTACTGGCATGAGGCCGTGCAGAAGAGCGGCAACATCAAGGCCGGCATCTTCTACCAGATTTGCGATGCCAACTGGCAGCAGCAGGGCGAGGAGATGGTCGCAGTCGATCCGTTCAACAACGACATCTCTACCGTGCGTGAGGAGCGCTTCGTCTCCGGCAACACCATCGAGGAGCTCGGCGAGGCAATCAACGCCTACTGCAAGGAGAAGGAGATCGACTGGCAGATCGATGTCGACGGCCTCGTCGAGAGCGTCGCTCGCTACAACGAGCTTGTGGCCGCCGGTGCCGATGACGACTTCGGCAAGAACGCCGCCTACCTCAAGCCCATCGACACGCCTCCCTTCTACGGCATCCGTCGCGGCGACGGCGGCGTGGCAGCCATCCTGGGCGGCCTGGTCATCAACACCGACTGCCAGGTACTCAACGACAACGACGAGCCTATCGAGGGTCTGTTCGCCACGGGCAACGTCTCGGGTCCCTTCTTCGGCGGCGTTGACTACCCGATGTACATCCACGGCCTGTCCATCGGCCGCGCCCTCACCACGGGCTATATCGCCGGTAAGTTCGCCGCGAACCTGTAGGCCCAAAAGGTCCTTCGAGCAATATCGGGCACGGACTCATCGCCTATAATCCCACCGGCATTCGCTCATCGAAAGCCCCGGCCGCCTCTCAAACAACACGAGGGTGGTCGGGGCCTGTTGTGTGCAAGGGGGAACACTGCCGTGGCCGACATAGCCGCAAAGCACAGTCAAGACAGAATCAACAAGACGACCACTCTGGACATCTTGCCGTGGTTTCTCGCCCTCGCATTCGGCCGAGCCTGGCTCACGCTCACATACGCCTCCCCCCATGTGGCGCTGCCCGACCTCGCGCCATTGCATTACACCTTGTTTGACCTCGTATATTGCACGGCAAGCATCATCGTCGTCGTCGCGGCTCACGCCATAGCCCCACTGTGCGAGAAGCGCTGGGCGCGCGGCGCGGCGCTCGCCTGCATGCTTGCCGCCTCGGCATGCTGCATCTGCGTCATGGGTATGACCCCCGAGCAGGCGACGCTCACGCAAGCCGCCGGCGCACTGACCGCAGCGGGCGCCGTCTTGGCTGGGGCCGGCTTTGCGCTGCTACTCCTGCTGTGGTCGGAGGTCCTAAGCACCCTCAGTATGCGCCGCATCGTGATGCAGCTCGCATCCGCCCAGATTCTGGCCCTAGTCATCCTGTTTTTCTGCCAGGGCCTCGACCCCCTTCGCTTGGGAGTCGCCATCGTCGTGCTGCCCCTCGTTGCCATTCACAGCATCGACCGCGCCTGGCACAGCACGCCGGTCACCGCGCGCCCCCAGCGCACCGACGTGCGATTCACATTTCCTTGGAAAATCGTGCTACTCTTGGGCGTGTACTCGTTTGCGTATGGCATCCGTCAGGAGACGCTCACGGCTTCGGGAAACATTTCCACCAACATAGCCACGGTCATCGTTATGGCGTTCCTCTTCGTGGGCGCCCGCTTCTTTGCCGATAAGTTCAGCCTGAGCCTGCTGTATCGCTCACCCATTCCCCTTATGATCTGCGGTTTCTTGCTTATTCCCGCCGAGGGCTTCGTAGGACCCGCCGTTTCGAACCTTTTCGTCTCGACAAGCTACGTCCTTGCCAACACGTTCTTCACCCTTTTGCTGTACGACATCGTCAAGCGCATGGGCATCGTCGTCATCGCCTTGTTTGGCATCAAGAACGCGATGCAGGTCTTCATTATCGCGGGAGACACGCTGGCAAGCGCGCTGCAGGCCAGCTCCTTGTCGAGTGAGACGCAGACCATCGTCTTAAGCCTGGCCGTCGTCGGCGCCATCACCGTCGCCACGTTCCTGCTGTTCTCCGAACGCGAGCTCACCACCAAGTGGGGCGTCTCCCTGCTCGACGCTGGCAGCCTGGGAGAGCAGAGCCGCCGCGAGGAGCTTGTCTCCGCGCGCTGCGACGAGGTAAGCCGCGCGTCACGTCTCAGCCCGCGCGAAGACGAGGTGCTGCGCCTGCTCGCCAAGGAAAAGACCACCCATGAAATCGCCTGCGAGCTGGGCATAGCCGAAGGCACGGCCAAAGCCCACGTCAGTCATATCTATGAGAAAACGGGCACAAGCGGACGTTGTGAATTAAACGAGCTCCTCGGTGTGACCTCCTCCGCAGCGACCGACGCACCCAGAATGACAAAGTGAAGCGAAAGCCCTGGTTGCGGGCGATGGTTACCCCATCACCGCAACCAGGGCCGAGGCTGGCCTCTGAGCTAGCCCATTACCTTTGAGTTGGGCTCTAAGCACCCTCCCCTACACCGCCAGGCCTCGGATGCCCAGGGTGGAAGCGAGGTTGCAGTCGATGACGTAGGTGCCGTCGTCGCTCAGATAGGAAGTCCACTCGTCGTTAGTCGGAGTCGAGATGTAGGAGGAGACGTCGGATCCCGTGAAGGGCAGGGTTGTGGTCTCAAGCAGGATGTACTGGCCGCTCCCCTCCCAGGTCTCCAGGGCAACCTGGGCGTGACCGGGAAGGATGAGCACCATGGCGTGCATGTCGGCCGACTGCAGGCACGACGCCACGAGCAGCGCGGTCTCAATGCAGATGCCCGACTTGGAGCGCACCACGGCGTCGGGGGTGAGCACGCGCTGCATCGCGCCAAACGAGTACGGCCCCATGTTGTAGCGCACGCCCATGTCGGAGATCGCGCCCTGAATGGCAACGGCCTGAATGAGGACCGTCTTCGCCTCGTCCTCCCCGGGATATCCCAGCTGGTAGCCAGGCAGCGTGTTGTAATCGGCACCCATGTTTGCCTCAAGCCAGTCAATGGCGGCGCGGCGGATGTCCAGCACCTCCTGCGCGTCAGGACGCATCCAGGCGAGCACGTTGTACGGCTCGACGATGCCGAACTCGTTGCTTTCAAGCGTGAAGTCGTACAGGCTGTGCAGCGTGACCGTCCGCGTTTCCTGGGCGATGAGCCCGTTGGAACCCAGGTCGGTCACCGTGAGCGTGAGCTGGGTGTCGCGCTCGCTCGTCAGGTTACCCGCGTCGCTTGCCACCGGCGGCTTGATCATGAAGTACGCAATCTCAGGCGTGGCGGTTATCTTTTGGCGGTAGAGCTGGGAGAAGCCGTCTACCTGCACCTCGATGAGCACGTCGCACGCACCGCCCTCGGTGTAGATTGCAACGTTGGCCACCGAGTCCGACGAGGGGTAGAGATTGGGGTAGATCTCGTCGCTCAACGCATGCTCCACCATGGCACAGGCGCCTTCGCCCGAGCCTGCGGCAAGCGTGTCGGCGGCGTTCTGGAACTGGGCGCGCATAAGGGCGTACATGAGCTGCTCATAGTGCAGCATGATGTAGGGCTGGCGCATCAGGAGCCACGATGCCGAACACGCCATAAGGACGTCGTTGCGCACAAGCGAGATATAGTCGGCGTAGAGTTTCTCCTGGTAGGCATCGATTTGCTTGATGTAATGGGGCCACAGGTCGCTCATGTAGGCGGGAAGGTCGAGCATCCTGTAGTTGTCGCGCACCTGACCGAGGGCGCCGTACATCGCATCGAGCAGCTCAAGGTTGTCGGCGTAGGCACCCTGCGCCGCCTGGACCTGCATCTCCATGAGGGGATCGCTCGAATGGTAGTAACCGGAGTAAAACGCCAGGGTGCGCGCCACAATCACGCAGACATCCATGCCGAGGCCGACCTCCGGGCCGGTCTCTTGAGAGGCGAGCGCGTCATAGATTGCCTCAAGTTCCTCGTAGCCCGCGTTGCACAGGTCCACGAGGTCGAGCATCGGCTGGGCATAGGCGTTGTCGCCGTTCTCAACTGAAGACGCGTACACGGCGGCGAAGTCCTCAACCTGAGCTTGGAACAACGTGCACAGAGCCGAGAGACGCTCAAGTGGATCTGTGGGAAGGTCGTCAAAGGGACCGGCCTGAATCGAGGCAGCGTCGTCCGTGTCGGACAGAGGCATGGCTCCGGGCAACAGGCCCACGGCATGGGCCGCTCGCACAGGCGCAGACACAGCGGCAGACGCGGCAAGGGCGAACCCTGCCAGGGCAAACGTGCGTCGCGTGCAGGCATGGCTGACATCGGTTCGTTTCATGGCTGACTCCCTTGGCTCATCGACCCCTTGTGTGACTTCACTTGTAGAATGGCGCGCCGCATGCCCAAAAGGCGAGACGCCCCGAGCGCGGGCCGCACATCCATACTAGCAGGCAGAAAAGCCAGCGGGGCGCCAAGGCCGCATCGCGCCCCGCGCCCCCCGCCGACTCTCTTCAATGCTAAAAAACTGTTTAACGCTGAATGACAAGCTGGGAACCGTCGGAGAACGTGAAGCGGTCGCGGTCCATGATGTAGTCATCAAAGTCCTGCAGCGCCTGGTCCATCACGGCGTTGTTGGCAGCCGAACGATCGAGAGCGGCGGCTGCGATGGCGTCGTTTGCAGCGTTGCACTGGGCAACGTACTCATCCGAGAAGGACAGGGTGCCCACGCAGGGAGCAAGCTGGGCCACGACGTCGTCGTACATGTCGGCAGGCGCAATGATGCCCCACATTCCCATGACGGCAGCCATGCCGTAGCCGCCCTCATATCCCAAGGCAATCGCACTGCCCAAGAAGTCCGCCCTGCAGGCCGTGCCATCGAGCAGCGTGAGTTCGGCGCTCACCAGGGCGTCATCTCGCACATAGCCCGCCATGCCCGGGAAGGCCGAGTAATACGACACCGGTATGCTCGAGGTGACCTGGGCCGAGGAAACCATGAGGCCCGTGCCGTCGTCGACGCCGCCCATGTCGAGCGTGAGCTGCGTATAGGCAGGCAGCAGGCTCACGGCATTGGCAACCGTGCAGGGGTCGAGCACGGGAAGGTTGGCGTACAGCGTGTACAGCTGGTCGAGCGTCGCATCGCCGGAAGAGGTGGAGAGGGCAAACAGCTCGCGCATCTGCTCGTTGAGGTTAAATGCCAGCTCACCGTAGTAGACGATGCGCACGGCAGGGTTGGCTGGGTCAAACGCCTCGAAGGTGAAGCCGGCCCCCTCCCCCGATGTCTGGATGGACCAACCCTGAGGCAGCGCGACAGTGAAGTACCCGCCGTCATAGTCCACGATCTGGTAGGTTCCAGCAGTTGCGGACGTCTGGGTGGGCGCAGGCTGCGCAGGGGCGGGGGTTGCGGCGGGCTGGGCGGGTGCAGGGGCCGCTGTGTCGGCCGAGGCGGCAGGAGTGGGAGTCGTCGTATCGGCCGAAGTTGCAGGAGCGGGAGTCGCGGCAGTGTTGCCCGCGTCATCTACCAGCGAGTATGTGCTTCCTGAAGGCCTTTGCGCCAGGTCAGAGGGCGCGCACCACATGTTGCTGCCCGTATAGGCGTCCGCACCCACGCGGAAGGTGGCCGAGGCCCAGACGAGCGCCGTGGCGACCTGCTCGGCAGACTCGTCGCTCGTGCACAACGTCCAATACACAGCGTTGCCGTCAGAGCGGGGCTCCATGGCCTGGATGACGGTCATGTTCTGACCCGTCGAGGAGTCGACGTACCCATAGGCGCACGCATAGGCACCCACACCAGCCAGGTAGATGACCTCGCCGCCGTCAGCACTCACCTGCACATAGGAGTCACCATGCTCCATCTGGCCGTGCCAGAGCTGTTCTTCCAGGTACTCGCCCACATCGGGCGTGCCTTCCCAGTCAGCGACGTAGGAGACGGCAAAGTAGGAGGACGCGTCGGCGTTCAGGACGAACGTCGCGCCCGCACCCTGGCCCTCACTCACCGTAAAGGAACCGGCGTCTACAAGCAGCGAGAACCCCTGTGCCGCATTGCTGTAGGTGGCAAGCAGCACGTCCTCGTCCTCAAGGGAGGCGATGGGGGAAGCCTTGCCGTCGCCGATGCCCGCAAGCGGTGAGGCTGCGCCCTGGGCCGCGGCGATGCCGCCCAAGCCCGTGGCTGCCGTGTCGGCCTGTGCCGTTGCCGCAAACGTCCCCATCATGCATGCCCCGCCGAGCGTCAGGGCGATCAGAGTTCCAGCAAATGCAGCACCGTATCCGCGCGTACCAAAGAGTCGCATGTTCTTGCTCATGATGTCTTCCCTTCTGCCGAACGTGCGCCCACACAGGGCTCGATACTAACTCCATTATATAAAGTCGCTGGCACAGGCCTCAATATGGAATGACAGAATGGCATTGCCAGATTGGCAATCGGACAAATCGAGTCTTTTCTACGCACGTTCGATTGCTGATTGGCACGCGTTGGTACAACAGAACTCAAATGTTGGCGCGAAGACCGGAGCGCCAAACCCCATGGCTTATAGTTCCCCTCGTCAGCCAGGCGCGGCACTTGCAGTGGCAGCCGCCCGCAACCATCGAAAGGAAGCGCATCATGAAGATTTCCGCCCGCAACCAGTTCGCCGGCACCGTCGTCTCCGTCGAGAAGGGCGCCGTCAACGCCGTCGTCGCCATCGAGGTTGCCCCCGGCAAGAACATCAAGGCCGACATCACCTGCGAGGCCGTCGAGGATCTGGGCCTCGAGGCCGGCAAGCCCGCCATCGCCGTGGTCAAGGCCACCAACGTCATGTTCGCCGAGGCCGGCCAGCACCTGCAGATCTCTGCCCGCAACCAGTTCTGCGGCGAGGTCACCAAAATCCAGAAGGGCGCCGTCAACGGCCATGTGACCATCACCACCGAGTACGGCCTGACCGTCTCCGGCTCCATCACCAACGCTGCCATCGAGGAGCTTGGCCTCGAGGTCGGCAAGCCTGCCGTCGCCTTCGTGAAGAGCACCGACGTGCTCGTCGCCGTCGAGGCCTAAGGTTTCGGCTCCAAGCCAACCTGCACAGCAAAGCCCCGCGCCGCCCTGCAAACCAGCAGGCAGCGCGGGGCCTTTTGCGTTTATGGCCGGCGGTCTCGCGGGACGCGCAGAGGCACGGGTCGCATGGGTTTCTCTGAAGACGTATCGCCGCCAGGCACCACCAGAGCTCGCTCGTACGCCGTGAATGCATCCAAAATTTCTTGCGCGACATAGATGTTGCTCTTGCGGTTCTTGGCATTCTGCACCAGGATGCCCATGCTCTCCAGCTGCTTGAGCGCCAGGCGCGCAGCCTGGACGCTTTTACTTGTCAGGCGAGCGGCCGAAACGACGCTGACAACAGGGTTGCCTGGCAGGACCTCGATGAGCACATCGGCAGACGAATTCTTGCGAATCGTGCCGCGGCCGCGCCATTCTTCCTGAATATCGGCAATACGGTGCTCAAACTCCTGCGCGCGCCCGCAAGCAAGCAGCACCGCGTTGGCAAAGTACTCCACCCAATCGCTGATACACCCTTGCAGAGCAGCGGCCTTTTCATCTGCCCCTTCATATCGCCCGTCATCGCATCGATACGCTGGGAGATTGTTGATGTAGCGTGCCTTGTCCGTTGCCAGCACAAGCGAGATGGGAGGGACGCTGTTCGGAGTCAGGCCCGCACGGTGCAACAACATGTGCACAAGGGCACGACCCGTCCGCCCATTGCCATCCGCAAACGGATGAATCGTTTCGAGCTGAGCGTGCGCTATCGCCGCCACGGCAATCGCCGGCAAGGGCGACGTGTTGCAGAATTGGGCGAGGTCTTCCATCAGCTCCGGGACATGTTCGGGCCGGGGTGGTACGTAGGCAGCGCCAACCGGGTTGACATTGTTGCCGCCGATCCAGTTTTGGATCGTGCGCAGCACTCCGCCCTCATCCTCAAGGTGCGACCCTTGAAGCAAGGTCGCATTTACAGCACGAATGTCATTCACCGTAATCGAGTCGCCGGCCCCGATGCTATCCACCGCGTCGCTCATGGCGGCGATATTTGCCATGACCGCGGCCTCCACACCATCGAGTCGATGCGACACGCCCAGCTCGTCAAGCGCCTCAAATTCGAGCAGCCTGCCGGCATTCATTTGCAAACCCTCAATGCGAGAGGAGGCCAACGCCTCAGAACGCAACAGCAGGCGCGCCAGAGGTTCTGTATTGGTCAGAAAGCGCGCCTCTTGGTTGAGCAGCAACACGGCAGACTGCGCCTGCGTCACGGCCGAGACCGCCTCGGGTGTCAGCATGATATCGAGCCCTGCCAGCTTGTCGGGCAAGAACGGATGGTATGTCCCACTTTGCGTCTCTCGCCGGTTCATTCCCCACCCGCAGGACTGCCAATAATCTGACTGGTACACACCCATGGCCTGCCGCCTAACCTTTGTTTTCGACTCTCAAAAACAAAGGTTATCAAATAACCTTTGTTTTCTGAGCAGGAAAGCAAAGGTTTTCGGCGTTCACAAACGCAAGCCAGATTGCCCCAATCGCCAAACCCGAAAGTCAAATGCCGCCAAAGTCGAAAGTAAAACTGCGCCAAACCCGAAAGTAAATGCCGTCAAATGCGAATCGGATATTTAGAGGGACGCGGCAATCAATCGAAGGTGGCGAGCCCTACTGCCCTGCAACTTCGTCGTCGACGAGGCGCATGAGCTCCTCGCGGGAGTGGACGTCGAGCTTGACGTAGACGTTGTGGGTATGGGTGCGCACGGTGTTCACCTTGACGCCCATGGTTTGGGCGATGCGCTCTGAGCCGTATCCCATGGCGAGGCAGCGCAGTACCTCGGCCTCACGTGCGGAAAGGGCGTTGCGAGCGGCGATGGCCTCGACCGCCTGGCCGAACTTGCCCTTGCGCTCCGACTTGGGCTGTCCCGCCTCGGTGCCTTCATCAAGGCGCTGGTCAATCTCAAAGAGGTCCTCCAGCGACAGCTCGTCTTCGCCCACCGTGGAGAAGAGACGCTCGTAGTCCTTGCCCGAGAACAGGGCGAGCCACAAGATGATGATGGTGCCAGCAAGCACGATGCTTACGACTACCTGCGCAGATGCCGCCTCGATGCTCGGCATCACGACAATGCCAAGCGCCCAGCCCAGGGCACAGCCAAGCATAAAGAGTCCTCGGCCGAAACCGAACACGGCAAGCGGCGAGATGTGCTTCTGATACACGATGAAGGCGAGCAGGCACCACATGAAGAACTCGAAGATGCTGCTGGCAAAGTACACGAGCACGCTGAGTGCGCTGGTGGTTCCCCCCAAAGCCGCCGAGCAGGCGGTAACCACGGCGGCAAGCACCGTGGCGAGCGAGCAAACGCGCCCCAAGTCGAACCCCTGCGCGTCGGAACGCAGCGTCCAGGCGATCACGACGAGCACCATCGCGATGCGTAGGAGCTGCAGCACGTTGTTGCCCTCGACCGTGTTGGCAAGCGCGCTCACCGTCACCATGGACGAGCGGATGAACGTGGTGATGAGGGCAAGCGCAAACGCGAAGGCCGAGAAACGCCAGAACGCTGCGGGAAGCGCGCCGCTGTTTGCCGGATACTGACGGACGTTCTCCTCAAAGAGCGACTCGTGCGACGGCTTGATGCATGAAAGCCAGGCGGCGACCACCGGCAGCAGCGTGAACGCCAGGATATGGGTGAGTGAGGGGCCATGGGCAATGGGCGCCCATGCGGGGGTCGCCAGTACGACAAAATAGATGAATGAGGCCACAAGCTGCGACAATGCCGCTGTGATGAGCGCCCTGCGCGGCGGTAGGCCACCATAGAGCGTCGCACAACGCAGACCGATGCCGGCCGTGCCAGCTCCCGTCATGATGGCTCCGACCACAAACACAGAGGTTGCCCGACGGGAAACGCCCAACCAGTACGGGCCGGCCAAAATGATAAGAAAAGCGCCCAAGGCCGCCAAGAGGCCGAATCCCATGACGACGCGATCCGAGACATCGCCCTTGTCAGCGTGGCGGCGGGCAAAGAACGACGCCCCAAGGAACACCACGGCAAATGTCATGGTGGAGATGACGAACAGCAACGACAGGTAGAACCCGTTGACCTCGTTGTCAGAAAGCCACAGCGACCCAGAATAGGTAAGCGACGACCAAGCGGTCCACACGCCAAACGCCATGAACGGCAGCGACGACCAACGCGTCGCCAACTCTTCGGTTAAGCTCCGCTTCACCCCAGAAGCGTCCGTCTGCTCCATGCGAAACCCTCTCCCCTTGAATGTACGCACATAATTGTACGCAAAAAGAGGAGAGGGTGAACCTGGCGGCTAAAGTCTATGTTCGGGCACCTCGGGCAAGCAGGCGCGCCTGGTTACTCGGCCTGGGTCCCCTCGGTCTTCTGGGCCGCCTCGGCAAGCTCGGCAACCTCATCGGCCAGGTCGGCCAGCGTCTCGCGGTCGAGCGTAAAGAACCCACGCGCAAGCTTCATGACGCCCTTGTAGAAGCGGGTCTTGATGAGCAACAGCGAACGCTCCATGAGCTGGTCGTACCAGGAGAGGATGTTGTTGTCGAGGAAGTCGGCAGAGGCCTTCACGTCGTGGGCAGCCTTGTCGTAGTCGCCGGCCTGCAGGGCCTCGAGCGTACGGCGGCTCATGATGGCCATGAACTGGCAGAGAAACGAGATGTGGTCGTCAGGGTAGTCGAGCCCGGCGCGCTTCTTGATGGCCTCGGCCTTGAAGGCGTGGTACACCTCGCGGAAACCCTCCTGGTACATAAGGCCATCTTCGCTCGTAAAGACCGACTTGTACGGCACGGCCGTCTTGCCCTCGTAGGTCTTGATGCCCGTGAAGGTGCCCGTGAAGTCCACGGCCATCTCGTCGCGCGTACCGGTGTTGCGCTTGCGCAGGTAGCGTGTGATGTCGTTCACGCCGTCGGCGAAGTCTTCGTTGAGCTCGGCATAGGCGGAGAAATCCTGGCCGGCCATGGCCTCTACCTGCTCGGCCGTAAGCGGCATCCAAAAAAGGCCTGCGAGCGTCTCATAGAAAGCGGCGCGGCCCTCAAGGGCAGCGGCGACCTCCTCGGGAACGGCAGTCGCAGCCTGCTCAGCCTGTGCGGCGGCGTCGGCGGAGGTGGCCTCGGCCTGGGTATCTAGCGTCTCGGCCATCGTGTTCTCGCTCATTGTGGTTCCTCTCCGTGACAACGCCGCACAAGCGGCAGCTCCATCTTGCAAGGTCCGGGAACAACACATTGCACCCGTCCCTTTGTGTCATGGGGGCGAGGCGCCACACAGGCAACCTCGCCCCCATCAATCATTCAACGCATCCCGCTCAAAGGGAACGACGCATCACACTAGCGAGCGCGATAGGCGGTCTTCTCGTCCTGCCAGGGGCATACCTTCTCCGACAGGATGTAAACCGTACGGGGCGAGGCGCCGACCTCGTCGTTGAACTGGTGCAGCGACGCGGGGTCGGCCGCAGCCAGTGCCTTCGAGGCATCGGACTCGGGATCGTCGAGGTCACCGAAGAGACGGGCACCGCAGCAGCAGTTGTGCACGCATGCGGGCTTCTCGCCCTTCTTGAGCCTGTCAATGCAGCCATCGCACTTCTCGACGACGGAGTTGGCGGCGTCGAACCAGCGAGCGTCAAAGGGGCAGGCAGTCATGCACTGCTGGCAGCCGATGCACTGCTCCTGGTTGATGACAATCAGGCCGTACTCGTCCTCGCGGTAGGTGGCGCCGGTGGGGCACACCTCAAGGCAGGGGGCGTTATCGCACTGCTGGCACTGGCGGGGCAGCCAGTACTGCTGCGGACGCGGCCACTCGCCGATGGGGCCCATACGGTCCACGGTGTTGCGGTACACGCCCAGGCCGATGCCGTTCTCATGCTTGCAAGCGGCGATGCAGGAGTCGCAGCCGGAGCAGCGGTCCAGATCGATAACAAGGCAGTTTCTCATTAGAACACATCCTCAGTCTTGGGCTCGCTCTGGAGCGTGGGCATGAAGGGCTGGAACTCCTCGGGCTCAATCCAAACGTTGGCAGGCTTGTCGCCCTTCTCCACGCGCACGGTGAAGCCGCGGTTGGTGTAAGAGCCGTACACCTCGTTGAACGGGGCATCGTTCTTGGTCAGCACGTTGACGTTCATCTCGCGCCAGCCAGCGGAGCGCTGCTCTGCGGGGATGGACTCGTCGAAGCACTCGGGGTTCCAGTAGCGCTCCATCCAGACAACGCCGGGGGCCACGCCCTCGGTGAGCTCGGCGATGCCGGCGATCTCACCGCGACGGCTCGTGATCTTGAGCCAGTCGCCGTCGGCGATGTCGAGGTCGGCAGCGGAGCGCGGGTTGATGCGCACGTGAGGCGCAGGATAGAGCTCACGGGAGAACGCAGCGTGACGCATAGTGCCATGGTGGAAGTACGGCACGCGGCCGGAGGTCAGGATGAACGGGTACTGGCCACCCTCACCGTTGGCCTCGTCGTTGATGGGCGACTCGGCAGGCTCGATGAACGCGCAGATCGGGCTGTAGTCGTCGCAGGCCTCCTGCGGCTCGGGGTAGCAGAACGGGTAGCCGTTGCGGGCCATACGCAGAAGCATCTGGCAGTAGACCTCGACCTTGCGCGACTCGGTGGCGAAGCCCGAAGGCAGGCCGTCGTCGCAGAGCTGCTCATGCTGCAGGTAGTTAAAGTAGTCGGGCGTCACGCAAGGCACGTAGGCGTCGATGTCGGACTGGAGCGTATCCCAGTCAGCAGCGCCCAGAGTCTGCGCGGTGGAGTCCTTGACCTCCTGCTCGGTGGCGTTGCCCAGGTAGGCAGAGACGCCGGGAGCGAGCTCGAGGCCACCGGGGATGGAGCCGCCCCACAGCTCCTGGCACTTCTTGATGACCTGTGCGGCAGGAATGGAGTGGGAGACGGTCTCGCCGATGTGGGTGCACTCGTTCTGCAGCCACTGGGTGTCGAGCTGGGTCATGTTGACCATGGGCTCCTCGAGCCACTCGCGCAGCGGGAAGACCAGGTCGGCGGCCTCAATGTGGAAGGAGGTCAGCATCGGGTACTGGCCGATGATGAAGTCCACCTCGGGGAAGACGTCGTACCAGCTCTTGGCGTTACCGAGCATCGCGAGCTTGTTGCCCGACATGTCGAACCACACGCGCGGCTTGAAGGGCTCGCCGGTGGCGATGGCCTCGCGCACCGTAGGGATGTGGGAGTGGCACCAAGCGTAGAGACCCTTGTGGTACTTCATGCCCAGACGGTCCTGGAGCAGCTTGTTGAGGGTCTTCTGGGAGTCAGGCATAGCCTCGCCCAGAGCCTTGATGCGCTCCTCGTTCTCAGCGTCGGACATGCCGATGACGGCACCCACGCCGTACATGTCGGAGAACATGCCGCTAAAGCCGTTGTTGTAGGTGACCGGGCGAGTGTTGACGGTCTCACCGGTGTCGGTCATGGTGGCGAAGTAGCCGCCGCCCTTCTGCGTCATGGTGACGCCGGGCTTGTTGATGCGGCCCATGATGGCATCCAGGCCCATGCAGCCCAGAGGCACCTGGGAGGCAGACTCGCTCATGTCAGCCGCGACGCCGTTGGCGATGCCGCCCCAGTTCTCGGCGTACATCTTAATGGCCTTCTCGTTGAGGTCGGCGGGAACCCAGGTGACTTCCTCAGTGTGCTCGAGGGTCCAGGGCTCAGCCTGATCCTTGTAGATCTGGCCGGCGGTCTTGTAGGTCTTGCCCTCGTACTCGCCCTCCCAGAAGATCTCGGGGTCAACGGCGGAGTCAGCAGGAGCGCTGTACTCGAAGGGAGCAACGGCGCCGGTCTTGAGGTCGTAGCACACGTACGCCGGGGTGTTCTCGGGCGTAGTTTGCTGGAAATCGGGGAAGAGCTCCTGGGCCTTGACGGGAAGCTTGGTGTCGGGGTCGATCAGGAAGGGCAGGTTCGTCCAGTACTTGGTGAACTCTTCGTCGTAGAGCTTGTTCTCGAAGATGTAGCGGTACCAGGACAGAAGCACGCCCGTGTCGGTCTCGGGACGAACAGGGAGCCACACGTCGGCCTTGGCGGCGTCGGGCGAGAAGTTCGGGTCAACGACGATCGTCTTGACACCGCGAGCGCGCAGCTCAGCCATGCCGCGGCCGGACTCAGCGGTCTCGGAGACGGAGGGCTGGGCGCCCCAGATCACGACGAGCTCAGTCTTGTTGTTCTCCTCGTCGCGGAAAATCTCCTGGACGGCGTTGTCTGCGATGGACTGGTCGTCGCCGCCGTAGAAGAGCTTCGACAGGGACCAACGGGGCAGGTAGCACTGGGCGCAGCCAGGCTCAAAGACGGTGGGGGAGCCGAACGCCATGGGAAGCGTCATGGCCTCCATGAACGAGTAGGAACCGCCGCCGCCGACGGAGGAGAAGAAGGCGTAGTTGCCGTACTGGTCGATGGCATCCTTGATCTGGGTGGCCGCAAGCTCGATAGCCTCGTCCCAGGAGATGACCTCGAAGTCGGTCGTGCCGCGCTCGCCAACGCGCTTCAGCGGGTGCAGGATACGACGCGGGCTGTACATGGTGTGCAGCTGGTTGAGGCCCTTGATGCACAGAGAGCCCTTAGACACGGGGGCGCGGTCGTCGCCCTCGAGCTTGGTGACCACGCCGTTCTCGATGGTGGCGACGGCCGGGCACATCTGGATGCAGCCGTGACAAGAGGTGTAGACCTTCTTGACGTCGTCAGCCTCGTCAGCGTATGCCGCAGGCGCCTCGACGAGAGAACCACTCATCTGGGTGCCGATGGCCACCGCCGCGCCGGCAAGCGCTGCTGCCTTGACAAAGCTGCGGCGTGTGACGTTGGTGTTTGCTGCCATGCTTTCCTCCCTCTCCCTTGCTTTTACGTACGTATACGGAAGAGCGCCTAGTTTTGGACCCTCTTCAACTCATCGAGGTAGGTGCGACCCTCCTCGCTAAGTTGCCAACCTTGGTGCCACTCGATGGCGGCGGCGTCATGCAGCTTGTCCAAGAAGACGCTGGGCTGCATACGCTCAGGATTGCCCTTGGAGTCCAGGTGCCAGAGCACGTCGCGGCCGTCGAGCAGCTGCGTGACCTCGTTGTAGGTACGAGGCTCCTCGGCCAGGAACTCCATGAGCTCGATGTAGGTGTCGCGGCGCTCGGGCACGAGGCCCAAAAGCTCGATGATGCGCGCGCGGGGCGTGTGCTGTTCCACCACGGCCTGCCCGGCCGGCGTGGTCATGAACGCGTACTCGGCCACAAGGTCGTCGATCTCGTCCTCGGTAAGCCCGGCCTTGCGGGCGTCATCCACGACATCGCCTTCGTCGTCAAGCTCGAAACGCTCCAGACCGCCAGCGTTTTCCATGACGGCGATGAAATGGTAGGCGTTGGCCGAGGTGCGCTCGAAACCCGGCAGCGCCATGACCATCTGCTCGATCTCGCGCAGGGGCTTGGACTCCTGGCAGAAGGAGAGGACCTTGTAGAACAGCTCTCGCTGCAAAGGGTTGCGCGTCACGGCCTCGGTGACCTTGGCGACCATGCGGCCGAAGACGACAGGGTCGATGTAGCCGGCGTCAGCCTCGCTGGCCTGGATGTCGTCGAGGGAGCCGGCCTCGCGCGCAACGTCGGTGAGGTCGGCGACAAGCTCGTCTTCGGTCAGCTCGTCGGTAGCAGCGTCTTCGTCGTCGGCGGGACGGCCTGCCTGCTTTGCCGAGGACACGCTCGTTGCCTTTACCGCACCATGGGACGCGTCGTAGTAGACGCCCGCTTGCGCGGCCCAGCCGGCGCCCTTCGAGAGCTTCTCGACAGCAGCCTGGGCACGCTCCTCGCGGGCAGCCTCGTCGGCAGCCGCACGCTCCGCGGCCTCGCGGGCCTCGCGCTCGCGCTTCTCGGCAAGTTCGGCAGCTTCGCGGGCGGCCACTTCCTCGGGGGTCTCAGCAGTCTCGGCGACCTCGGGGGCGACCGTTGCGTCTTCCGCAGGGGCGAGCTCGACACGCGCGTCGGCTGCGTCGAGCTCGGCAGCCTCGTCGTCAATCGCCGTGCACATCGTCTTATCGTCCATCGTCGCTCCTCTTTGCCTGTCTTGCACCGACCCCATCGGCGCCTGCACATTCATCGCATCTGTTTCCAGATTTTTGCCCCTTGGCGGCTCCAGATGAAGCTCTACGACGCTTTAATGCATTGTTGTGTAGGCTCTGAACTGGCATTTCTCTCTAAGAGTGCAAAAAACCGCCGCCCATGCCCCTTGAGACACGGACGACGGTTCTTGGTAGAGCTTATAGAGGAAGCCTGCTTTACAAACTACTTCTGGTCGACCACAGGGACGGCACGAGCGGTGATCTCGTTGAACTCGTCCTCAGACAGGTCGTACTGGTACAGAGTCTTGTAGTACGCGGCGACAGTCTCATACATGTCGTCGTCAAACTTCTCGGGATACAGCACGCGGGGCAGCCACTGCATACCCAGGACCTGGTTCACAGAAGGCGGGCCGTTGAGCCAGTTGTAAGGCTCGCTGGGAACCTCGCAGTAGTTGCCGCCCTCGATGGCGGTCAGCGTCTGCCAGGTGGCGTCGGTGCCGGCGAGGTCATAGGCGCTCTTCGGGGCGAAGATGATGAACTCGGGGTCCCAGCTGACGATCTGCTCCATGTTCGTCTGGTTGGACTTGCCGGAGGGGTCGTCAACCACGGCGATGTTATCGGAGACCATGTCGACGACGTTGGCCTGATAGGAGCTGTTGGCCACGCAGGACAGTCCGTCCTCGCCGCTGAGGTACAGCACGTCGACGCGATCCTCAACCGGGATGGTCTCCATGACGTCGGAAATCTCCTTGTAGGCGGCGTCGCAGTAGTCAGCGATCTCGTTGGCGCGCTCCTCAACACCGAGCAGCTCGCCCAGGGCGCGATAGCAGTCGCCGTAGGTGGCCAGGTTGCTGGAGATGTGGACGCAGGGGATGCCGAGCTGCTCCTGAAGGGCGTCGAGGTCCTCGGCCATGCCCTTCTTGGTGTCGCCCACGTCGATGACAATCTGAGCGCCGGAAGCAGCAACGGCCTCGCGGTTGAAGTCGCCCTTGGCGCCGAAGATGGCGCCGACCTCCTCGAGGCCCGCATACTGCTCGCCGAAGAAGTGAGCCTGCGAGTCGGTGAGGGAGCTGGCCAGGACAACCATCTTCTCAGGGGCGACCGTCAGGAGCACCTGCTGAGGCAGGAAGCCCGAGGGTGCGATGGCCGTGATCTCAGCCGGGATCTCGACGGTGCGGCCCAGAGAATCGGTAAACTCGCGCGTCTCACCGGTCTGAGCGGCGCTTGCCTTGTCGCTCGTAGCTGCTGTGTCGGCAAAAGCCAGAGGCGCAACGGCCAAGCCGCATGCCAAGGCAGCCGAGCACAGGGCCACGACGAACGTGCGGCGACTTGCGTTCTTTACCATCCGCATTCCTTTCTCTCAAACCAACGGGCCCGAAGGCCCCTATGAAAACCACCGGCGCCCCAAGGCGCAGGCGGGCAGAGCAACGAGGTGTCAACGCGCGGGCATGTTTTCAATCTCATGTGTCGGCACGCACACACGCACGCGGTCGTCGTAGAGCGAGTTAATCTCGACGTCGACGCCGTAGATATCGGAGATGAGCCCGGCCGTGACCACGTCCTTGGGGTCGCCGAAAGCCTTCACGCGCCCGTCATAGATGACGAGGGTTTTATCGGCATACAGAAACGCCTGGTCAGGCTGATGCGTCGACTGGATGATGGAAAGGCCGTCGCGGGCAAGCTGACGCACGCACGACAGCACACGCACGGTGTTGCCGTAGTCGAGGGCGCTTGTGGGTTCGTCCATCACGATGGTCTTGGCGTTCTGGGCCAAGGCGCGCGCGATAAGCACCATCTGCTGCTCGCCACCCGAGATCCCGGTGTAGGGGCGATGCGCCAAATGGGCGATACCGATCTTGTCGAGGGCCTCCATCGCGCGGTCCTTGTGGGCCTTGCGCGGGTTGTTGAACAGGCCCAGGTCGGTTCCCGTGCTCATGAGCACGACGTCGATGACCTCGTAGTTATAGACGCTGGAATGCGATTGCGGGATATAGGAGATGAGCTTGGCGCGCTCGCGGATGGGCATCTTGCGCAGGTCGCGCCCGTCAACCGTGATCGTTCCGGTGTAGTTGGCATTGAGGCACAGGATGCATCGGAACAGCGTCGACTTGCCCACGCCATTGGGGCCCAGCACATTGACAAGCGTGCGGTCGGGAATCGTGAGGCTGATGTCGTGCAGGATCTCACGCGCGCCGTAAAAAAAGCTCAAATGCTCGATCTCGATAGGCATTAGATCCTCCTGCCCTTCGTGATGAGGTAGAGGAAGAAGGGCGCGCCCACAAATGCGGTGAGAATGCCGATAGGAATCTCCGTCGTGGTGGCAACACGGGCAACGTCGTCGACAAGCAGCAAAAAGCCTGCGCCCATGACCATGGAAGCCGGGAGAAGCTTGCGGTAATCACAACCGATGAGCATGCGGCACAAGTGCGGGATGACAAGGCCGACCCAGCCGATCATGCCCGAGACCGCCACGCTCGAGGCAGTGACGAGCGTCGCGGCCACCATGACGAGCAAGCGCACCAAACGGGCGTTCACGCCCATCGTGGCGGCCTCGTCGTCGCCCATGGTGAGGATGTTGATGCGCCAGCGCAGGGCAAGCAATGTCACAAGGCCGATGAACATAGGCACGATGACCAGCTTGATGTCGGCAAACTTGGCGCCGGTGAGGCTGCCCATGAGCCAGTAGGTGATGGCGGGAAGCGTGTCATTGGGGTCGGCGACGAGCTTGGTGTAAGACACACCGGCCGAGAACAGCGAGCTCACCATAACGCCGGCCAGAATGACGACGGTGATGGGATTGCCCCGCGCGTGCATGGAGATGAACACCACGAGACCGACCGTGATGAGCGAGAACACGAACGCCCACATCGAGATCTGAATCGAAGACAGGCCCATGAGGATGGCAATCGCCGCGCCCAGGGCCGCACCCTGCGAGGCACCAAGCAGGTCGGGGGAGACGAGGGGGTTCTGGAACGTTCCCTGGAACGCCGCACCAGCACTTGCCAGGCAGCAGCCGATTAAGAGGGCCAGCACGATGCGCGGGAGACGCACATTAAAGAAGATGGAGGCCTGCTGATTGGTCCAGGTCGGCTCGATGAGGTCGGGCGCCACTTGGTTTACCAGCATGGCGGGCGCCTCGGCCGGGCTGATGGGAAAGCGACCCAAGAGCAGCGAAACGGCGGCGAGCACAACCACAAGCACAGCCATGGCAGCGATGACGAGGTTCTCCCGGCCATCAGACCAACGGATTCGCCTGCAGTCATTCTTGCACGGCATGTACGCCCTCCCCCGGTGTTGTCACAGTCTCGCGTGAATCACGCACCGTACCAGCAGGTACGGCAATCCGTGATTATGTGGGCAGGACACAGTGAGGTCGATTGCATATGCAACGTAACGCCCAGAAGCTGGACAAAAGGTTTACGCGAGCAACTCGACCGTGCCCGAAGTCCGTCCCACGTAACCATCCACCGGCCACCAAAAAGCCCCCGCCGCACGAATGCGACGGGGGCTCATGGAAATCAGGTTCTATAGAGCACGGAAGCACGGCGTCTGCCGAAGACCGACCTTACTCCTCAGTTGCGGCGTACAGGCCCGCGATATAGCCGGTCGTAATGACGCGACCCAGACCGTGGATGCGCATGCCGCCCGAAGACTCGCCACCGCAGTACAGACCGGGGATGACCTGGCCGAACAGGTCCATGACCTGCATCTTGCGGTTCACACGCAGACCCGTGGTGCAATCGTGGAAGCCAGGCGTGGACCAAGCGGCGTAGAAGGGACCGACCTCGATCTTGTCGGTCATGCCCTCCTTGCCAAAGTCTTCGTCAGCACCCTTGTCCACCAGCTCGTTGTAGCGCTTGACGGTGGCCACGAGGGTCTCGGGGTCCATCTTGATCTGCTCGTAGTACTTGTTCACAACCTTCTCGGCAAGCTCCTCAAGGGTGTCGGCCTCAAAGAAACGGCCGTCCTCGCGGTCAACGGTCGTGTCGTCGATAACCCACCCCTCGCGCTCGACAGCCTTGGAGTCGAAGATGGTCCAGAGGGGGCCGCCATAGCGGTGCAGCTCGCCGTCAGAGGGGTCAACGGTCAAGACGCTGGCGAGGGCAGCGCCGTTCCAGTCGGTGGAGGAGTCGGCCTCGTTGGCAAAACGCTCGCCGAGCATGTTCACCTGCAACAGGTTCGACCAGTCATAGACGCGCAGGCCCGTGGCACGGGAAAGCTTGAAGAGAGGCGAGGTGGGCTGCACCGTGGCGAAGGAGTCGGTGTACTGCGTGCCGATCATGGCCGCCTTGCTGAGGAAGGAGTCGCCAATGACCTGATTGGCAATGTCGCCCAAGCAGGCGCCGATGGCCATGGCCGCGATTTCTCCCGAGGCGTCCTTGGGGCAGAACGGGTCGCCCGAGGTGCAGTCGTACTCGACACCGCGACGCGGGTCAATCATGGTGCGGAAGTAGACGTTGCCCGTGGAGCCGCCCGTGGCGATGATGACAGCCTTGTTGGCGCGGACGTTCACCGTCTCCTTGGTCTCGTCGATGTTGCCGTCGGAGAAGGGACTGAGAGGAGCAAGCGGGCCGTCCTCACCAGGGAGAATGGTGGGCGAGTAGTGGGCCTGGATGCCCAGCACGCGGCCCTCGAGCACGCCTTCGCGCACAATCTTGTCCATGTGGTAGTTCAGCAGGAACTGAGCGCCGGCTTGGCGGGCGACACGCTCGAGCGGACGCGTGATGGCAATACCGCAACGATCCTGGTAGGCGCCGTCCTGAGAGGGAGACAGGTAGTCGGCATACGAAACCCAGTCCTCGGTGGTCTGGTCGGCGTAGGTCCAGCGGCCCACGGTCTCAGGCTGGTCGCCGCCCTCGGTGTAGTCGGGCAGGTGCATGGGCTCGACGTCCTTCACGAGCACGCCCTTGTCCAGGATGTACTCGTAGGCCTCGGCCATGTAATCGGCCACGGAGCGCACCACGTTGCGGTCGCCGTAGATGGAGTTGATGCACTCGGGAGTCGTGTGGTCCTCGTAATACTTGTCAGCAGAGTCCTCGATGCCGTACTTCTCCTGGATCTTCGTGCCGCAGCCGGAGTGCAGGTTGCCGCCGGACAGGGCGCAACGGCCACCGCAGTCGTAGTTGGCGTCAACGAAAAGGACCGAGACGCCCTCGTCAAGGGCTCGCACGCCGGCAGGAAGACCCGCGCCGCCCGCGCCGACGATGACGATGTCGGCTTCGTAATCCCACTCGATGCCGGAGGGGTCGACGGCGCCCACGATGGGGCTGCCGTCGGTGACCTCGAGGTTGTGGTCGACGTCGGCGAGCGCAGCGGTGGGTGCAGCGGCTGCCAGGGCGGCCATGCCGGCGGCACCACAGATCATGGAACGGCGGGAGATCGTGTTCATCTTGGTTCTCCTTCTTCTCGTATATATGTTCAAAGGGGGGGCAAGGCGCCGGGCGGGGCGGGCATCAGGGGGAAATGACACCCGCCCCGGCGCACAAGCTTACTTAGCGCGAAGCAATGAGCTCGGTGATGGTCTCGTCCTTGGCGAGGGCCTCACCGATAAGCTGGCCAAACACGAGCGAGCGGCCCGTGGAGCAGCCCGGGCAATGCACGGGGTAGTTGAAGCCGAAGAAGTCGCCCTGGCAGTTACCCGCGGCAAAGAGGCCGGCGATGGGCTGGTCGTCATCAGTGCAGACCTGGGAATCATCATTGACGTGGACGCCATAGGCAACAGCCAGGTTGGAGGCAAAGATCGGGATGGCGTAGAACGGGGCCTCGCGAACAGGCGAGAGCCAGTCGGCAACAACGCCGAACTGCGTGTCCTCCCCCTTGTCGGCCATGCCGTTGTATCCCTCAACGGCGGCAGTGAGGTTGCCGGCAGAAACACCGATCATCTCTGCAAGCTCCTCGAGGGTGTCGGCCTTGAAAACCTCACCGTCAGCCACGCGTTGCTCAAGCTCGCCGGGGATGTTCTCAAGCATGGACTCGTAGCCCTCGGGGAACTGCTTGGTCACGTACTCGGCGTAATTGGAGTCGAGGATGGACCAGGCAACATTGCCCTTGGAGTTCATGCGGGCATCGGTGATATAGGGCTCGAAGGGCATCTCGTTCATAAAACGGTTGCCGTCGGAATTCACCGCGAGCATAGAAAGGAAGAAGGGCGTGCACTGATAGCCGCGAGTCTGAATCGTGAACTGGTGAATCATGGGGGCAGCCGGGCTCTTGGAGATACCGCCGCCGATCCACTTGGTCATGAGGATGGCATCTCCGGAGTTGGCACCCTGGGGCACGTAGGCGTCCTCGTCGGCATAGTTCTTAATGGGTGCCCAGCAATCAACCATCTCCTGGTTGCCGGAGATGTCGCCGGTTGCCAGCACGACACCCTTCTTGGCGTTAAACTGAATGTGCTTGCCGTCGGCGTCAGTGGCGATGACGCCCGTCACGCCGTCCGCCGCGCTGCCCACGAGCTGCTCGGCATGGGTGTTGAAGTAGTACTCGCAGCCGTTGTCGGTGGCCGACTTGATAAGGACATCGCCCAGGTTCTGATGCGGCTCCTTGCCGTCCGGACGGTCAAACACACCCCACTCGTCACTGGAGTAACGCACGGCGTCCTGGAACACGATGTAGCGCTCGGGCATCTTGTCCCAGCCCGCCTTGGAGGTGCCACCGGTGGAAGGCTCAACGGTCACGCCGTTGGCAGCGCACAGCTCGGTGATGTAGTCGAGAACACCGGCGGTCTGCGTGGCCCAGGTGCGGATGAGGTTGTAGTTTGCCGTCTGTTGGCTGGCCTGATACATAAGGCGGGCAGCCTTCTCAGGATCAATCTCGAGACCGTTCTCCTTGAGGACCTTGGAGCCGATGGCGCACATATCGAGTCCGCAGAAGCGCCCGCACTCGCTGCGCTCCACGACGACGACGCTTGCACCGTTGCGGGCGGCCGCCTCAGCGGCACCCATGCCGGCCATGCCACCGCCGACAACGACGACGTCATACTCGTAGGTCTCGGCGATGTCGGTGATGGGGTCGGGCGCGACCTCCCAGGTGTGCAGGACGCCCTCGGCAGGCATGGCGGCCTCGTCGGCCAGCGCGACCGCAGGGGCAGCCGCGACAGCGCTCAGGGCAGCACCCGTGGCGGCCGCACTTACAAAGGACCTTCTCGTGATAGTGGACATACCGTATCCCCTTCTGCCTGGGGCCCAGCGCAGCGGGCCCTCATGACTGATGTGCTCCATGCCCTCGTCGGCATGTGCTGATCATCAGTTTGGGAAAACGGCATGCACCTCGAAACGCTTGAAAGACGCTATGCGATGCAAATCCTACGATGCAGTCGAGCTACTCGGCCCTATCGATAACTTCAGGTGATTGCGCACGAAACACCAGGTCAAGAAGCTCCTGACGACTGTTGACACCAGCTTTTCCGTAAATATGGCGCACATGGGAGTTCACCGTGGACTCCGAGATGGAGAGACGCTCGGCCACCCAGGGTTGAGTGCGTCCCATGGCGAGAAAGCCGAAGACCTCGCGTTCGCGAACCGTCAGGCCCCAATTCTGGGCAAGCTCGTCAAGGGCCTGCTCGGGGCTGCAAGCTCCAGCAGCCTGCGCTGAAACACTCTCGGCGGGTATGGGGCGCGCGTCAAAGAGATCCCACACATCGCGACCGGAAAGAACGAGTACGGCGGCAATGGTCATGAGGTAACCAACGAAGATGGCGTCGGCATAGGCGAAGGGGACATCAGCAGTAAGACCGTCAATCCAAATGCCGGCCATGCCCCCGAGCCCGCAGAACAAGCTCGACACGAGCATGCGCACCGCGCAGGTGACGCCTAGTCCGTCGGACATGCCGGCATACGCTGCTTGCGCGACAATGACCCATATAAGAACGTCAAATGTAGTGTAGCCACTCAGCACCACGGCACCAGACACCCAAAAGTGATCAGTCGGGGCAAGCAACGGCATGAGGGAGAAACCGGCGATGATGACCAAAAGTCCCACGCGGTAGACGATATGAGTTCGTCTGGGGGCAGCCAAGGCCAGGGCGAACAGAACGACTGCGATGACACCGCGCGTGATTTGCAGCGCCATGCCCATGTCGGGCCCAACCGCGCGAATGGGGGCAAACGAAATCCGGTGCTGCATGTAACCCAGGCCGAACATAATGAGCGCAAGCGAGCACACCGTAGGCACCGACACACCCAGGCCCAGGCGAAGACGGGCAAGGGGGCTTCCCGTCCCCCGCTCACGAACGTCGACGCCCTCCGTCGTCCGAGCGTAAGCACGCTCCCCTTCCGGCAACAGGTTGAAAAGGACCATCGAAATCATGGGCAGCGCCATGGGGGCCAGGGCCGAGGCGACCGACTCCATGACCATGAACGTTACGTCAGCCACAAGCGCGCAGGCAAAACCACCGGCAACGTAGACCGTCGCCGAACGCTCGCCTTGCCTGCAGTACACGGCGCCCCACATGAGGATCGCCATCCCCATGAAAACGCCCGCTAACACCGCACCCACCGCAAGCGCGACCCAGCTGCCCGTGGAGGCGCTCACGGCAAACAGCGCAGAGCCTGCGCTTCCCGCAGCGCCGCACACCAGTGCGCAGCCTTTGCGGGCGCACAGAGCGCGCACGCGTTCTTTTTGCCACAACACAAGCGCGCTCAAAGGAACTATCAGCAGGAACGTAAACCAGACAGCGAGCTCGGGCATCAACGGTGTAGGACGAAATGGTGCGAAGAACCCACTTTTGTACAATGCGTCCACCCAAGCCCACAAACAGGCAGACCCTATCAACGCCCGTGGGTCGATTCCCTTGACCGCACCCGTTGCCCCCTGACGTGTACGCTGCATGCCGCTTCCCTTCCTCTTCGTGTCTGTGCGGGATTATATGCGTACGGCTTAATTGATGCGATTCTAATTGAACGCACCCCACCTGGACATGCACCAAAAAGCCCCCGCCGCGCAGAATACGACGAGGGCTTGAGTGGGGCAGGTGATGCTTGCGGACTGCGGCGTTACGCCTGCGGCAGCAGCTTCTGGGCAATCATGACGGCGTTCAAGGCGGCGCCGCGCAGGAGCTGGTCGGCCACGACCCACAGGGCCAGGCCGCGGTCGCCCTCTACAGTGGGGTCGCGGCGCACGCGGCCCACAAACGTGTCGAAGCTGCCGGCATGCAGGGCGGGCATGGGGTAGACCTTGTTGGCCGGATCGTCCTCGAGCACCACGTGCTCGCCGGCGGCAAGTGCGGCCTTGGCCTCCTCCACGCTCACCGCGCGGTCAAACTCGAGGTTGATGGACTCGGAGTGACAGCGCAGCACGGGCACGCGCACGCACGTGGGCGCAACCCGCACCGTGTCGTCGCCCATGATCTTCTTGGTCTCAACGACCATCTTCCACTCTTCTTTGGTGTAACCGTCGTCCATGAAGACGTCGATGTGCGGAATGCAGTTGAAGGCAATCTGATGGGCGAACGCCTTGGGCTCGAAAGGCTCCCCCGCCAAAACCGCGGCCGTCTGCTCCTGCAGCTCCTTCATGCCCTTGGCGCCCGCGCCCGAGCTCGACTGGTAGCTCGACACAACGATGCGGTCGATGTGGCCGAGCTTGCGCAGAGGCTCGAGAGCCACGACCATCTGGATGGTGGTGCAGTTGGGGTTTGCAATCACACCGGAGTGCCAGGCAATGTCGGCCGCGTTGACTTCGGGCACCACGAGCGGCACGTCGGGCTCCATGCGGAAGGCGCTCGAGTTGTCAATCATGACGGCACCGGCGGCCACCACGGCCTCGCGCATCTCGCGCGAGACGGAAGCGCCGGCGCTGAACAGGGCGATGTCAACGCCCTCGAAGCTGCCGGGAGTCATCTCCTGCACCGTGATCTCGCCGCCGCGGAAAGGCAGCTTCTGACCGGCCGAACGCGCAGACGCCAGGGCACGCACTTCGCTGCAGGGGAAGTCGAGGGCCTCCAGGCACGTGAGCATCTCGCGGCCCACGGCGCCCGTGGCACCGGCGATGGCAACGACGGGGTTTGCGGGCATAGGCTTGGTCCATGCCATGTTAACGCACCACCTTCACGGTTCCTTCGGGGGCATCTTCGTCCATGCCGAACGCGGTGTGGAGCACCTGCACGGCCTTGGCGCACTGGTCGGCGTCGATGACCGTAGAGATGCAGATGGGCGAGGTGGAGATCATCGAGATGTTGATGTCATTGGCGGCAAGCGTCTTGAACATCTTGGCAGCAACGCCCGGGTAGCTCTTCATGCCGGCGCCTACCAGAGACACCTTGGCGATGTGAGCATTGATCTCGACGCCCTCGGCATTGACTTCGCGGCACAGGGCGGCAAGGGCGTCGGAGATGTGCTCGAGACCGTTCAGGGGCGTGGTGAACGAGATGTCGGTCAGGCCGTCGTGGCTCACGTCCTGAATGATGATGTCCACGTTCACGCCCAACTCGCCCAGGCAGCCGAAGATAGCGGCGGCGATGCCGGCACGGTCGGGAACGTGGCGCAGGGTGACCTTGGCCTCGGAGAGGTCGTGGGCGATGCCGCTCAGGACGGCGCTTTCGCTGTACTCGGTGTAGTCCATACGATCGGGAGCCTCCTCGATGACGGTGCCCTTGGAATTCTCAAGGAACGTGGAGCGGGCGCGGATGACCACGCCGTACTTGCTGGCAAACTCGACGGCACGCAGCTGCAGCACACCGGCGCCGTTGGCGGAGAGCTCGAGCATCTCGTCATAGCTCAAGCGATCCACGCGGTGCGCCTTGGGGCAGATACGCGGGTCGGCCGTGTACACGCCGTCGACGTCGGAATAAATCTCGCAGAAGTCGGCCTCGATGGCAGCGGCCAGGGCCACAGCCGTGGTGTCGGAGCCGCCGCGGCCCAGCGTGGTGATCTCACCGGCGGCGTTCACACCCTGAAAGCCTGCCACAATGACGATGTTGCCCTCGTCGAGGTCGCGCTTGACGCGGTCCATGCCCACGATGCGGTCAATCTTTGCGCTCGTATGTGTGGGGTCCGTCACGATGCCCACTTGAGCGCCCGTGTGGCTCACGGCAGGCACACCCAAGGCCTCGACGGCCATGGCGAGCACGGCAACCGAGACCTGCTCGCCGGTGGCCAGGAGCATGTCCATCTCGCGTGCAGGCGGGTTGGGGTTGACGGAATGGGCCAGGTCGAGCAGGTGGTCGGTGTTGTCTCCCATTGCAGAGACAACCGCGACAACCTGATCGCCCGACTGGTGGCGGCGGACCAGCTTCCGGGCGACGTTCTTCACGCGCTCGGGAGTGGCCACGGAGCTGCCGCCGAACTTAGCGACGACGAGTGCCATGGGCTTGGCCTTTCGACGGTGGCGGTTGTTAGATATGAAGCAGTAAAACAAAAGGGCACGTGAGAGTATAGATGGAGCTGTCTCACGCTTGCTGTCTCAGTATAGGCCAAGACCGCAGTGCGGCACGATTTTGACAGCAGATGGAAACACCTTCGCATCACATGTGATACACCTGTGATATCTGGGCGCTACAATAGGCGCATCTGTCGGGCCGAGGAAGGGAGAACCATGGACATCCGAGCTATGAACAAGCGCATCGAGCTGTACAGGGAGCGCACAGAGAAGATTCGCGCCGAATATCGCGAGAGGCAGCAACAGGCGCAGGCCGAGCAGGAAAATCCCGACGAGGCCGCTGCGGCAGAGACCGTGCAGACACAGGACGGCCACGACGGCGAGGCCCACGCCTGATACACTGCACCCAACATACGGCCAACCCGGAGCAAGCCGGATGCAGGCGCTCCACGCGCATGTCGAACACGACCGTCGCACACCGGGGTGCACGGCCCAAAAGGAGAGAGAGCCATATGAGCAACGAATTTGACGACGACTACGGCTACGACTGGCAGCCCCCCAGCGACGACGAGGGCCGCGGCTTCGACGACGGCTTCCCCTTCGAGGACAATGAGGGCGCCGACCGCTGGGCCGACGAGGAAGATGAGCCCGCGAAGCCGGCCGAGAAGTACGACCACCACGAGCTGCTCGACCAGCGCGTGACCGTGCACTGCCCCGTTGCCGAGCGCTGCGGCGGCTGCGAGTGGCTCGCCATGCCCTACGACATGCAGCTCGAGCGCAAGCAGGACTACATCGAGGAGCTCTTTGCCGACTACCCCGTCGAGGTCGAGCCGCTCATGTGCATGATCGACCCGCGCGGCTACCGCAACAAGGTGCAGCTGCCCCTGGCCCCTGGCAAGGACAAGAACGGCAACCCCACCGTGCGCTGGGGCATCTTTGAGAAGGGCAGCCACTGGATCGTGCCCTGCAAGCAGTGCATGGTCGAGGACCCCGCCGCCCGCCCCATCATCGGCACGGTCGCCCGCCTCATGCCCGATTACGGCGTGACCCCCTACAGCGAGAAGACCTGCACGGGCACCGTGCGCTACGCCCTCGTGCGCATCGCCCACGCCACCGACGAGATCATGCTCACGCTCGTGTGCAACGCGACCACGCTGCCCAAGGCATTCGTCGACGCCATCCTGAGCGCCCACCCCGAGATCACCACGGTCGTGCTCAACACCAACACCGAGCGCACGAGCGTCATCCTGGGCAAGGAGGAGAAGGTGCTCTTCGGCCCGGGCTACATCGAGGATGAGCTGTGCGGGTGCCGCTTCCGGATTTCCTCGAGCTCGTTCTACCAGACCAACCCCATCGCCGCGGAGGCCCTCTACGAGCTGGCCGTCGAGATGGCCGACCTGCGCAGCTCCGACCGCATCGGCGACGCCTACTGCGGCACCGGCACCATCGGCATCGTGGCAGCCAAGGCGAGCGGCGCCGAGCTCATCGGCATTGAGCGCAACGCCGAGGCCGTGAAGGACGCCGAAATCAACGCCCAAATTAACGGCATCGAGAACGCCACGTTCGTGGCCGCCGACGCCGGCAGCGAGTTCGCCCGCATGGCCCGTCGCGGCGAGGAGCTCGACGTCGTGTTCATGGACCCGCCCCGCGCCGGCTCCAGTCAGGCCTTCCTGGCGAACCTCAGCCGCCTGGGGCCGCGCCGTGTCGTCTACATCAGCTGCGATCCCAAGACACAGATTCGCGACATCAAGCACCTCGTGCACAACGGCTACCGCATCAAGCGCATCTGCCCGGTTGACATGTTCCCCCACACCGACCACGTCGAGAACGTCGTGCTGCTTGAGCGTGCGCCGCGCAACCAGTTCGGCCATCGTCGCAACTCCCACAAGGACGAGCGCGGCGGCAAGCGCTAGGTCGTACTCAACCGCGTTGCACTCCACCGAGATACGCAAAACGCCCTGGGAACAATCTCGTTCCCAGGGCGTTTTTTTATTGCCTGATATGAGGCAGGCCTCAAACCTAGTCGATCTTCACCTTGTTGTCGGGGCACACGTGCACGCGGTCCTCGGCAAGCAGCTGGATGACGGCCGGGTACAGCTCGTGCTCAACCTCATGGATGGCAGCCTCGAGCTCGTCGCAGGTCATGCCCTCGCGCACGACGACCGGCCGCTGGGCAATGATGGGACCGCAGTCGTAGTCGGCGTTGGCAAAGTGCACCGTGACACCCGTCACCTTCACGCCGCGCTCATAGGCGTCCTGGATGGCATGAGCCCCCTTGAAGGCAGGCAGCAAGGCCGGGTGCAGGTTCACGATGCGGTTGGGGAACGCCTCAAGCAGCGGCTCGCGCACCATGCGCATGTACCCAGCCATGATGACGTAGTCCACACCATGGTCGAGCAGCGCGGTAGCGATGACCTCGTCGGCCGCGATGGGGTCGGCGCGGTACAGGTCGGGCGTGAGCGACATCGTGGGGATGCCCGCCTGCGCGGCACGCTTGAGGCCGTAGGCGCTCTCGCGGCTCGCAATGACGATCTCGATGCTGGCATCGAGCGTGCCGTCAGCGATGCGGTCGATGATGGCCTGCAGGTTCGTGCCCGAACCGGAGATAAGGACGCCGAGCTTGACAGTCACTGGTATGCCCCTTACTTGTAGATGACCTGGCCGGTACCCTTGACGATGCGGCCCACGGGGAAGACGGTCTCGCCGGCAGCCGTGAGCGACTCGGCGATGTCGTCGACCGCGTCGGGGTCGCACACCACGCACATGCCCACGCCCATGTTGAACGTGCGGTATGCCTCGGCGTCGGAGAGGTTGGCGGCCTCCACGGCGGCCTGCACCACAGGAGGCACGTCCCAGGTGCCCCACTCGACCTCGGCGTCGAGGCTCTCGGGAAGCACGCGGTTGAGGTTCTCGGTGATGCCGCCACCGGTGATGTGAGCCACGCCGTGCACGGGAAGACCGGCCTCAAGCAGGCCGAGGATCGGCTTGACGTAGATGCGCGTGGGCTTGAGCATCGCGTCGACCAGGCTCTCGCCGCCGAAGCGATCCTGAGGAGCGGTGTACTGCGAAAGGTCGGCGCTCTCGTCGATGAGCACGCGGCGGGCCAGCGAGTAGCCGTTGGAGTGCAGGCCCGAAGAGGCGATGCCCAGGATGGCGTCGCCCTCCTGCACCATCTCGGGCAGGATCATCTTGGGGCGGTCGACGACGCCCACGCAGAAGCCGGCGAGGTCGTAGTCGTCCTTGGCCATGACGCCGGGGTGCTCGGCCATCTCACCGCCCACAAGGGCGCAGCCCGCCTGACGGCAGCCCTCGGCGATACCGCCCACGATCTGGGCGACGTGCTCGGCCTCGATGTGGCCGATGGCGATGTAGTCGAGGAAGAAGAGGGGCTCGGCGCCCGAGGCGAGCAAGTCGTTGACGCACATGGCGACCAGGTCGATGCCCACGGTCTCATGACGGTCGAACAGCTGGGCCAGGCGCAGCTTCGTGCCGACGCCGTCGGTGCCGCTCACGAGCACGGGGTCAGCCATGTCCTTCAGCTTGGCGGCGCTGAACAGGCCGCCGAAACCACCCAGGCCGCCGATGACCTCGGGGCGCTTCGTGGTGGCGACGCACGCCTTGATGGCGTCGACCGCGCGGGCACCCTCGGTGGTGTCGACGCCGGCGTCCTTGTAGGTGAACTGCTGCTTTGCGCTGTCCATTTACTCGTACTCCTTTTCAATCTCGCGGGCGACATCGCTCACGCTGCGGTGGCTGTTTGCCGAAGCCTTGGTCAGGTTGTTGGGGGTGTAACCGTCGAGGAACTTGCCCTGCGAGAACACCGCCGGGATCTCGACGGGATAGGCGCCGTCGAAGCACGAGCAGCAGTAGCCACCCTCAGGCACGCACGAAAGCAGGCCCTCGACGCTCAAGAACGCCAGGCTGTCGGCACCGATCCACTCACAGACCTCCTCGGGGGTCTTGCGAGCGGAGATGAGCTGGTCCTGCGTGTCGGTGTCGATGCCGTAGAAGCAAGGCCACTTGACCTCGGGGCTCACGATGCGCATGTGCACCTCGGTGGCGCCGGCCTCGCGCAGCATGCGCACAATCTGCTTGGAGGTGGTGCCGCGCACGATGGAGTCGTCCACAACGACGACGCGCTTGCCCTCGATGGTCTCGCGCAGGGGGTTGAGCTTGAGGCGCACGCCCAGCTCGCGCATCTCCTGCGTGGGCTGGATGAACGTGCGGCCCACGTAGCGGTTCTTCACGAAGCCGGTGCGGCACGGGATGCCACTGGCACGGGAGAAGCCCTCGGCACCGGGAAGGCCCGAGTCAGGCACGCCGATGACAAGGTCGGCCTCGACGGCGCTCTCGCGCGCCAGCTGCTCGCCCATCTTCACGCGCATCGACTGCACGGTGGCGCCGTCCATGACAGAGTCGGGACGTGCGAAGTACACGTGCTCGAAGATGCACAGGGCCTTCTTGCGCGGGGCCACCGCGCGCTCGCTCACGAGGCCCTCGGCATTGATGCGCAGCACCTCGCCGGGCTCGACCTCGCGCACAAACTCGGCACCCAGGATGTCGAAGGCGCAGGTCTCGCTTGCCACGCACCAGCCGGCGTCATTGGGCAGCTTGCCCAGCACGAGCGGGCGGATGCCGTTGGGGTCGCGGAAGGCGTAGAGCGACTCGCCGTTGATGAGCACCATGGCATAGGCGCCCTCGAGCAGCTCCATCGTGCAGCGGATGCCCTCGCGGATGTGCCTCGTGTTCTGCGTGAAGTAGCCGATGAGACGGGTGGCCACCTCGGAGTCGGTGTTGCTCATGAAGGGAACGCCCAGGTCGATGAGCTGACGACGCAGCGAGTCGAAGTTCACGAGCGTGCCGTTGTGTGCCAGTGCGATGATGACGTCGCCGATGGTGGACAGATGGGGCTGGGAGCCGGCCCAACCGCGGCCGCCCGCCGTGCCGTAGCGCACATGGCCGATGGCCAAGTCGCCCTTGAGGCTGGCGATGTCGCTGTCGGAAAACACCTGGGTCACAAGGCCCTCGTCCTTGCGCACGAGCACCGTGGAGCCGTCGCCGATGGCGATGCCGGCCGATTCCTGACCGCGGTGCTGCAGGGCGTGCAGGGCGAAGTAGGTCATGCGGGCAACATCCTTGCCCGGTGCCCACACGCCGAAGACGCCGCATTCCTCCTCAGGATGATCCGCCGGGGCGTTGGGGTCGAACAGGTCGTCGAGCTCGTCTGCGGGGTACATGTTCCTTTTAAGCCTCTCCGTCGTTTGAGACGCCCGCTGCCTCGTCGGCGGCGGACTGGATGCCTGCGACTTGCTGATACGTCTGGTCCTGCGAGAGCACGGAGTTGTCGCGCTCCACACATACCAGCATGGTACGCTCGTTGTCCGTTGCATAACTGCACGTTGAAAGTATATAGATGTGGGACACGCCTGCGCAGGTCGCACCCGCAACACGTGCGCTTGACCGCGAAATGAGCGATTCCACATACGCCTGGAAGCTCGCGTCGTCGGCAAAATCGAACTGTAGGACGTCCGTGTCATAGCCCGACACCACAAGCGAGCACAGCGGCTGGAGCGTATGGAGCGTGCCGTCGGCCGTCACGTAGTACACCTCGCGCACGGTGTCGAGTTCGGACTGTTCGGAGTAGTCGGCCACGCGCGCGAACATCGCACCGTTCTTGAGGTGATGGCCGTATATGACGGTGACGCGGTCGGTCAGCGCACTGGAGCTGCGATAGTCCATGAACACAGAACCAGCGAGGTTGTACTGTCCCAAGAAGGTGTGCTCAAGGTACCAGTCGTTGTCAGAATGCTGGGCAACCGGGTAGTTCACCGGCGTGTCGGGAATCTGCACCCAACCCACGATCTCAGGGTTCTGAGAGGTCAGGGCGGCGAAGTCGACCGTGGGCGTGCCGCTCACCTGGTCCTGCTCCACAGCCTCCTCCACAAGCGAGGCGTATTCCTGATTGCCCACCTCGTACTCGGCCTGCGTGTTCATGTACATGCTGGCAGCAATACCGATGGTCACGAGGCCCACCACAAGGAGAAGGATTGCGAGCACGAGCATGCCCTTCGAGCCCTTCTTCTTGCGCGGGGGCTTGGGAGGCTGCGGCGCCGCATAGTAATTTGCGGAAGCCCGATTGAAGCCAACGGCAGGTTGCTGCTGCGTCGGGTCGTAATCGGCATACCCATAGGGCTGCTGGACCTGGCCGTAGCCATCGTCGGACATGCCGTACCCAGCACCGTCGTCGTAGGCATGCGGGGACTGGGCAGGCTGTCGATAATCATACCCGTCGGAGCCGTAGAGCTGCCCCGTTGAGCGCGGCGCCGTATAGTATTGAGGATTCGGGCGACTGGACCGACTGCGGTCCCGTCCACTCTGGCTAGGCAAGCTTACCGCCGAGGATCTTGGCCGCAGACGGCTTGTCGAAGTTGCCCTGGGTGCGCTCGCCCAGCTCCTTCATGACCTTGCCCATCTCCTTCTTGGAGGTATAGCCGCCCGCCGTGCAGATCTCATCGATAAGGGCCGCGAGCTCATCGCCCGAAAGCTGGGCGGGAAGCAGCTCCTCAAGCACCTTGACCTGCGTTTCGAGCATCGCAGTGCGCTCGGGGTCGGTGGCAGCCTTGCGGGAGTACTCCAATGTCTCGGAGGTCATCTTGATGAGCTTCTTGACGCAGGCAGTGACGTCGGCCTCGGTGACCTCGCGACGCTCGTCGACCTCGATCTTCTTGAACTCCTCGTTGACCTGACGCAGGATGGAAAGGCGCGGCTTGTCCTTGGCGCGCATAGCATCCTTGATAAGCTCCAGAATCTCGCTCTTTTGCATATGTCCTCCCTGGGCTCGTGCCGCACATAGGCGGTGGTTAAAAACAAAAGGGTACCTGCCCAGGATACGACAACGAGATGGTCGTTTGGGGGTTATGGATGCAAAATGCGGTTGTTTCTACGATACGGGTTCACCTGAGCAAAGGTATGGTATGCTTTGCCTTGTGCGGGCATCGCCAAGCGGTAAGGCCCCAGCTTCCCAAGCTGGTATTCGCGGGTTCGAATCCCGTTGCCCGCTCCATCGAATCTCAAACGGTCGGCATCCCCAAGGGTGCCGACCGTTTTTTGTTGTACATTTGCGGCACCTCGTGTTGCACTTTGGCCCGAAAACGCAAACAGGTCAGACGATTTACACCGTCTGACCTGCGTTTTTGCAATGGTGGGCCGTGTGGGGGTCGAACCCACGACCTTGGGATTAAAAGTCCCCTGCTCTGCCAACTGAGCTAACGGCCCGCATCGGCTGATAGTACCTCATCTGCAAGCGTTCAACAGCGACAACGTTGCAGATTCACCGCTTGAACAATCAGAAAATCTCACCTTGGACAAGACGCTACAGGTCAAACAAGGCGCGGCGCACCTCAGGCTCGTCTTCAGGCTGCGCGGCAACGAGCACCGTGGCGCCCGGAGTGATGAGCGTGGAAGGGGCCACAGGCCGGTAGGCGCCATCGGACCACACAGCCAAAAGTGCGGCTTGCCCAGGCAGGTCGATCTCGCTCACGCGGCGAGCGCTCTCGGCACCTCCCGACAAACCGGCGGTCAGCACTTCTATGAGGACGAACCCGTCGTGCACCAGCGGCATGACGTTGCGCTCGCCCGACGACATCACCACGGCCGACTGCACCATGTTGGCGATGGCCGTGGTCGAGCTCACCGTCTCAATGCCCATCTTCACGAAGATGCGCTCGTTGCGGGGATCGTTGACACGCGCGACCGTACGCGCCACGCGATACAGGGTCGCGGCAATCTCGCACGATGCAAGGTTGTCGTCATCATGACCTGAAAGCGCGCAGTACACGTCGGCGTCCATGATGCCGGCGTCCACAAGCGCCTTGGTGTCGCAGCAGTCGCCCTTGATGACCATCACGCGGCCCGTGAGGTGCTCGGCAAGAATCGAGGTATGTTCCTCGTCGTTCTCGACGATGGCAACCTCGTGGCCGGCCGCCAGCAACAGCTTTGCAGCCGCCTCTCCTACCTTGCCACCGCCTCCCAATACGAAGTACATGCGCTACTTCCTTCCCACAAGGCCCACGAGGACAGATGCAGCCGAAGGCTTTGCCTGCTCGGCTTCGCCCTTCATATATTCGGCCAACTCCGGCAGGGCGCTTTCGTGCGCCACGGCCACCACCGTGTCGCCGTCGTGCAAGAACATGTTGTGCGCCGCCAGGAACTGCTCACCGTCGTGCTCGAAGAGGGCCACATGCACCTCGCCCAACGCCTCAAGGTCACGCACGTGAATGACGCCCGGCACATGCAGGGTAAACGAGAGAACCTCGTACTCGCCGTAGGTATCGAGGTGGTGGGCCCTGCGTGCACGCACCTTCGTGACCATGTTCTCAGCCACAAGCTCGGTGTCACATAGGTAATCCAAGCCCAGCTGCTGATACAGCTTGATGTGTTCGGGATTGATGAGGCGCGTGAGCACATGGGGCACAGAATAGAGCCTGCGGGCGACCTCGCTTGCCATAAGGTTCACGTTGTCCATGCTCGTGACGGCAGCAAACGCGTCGCAGTCTCTGATGCCGGCCTGCTCCAGCACGCTCTCGTCATAGCCATGGCCTACCACGCGTGTGCCCTGAAACTCGCTCGACAGGCGCGCGAGTGCCGCAGCGTCGATATCGATGACGGTCACTTGGTTCTCGGGGGTGTCGAGCACCTCGGCCAGCTGCTTGCCAACGCGACCGCACCCTACGACGATGATCTTCACGTCATTCCTCCTATACGCACGTGGCCGCCCTGCGGCTCACCCCTTGGGGCCCGCAAGACGGCCACTCGCGTTGTTACTTCATTCGTGCATGCGTGCAAGCCATAGGGCTTTACGCGTTCTTGATGACCTCGACCACCATGTCCACAGCGTCCTCGATGGCGTTGATGTCGAGCTTCTCGGGCGAGTCACCGGTCCAGTGGGCGTTGGCGGGCACACCGTCCTGCACGCCGCACAGCGTGACGGCACGGCAGCCCTGCTCAAGCGCGATGCTGGCATCGCTTGCACGCCACGGCATGCGCTCCAGGGCGACGGGGCGGTTGATGTCCTGGCTCGCCTGGCCAAAGATGTTGACGAGACGGCGGTCGGCCTTCACACGAGAGCTGTCGGCGGCTTCCTCGACCACGAGAGATTGGCGACCCGCGCCCAGGCACTCAAGGTTGATAAAGTAGGCACCGCGCAGCTCGCTGCGGTAGCTCGCGATGAAGTCGCGGATACCGGCGTTGCCGGCCTCGCCGGCGCCCGTGAGCACGAACCACACCTCATGGGAGGTAAGGTCGCGGTCGCCCAGGCGCATGGCTGCACGACGGGCGCGGGCTGCCTGCTCGCCCTCAACGCTCATATGGCGCGTGCGGCGCGGAGCGGCGCCGCCCTGCCAGCGGGGGTTGCTCCCCTGCGCGGAGCCATCGCTGTCGGAGAAGTTGTCCCACGAACCGATCTGCTCGCCGTTCTTCTTGGCATCGAAGCCCTCGTCGAGGCCAAGCCAGTCGTTGAACGACTGCTCCTGCATCTGCTGCTGCATATCGGCAGCGCGGGTGGAGATGCGGCCCTTCTGACGGTTCTTCTTCGCCTTGCGACCGCGCTTGGTCATGTCGCCAAGGTCGGTGGAGAAACCGGCGAGGTCCTGGCGGCGAGCCTGCTCGAGCATGGTGGGGGTCACGGACTGATGCGTGCCCGTCTCGAAGTCCATGCTCGAGAAGTCATCGGGGTTGTAGTTGCCCACGGTCTGGATGTTCGAAACGCCGAAGGGATCCACAGCCGCCACAGCCGGATCGGGGAGATCTGCAAGGAAGCGGGGAGAGGTCATGGAAGCAGAAGTGACGGGCTTGAACGAGGAAGTTCCCCACGTGGGGTCCTGGATGGCAGAGGCCGCAAACGAGTCGGGCTCGTCCATGATGAACTGCTGGGAAACGCTTGCCGAATGCATGGCAACGTCACGCGGGGCCTGCGCGGCGCCGCGGATCTCGGCGTCAGGCTCGTCGGTGGAGGTCACCGTCGCGGTGCCTGCGTTCACGGGCGCCAGCAGGGACGTCGCGGCAGGCTCGGGGTTGAGGTCGCCCGAGAGACGGTTCTCGCGCACGATCGAAGCGAACATGGCGTCGGCCTCTGCGTCCTTGGCGGCCTCGGGATCGACCGGGGCGGCCGCGACATTCGTGGGCTGATCGCCAAGGTCGAGGCTTGCCTGCTGGGCAGGCTCGGCGACAGGGGCAGGGGAGATGAGCATGGTGCTGGCGGCAGCAGCCTGCTCGGCGCAGACGTCATGCTGGCTTGCACGATGAACGGCACCCTGCTCGACAGGCACGTACTCAATCTGGCACGTCTCAGGAAGGATACCGAGGGCGCGCACGGCCGCAAGGCCATGACGCACGGGCTTGTTGGACTCGGGCTCGTCGACGCGGGGCTCCATAGCGGCGCGGGGACGCATGGCCTCGCGGTCGGAAGCGAGGTCCTGAGACTCGTCGGTCTCCTCGCGGCGAAGGGGAAGACGCTCGGGATACGAACGGGGCTTGGCATCGCTCACGCCAAGCTCGTCTGCGCCCTGCTCCTGCCTCACCTCGTCGTCGGGACCAAAAGGCATGCCGTCGGAAATGGGACGGATGCGCTCAAGCACGCCGAGCACGGCAGCCACGCCCGACTTGTTGTCGTTGGCACCGAGGGTGTACGACAGCACGAAGAGATGCAGCAGGGTGCACACGCCCCACACCACCAGGACGGCACCGGCGATGACGCCAAGCGCGGCAAAGAACGACTTGAAGCCCATGGGGACAGGCAGCACCTGCATGAACAGGGCGAGGACCTCGACGACGACGCACACGTCAATCGCACGGGGCAGGTACGGCTTCACCCACGCGATGGCCGGCTTGCTCAGAAGGTCGGAACGGGGCGTGTCGTAGTGGGCGATGACCACCACAGGGCGAGCCTTCTGACCGGTGGGGGAGGGCGCGGCGGCAGGATGACGCGCAACCACGTTCTGGCTCGAACCGGAAAGGCCCAGGCGGCTGTACGTCTTGATGCCGAAACGGCGGTCAAGCAGATACAGCACGCCGATGATCGCCACGAGCACGAACATGACGGTGGAGACCACGCCGCTGAGCAACACGCCCACAATCGAGAGCACGGCGGTCAGGCACATCAGCGCAGCGAGACCGAGGTTGCCGTGCCAAGTGTAGTTGAAGCTCTTCTGCATGGTCTCAAGGCCATGCTGATGGAAGACGCGCGCCACGATCGTGGCCGCGTCGCTCTCCTCACGCGTTCCTGCAGGGGCGATCTCATATTCCTTCGTGAGGTAGCGCATGGTTTCCTTGGCGTCGGCCATACGGGGGTTCCTCCAAGCATGTCGTTCGTGGTGACGTTTCACTGGCATGTCCCGCCTGAACTCAAAAGGCGAGACGAAAAGACAAGGGGAGCAGACGGCTCCGGCTCTTAGGCGGCCTGCTCTTCGCCCTCGACGGGAGCGTCTCCCTCAGCGGGAGCCTCGCCCTCAGCGGGGGTCTCGCCCTCAGCGGGGGCCTCCTCGCCCTGCGGCTGCTCGGTCGCCTCGGGCTGGGCGGCAGACTCCTGGTCGGCAGCAGAGGGCTCGCTCGGTGTTGCCGGGGCCTCGGGCAGGGCGCCCGTCACCGCAGGCGTGGTTCCGGCGTATGCCGCAACCGCAGCGTCGGCCGTGAGGAGCTTGTCGCGGGCATAGGCGTAGTTGGACTCGAAGGCGTCCAGCGAAGTGTCCTTGGGACCATAGGCGGCGAGGTAGTCGGTCGTGTTCCAGGGCATGGAAGTGCTGGCTGCCTCAAGGTTGGCGGTAGCGGCGTTGAACCAATCCATCTGGGCCTCGGCGCCTTCCTCGTCGCCGGCGATGGCAAGGGTGTTGTGCGTCAGGCGAGCGTTCACCAGGTCGGCGTAGCAGTACAGGTACGTCTCCATCACCGTGTAATCAACGCCCGTGCCAGCCTCCTTGGCCTGGGCCACGATTTGCAGGGCCTGCTGCGTGTCGTTGTAGGCGCCCGTCTCGTTGTCAATGATCTCCTGAGTGTTGATGCCCTCGTCGCCGTTGAGGTAGGCGTCCCACAGCTGGCTGGCGTAGGAGTACTTGCTCACGGCGCTGTCCATAAGGGCATACACCTGATCGAGAGTGTCGGCGGCGGCTGCCGTGGTGCTCGAGGCATTCTGGATCTGGCGGGCGGCCTCGAGCATGGAGCGACGCGCGGAGATGCTCGAAAGCACGGCATTGGCGGCGTCGGACTGCTCGGAAGTCAGCCTCGAGGCAAGGGCGTCGTTCGCCTGCGTCTCGGCGCTCGACAGGCTGTTCTGCGTCGTGGTGGTCTGCTCGAGGGCAAGCGACAGGGAGTCGGAGGCCATGCCGTCGGAAATGGTCTGGGCAACAGCGGCGTCGACGCCCGAGATGACAGAGTCGGTGGAGACAAGCGTCTCGATTGCCGAGTCGAGCTTCTCCTTGGCCTTGGCGGCTTCCTGGTTGGTGATGTAGAAATAGGCACCCGCGACAAGCGCCACAATCAAAATGATGACAATGGCAACGACGACGCCCCCCTTCTTGGAGCGAGGCTCGCTGAACGTCGTGTCGAAGTTCTTGCCGGGGTTCTTCTTGTCGACTTCCTGGATGGGGAAGAGACCGGCATCGCTGCTCGTCTGGGCACTGTTGGCCATTTTGGCAGCCACAAGCGGGTTGGCAGGGGCACTCACCGGGTTGTCGGTGGGGGTGAGCTGGGGCTGCTGAAGATTGCCCTGCGAAG
>UQBS01000005.1 GCA_900539345.1 uncultured Coriobacteriaceae bacterium | reverse complement strand
GATCATCGAGAACGAGGCCTACGACGACACCATGGTGCGCCGCTGGTCCAACGCCCCGTTCCTCGTGGTCGAGGACAAGCCGTGGCTGACCGAGGGCTGGCTCGTTGAGGGCAACGGCGGTATCGAGATGAAGACCCGCCTGCTCACCGAGGCCGACATCAAGGAAGACGGCAAGTACCAGCGCTTCATGGTGTGGGATGAGGCCAACGAGCGCCTGACCTACTGGGATGCTGAGCTTGGCAAGTGGGAGGGCGAGGAGCACGTTGTCCCGACCACCGGCCGTTGGATCGAGTCCCCGACCGGCCTGGTCGCCCCCTGCTTCCTGCCCGACGAGTCTTCCTTCGCCGACCCGGCCACCGAGCCCGAGCGCTTCCCCGAGGGTTCCGACGAGTGCAACCCCGAGGGCCTGCCTAAGCAGCCCGCTCTGTTCCCCGGCGAGATCGAGGTCGAGCTCAAGGACGGCAAGACCTACAAGTGCCGCACCGTCTGGGACAACCTGCACGACCTCTCCAGCCAGTACAACCTTGAGGCCACCGAGGAGATCACCGGCGTCAAGGCCGCTGACATCGAGCTCGCCGTCAAGACCTGGACGACCCGTATCGATCCTGACTTCGGCAACGGCGGCATCCACTTCCAGCTTGCTCCCGACCAGAACGGCACCGGCGTCCAGAACACCCGTATCCTCCAGATTCTGTCTGAGATCACGGGCAACGCCGACGAGCCTGCCGGCAACCGCGGCTCCTCCAAGTCGCAGTTCGACGGTAACCCCGGCCGCTCCAACATGCAGGTTGGCAGCCCTTATGGCGACGAGGCAAAGGTCTGGGACGGCCGCGACCTCGACCTGGACGGCGTCAAGAGCTGGATGAAGGACTACATCAAGCATCAGCAGGACGCCAACTCCCCGCTGACCGAGCTTTACGGCACCGAGGAGCCCACTGACGACGAGCTGACCGTTATCGCCAAGCGTATCGGCGGCGCCTTCCGCGCCTCCCAGGCCTGGCCTAACCCCAAGACGGTCTTCGAGCGCAACGCCGGCGAGGTCGACGCCGAGCGCTACCCGCTGAACCGCTACTGGTCCCGTTGGGTCGACGCCGGCACGGTGTGGGACGCATGCTGCAACGACCGCGACGACATTCCTTACGCCCTCCACGGCGGCGTGTGCCAGTCCGGCGACATCATGAACATGTCGAACATCAACCGCGCTTGGGAAGGCATGACCAAGCTCGACTTCTTCGTCGACATCAACCTGTGGTTCTGCCCCAACAACGGCAACGCCGACATCATCTTCCCCTGCTGGCACTGGCTCGAGTGCGACACCACGCGCGTCTCCCAGGGCGCTGGCGGCATCTTCGGCTGCGGCCAGGCTGCCATCAAGGCTCCCGGCGAGGCCATCTACGACCCCGACTGGAACTGCGGCATGTACCGCGCCATGGGTGTGCCGTGGAACACGCGCGACACCGAGGCCGCTCCTTCCACCGAGGACTACATCACGACCGTCCCCGCTGGCTCCGAGAGCAACGTGGCCAAGTGGACCGAGGCTCTGGGCGACGAGTACACCAACGCCCTGGCCGGTGCTCCCAGCTACCTGTGGCCTGACCATGACCGCATCCTGACCGACAACACCGAGGCTTGGAAGACCGCCGAGTTCCCCGATGGCCCGACCTTCAAGCAGGCTGCCGAGAAGTTCCAGAACGAGGGCTGGTTCGACTGCCGCGAGTGGCACCCCGAGCGTTGGGGCTTCTACCGTCGTCACGAGATGTGCATGCGTCGTCAGCAGGGCGGCTTCAACCTGTTCCCGCTGGTCGACAACCATCCTGGCTTCATGACGGCGTCTGGTCTGGTCGAGATTTGGTCCCTGGTCTGCGAGGCCTACATCGACGAGGGCGAATGGTTCCCCGTGTACCACGAGCCCATCGACTCGCCGGTCAACCACCCCGAGTACTACGATGCCTCTCTGGCCGACCAGATCGACACCTCGACGTTCCTCAACCCCGACTACGTCGAGAGCCTCAAGGCATACCCGGACAACACGTTCATCATGACGACCGGTTCGCGTCAGCCCGTGTACTTCCACTCCGAGCATCGTCAGCTTCCCTGGTGCCGTGAGCTTTGGCCCTACCCGCGCCTCCAGATGAACCCCAACGACATCGAGCGTCTGGGCCTGGAGTGCGGCCAGTGGGTGTGGATCGAGACTCCGTGGGGCAAGGTCCGCGAGGTCATCGACTCCTACTACGGCATCCAGCAGGGCGTTGTCAACGCCAACCATGCTTGGTGGTACCCCGAGATCGACACGGCGAGCCATGGCTTCGAGCTCGTCAACATCAACTGCACGCTTAACCCGCGCGGCGGCGACCCCGTCTCCGGTTCGCACAACGCCCGTGCCATCCCGGCACTCGTGTACCCGGCGACCGCCGACAACTCGCCGTTCGGCAACCCCGTGCCTTGCGACCCCGACGGCAACCCCGTCATCACCGACGCTTCTGACCCGCGTCTGAAGCAGTGGATGATCACCGGTCTGCGCAAGCGCGTCGAGGGCGAGCCTGAGTGGGAAGCTACGGAGGCCTAACAATGACTCAGAAAGCGATCATCACCGATCTGAACCGCTGCACCGGCTGCCTCTCCTGCACCGTTGCCTGCAAGCTTATCAACGACGTCCCCGTGGGTAACTTCTGGGTCCGCACTCTGCGCGTTGGCCCTGTGCCCAAGGCCGGCGGCACCGGTGACTTCCCGGACGTCGACATGTACTACCTGCCTGTTCAGTGCCAGCACTGCGCCAACCCCGAGTGCGTCGAGGTCTGCCCCACCGGCGCCTCCGTCAAGCTCGACGACGGCACCGTGCAGATTGACGCCGAGCAGTGCATCGGCTGCCAGCTGTGCATCAGCGCTTGCCCTTACGGCGTGCGCTACCTCAACGAGGACCTCAACGTCGTGCAGAAGTGCACCATGTGCCACGATACCGTTGAGCAGGGCGAGCTGCCCGCATGCGTCCGCACCTGCGGCGGCCGTGCGCGCTTCTTCGGCGACCTCGACGAGGGCCTCGAGTCCTTCGAGGGCCCCGGCCAGCCTGGCGAGGACGTCTCCTATGACGCCACCATGAACGCCCGCTTCAAGCTCACCGAGTACGTCCAGCCCTTCACCGAGGACGAGATGTTCAGCTTCCCCGACGAGGGCAACGGCCCCCAGAACCTGTACATCCTGCGCAACACCTACGGCGACCGCCGCGACCGCGAGTGGATCGGCGCTGGTTCGTGCATCATGCCCCAGGGTACGCCCGCCGTCATGGGCTATCACCCCGAGGCCGAGTAACACCAAAGCTTTGCGTACACCCTAACGCATAGGGCCCTCACCCCCCGAAGGACCCCGCGAGAGCAATCTCGCGGGGTCCTTTTGTGTGCAGCGGGCGAGGCGAGGACCTCTCACTGCCCCCTTTGGCCGGCAACCGGCCCCTGTTAGTGTCCAAAAACGCCAAAAGTATGCGTTATAACTCAACCAGGGTCTGATGCTCGATTATCGTGATATCAAAATACCTGGTAGATGGATTGCACGTTTTTCTCGTACAACCTTGTAGCGTTCCTGCTTCCGGTATAACGCATACTTTTGGGACTTTTGGTACGTGCGCGACCGTCGAACAGACTATCGGGGCGAGCGCCGCACTTTTTGGCTGCGTGCTGAGTGGCGTGAGCTTGCATTTGGAACTTCGGCTGCGGCCTTCCACATTCGTGAGCGCAATACGGCAGCCTGTTCGCACCTATGCACCCTGTGACACTCGCGTACCCTGCCGCGTTTGCTGGCCTTTGTATGTCTCTTCACCCGCTTGTCGGCCGATGCCCCACATGCCCTCGCAGACCTTCGCACTTGTGTGTCATTCAGCAAAACCCCAGTTCATCGGCTCATCCATGACCGATGATGCCTTCATGAGCAGCATGAATCCCTTCAAATCATCCACCGTTTATGAAGCTCGTGTGTCGGCGAGACCTAGCATCTTCTCCCGGAAGCGCAAGCCGTGCGCCAGTGAGGGAGAGGATAGACGCATGTCTGAGTTTGAGTCCGAAAGCACTGTGGGGGAGTTCGACGACTTGGGGTTTGACTTCGAGATCGTCGACACCGACGAGTTCGATCCCTTTGCCCCCGATCCCGACGACCCCGAGGCGGTTGCCGCCGACGAGATCGAGGAGCTGCCTGTCATCAAGGAGATGCCCGAGTCGCAGAAGAAGCCGAGCGTCTACGACCAGAGCCGCTTCGCCTGCCCCGAGGACGCCATCCGCGAGCTGTTCGCCCGCAACTTCGCCCGCAAGCCCGTGCTTCTCAAGATCATCGAGCTGTGCTGCCAGGAACGCACCTCCGACGAAGTGACCGAGATGGTCGACGAGTTCCAGAAAGATTGCTTCAGCGTGTACTCGGCGCTGTCGCTGTGCACCATGCTCGAGAAGTCCGGAGCATTGGTCGCCAAGCTGCCCGAGAACGCCGACGAGGCCGTCGACGAGGACGGCGTTGAGTACCTCGAGATCAAGGAGCCCCAGCAGGCGACCTGGTTGGCCACCGACGCCGGCCTCACCGTGCTTGCCGAGTGCCGCGAGGGTTCCGAGCTCGACGAGCTCATTGGCGTGCGCGACGCCCGCTATGCCGACATCTATAGGGACCTGTTGGACTTCCTGCACGAGCAGGGTCGCACGATGGGCGCCATCAACGACCGCTATGCCGGTGACGAGCGTCTCGAGAACCCGCACAAGGCTCCGAGCCACTTCATCGACTGCCTGCAGGAGGTGGGCGCCGTGGAGTGGAAGAACCGCGGCTGGTGCCTTACCGACCTGGGCGAGAACTACCTCAAGAAGAACGCGACCGCACAAGCCTAAAGGAGCTGCAAGATGACTGACCCCATCGCCATGCCCGACCAGACCGAGGAAGTCGTCGAGGGCTGCGAGCTCGTTGATTTCATGACCCGTCGCGCCCGCACGTACGGCCTGCTCGCGCGCATCTTCCGCGTCGAGGTCGACGGCAAGTTCCTCGAGGAGCTGCGCCACCTGAAGTTCCCCACCTCCACGGGTAACGAGCATGTGGATTACGGTTACCGCACCATGTACAACTACCTCAAGGGCACCTGGGAGGACACGCTGCTCGACCTGGCGCGCGACTATGCCCGTACGTTCATCGGCCACGGCAACAACGGTCGCTCCGCCGCCTACCCCTTCGAAAGCGTCCATACCTCCGAGAAGCGCCTGCTCATGCAGGACGCCCGCGACGAGGTGCTTGCCATCTACCGCGCCAACCTGCTGAAGAAGGGCGAAGAGTGGAACGACTGCGAGGACCACATTGCCCTTGAGCTCGAGTTCATGCAGGTCATGAGCGAGCGCACGGCCAAGGCTCTCAAGGAGGGCAAGGAGGACGAGGCCGTGGAGATGCTCAAGACCCAGCGCGCCTTCGTAGGCCAGCACCTTGCAAACTGGGTGCCCATGTTCGTCTCCGACATCAAGTACTTTTCTCAGACCGACCTCTACATCGGCGCCGGTGAGTTGCTCCTGGGCTTCGTGCAGACCGAGGTGGAGGCTCTCGACGACCTCCTCGACGGCGTGGACGCCTAGCCATGGCTACGAGCAGAATGCTGGGGGTGTTTGATGGCATCGCCAGCGACGTGTTGAAGGCGTTTCCGTATCGCTGCGCCGTCATGCGCAACCGCAAGGCGTCGTGCACCAAGTGCGCCGACGCCTGCACGACGGGTGCCATCTCCATCACGCAGGACGAGGTGAGCGTCGACTCCGACCTGTGCGTGGGCTGCGGCACATGCGCCACGGTATGTCCCACCTGCGCGCTTGAGGCAAACAACCCCAACGACGCGGTGCTCGCCACCACGGCGCTCGACGCGCTCATCGCCGCCAAGGGCGTGGGCGTCGTCATGTGCGACCACGCTTGGGAGCGCTACGCCGCCTGCGTCGACCCGCAGCGCGCCACGCGCGTGCGCTGCCTCGGCCGTGTGGACGAGTCGGTGTGCGTGAGCCTGGTTGCTGCCGGTGCCGACCGGGTGGTGCTCGTGCACGGTGCGTGCGACACCTGCGAGCGCAGCGTGGGCAAGCAGACCTACGAGCTGGTCGCCGCCACGGCAGACGAGCTGTTGGGTGCCTGGAGAAGCGACGTGCGCGTCGAGCTCACCGACAAGCTGCCCCGCGAGGCCATGCTTGACGAGGGCGAGAAGAGCGCCTTCACCCAGTCGCTACCTTACGACGAGAACCGCCGACGCCTCTTGAGCGAGACGGGCCGCTCCATGCTGTGCGCCCTGAGCGACGCGGTGACGCCGGAAGTGTTGAAGTCCGACGAGCCCGAGGTCGTGTGCGACGAGAGCGGCCGTGCCCAGGCGGCCCGCTTCATGAAGACGATGAAGGACGGCACCTTGCCCCACTTCATCCCCGACCGTCGTGAGCGCCTGCTCGACGCGCTTGCCGAGCTCGGCGAGCCCGAGAACGTGACGCTTGACACGAGGCTGTGGGGTCGCGTGGTGATCGACGCCTCGAAGTGCCGCACGTGCTACGGCTGCGCGACGTTCTGCCCCACGGGTGCCATCACGAAGTGGAAGGACGAGACGGGCGAGGGCGTGGACCATTCTCCCGCCGACTGTGTGAAGTGCCGCTGCTGCACCGACATCTGCCCCACCGACGCGCTCACGCTCTACGAGGACGTCATGGCTCCCGACGTGGCTTCGGGCGCGGTGGTGCAGCACTGGGTGCTGCCGAGTGTGACCGACGACAGGGGTCGCGCCCACTCCGTGGTCAACCGCATGAAGAAGATGCTTAACATCGAACAGATATACGAACGGTAGGAAGAAGACCATGACTTTGCAGACCATGACCGCCCAGGAGGCGGTGCAGGCAAACGCCCAGGTGCGCTTCCTCATGGCGCAGGGCCCGCACAACGCGGGCAAGACGGCCCTTGTGCGAGCGCGCGTCGAGGCACTGCTCTGCTCGGGTGTGCCGGCCGAGCAGGTGTGCGTCGTTGCCGGCAGTGACGCGGCCGTGCAGGCGATGGCCGACGTGGCGGCACGCGGCGTGACTGTGACCTGCGCGCGCGATCTGGAGCTTTCGATCCTGTCGACTCCCGAGGCCCAGACGTTCACGCATCGCGCCCCCAGGCTCATCATGCCTTTTGAGGACGACTTCGTGAAGGAGGACCTCAAGACCACGGGCGTGGCGGCCAAGCAGCTCAAGGGCATGCTCGGTTTTTTCCGCAAGAGCCTCACGACCCTCGAGACTGACGACCCCTATTTCTTCTGGGAGAAGGACGAGCAGACGGTCTTCAACCTGGCTCGTACCTGCCTTACCGCCTACGGCCCCATCCATCCCTGCGAGCTTGCCGGTATGTGCGTGCATTACCTGGCCACACTGGCCGAGCCTTCGCGCGCGCTGCCTGCGCGTCACTTTGTGGTGGATGACTACCAGGCGCTTAACCGTGCCTCGCAGCTTGTGCTCGAGGCCCTGGCCCCCGAGAGCCTGTGGGCTTGCGCCGACCCCACCGACGCCTCCGAGGGTGCCGACCCCTTCCCGTACGGCAAGGGAATCGAGGAGTTCCGCACCCGCAACGAGGGCGCGGTGAGCGTGGCGCTGCCTGCCCCGGCACCCGGCGCGGTTGCCGGCGCCGCCTCCCAGCTGGCCGACTCGGGCTTCTTCGACGCGCTCTCGTTGGGCCTTCTCGACTCGTGTGGCGAGCACGAGGTCACCGACACGTACACCGTGCCTTGCGCGGCTGCGCCTGTCGAGGGCGTTGAGCTGCTCGAAAGCTTCGGGTGGAAGGAGGAGTTCGGCAAGGTTGCGTCCTGGGTGAAAGACAAGGTGGATGCCGGTGCCGACCCCTCGCAGGTTGTTGTTGCCGCGCCCAACCTCACCTGGGCCCGCTCGCTTGCCAAGGCCCTCAAGGCAACCGGCCTACCTGTGCGCAAGATGGCGACTGGCCAGCTCGTGAGCGCAAACTTCCGCAAGGTCGAGGAGTGCGACGAGGCACGTTTCGTAAGCATGCTGGGTCTTCTTGCCAATCCTCAGGACGGCATCTGCTGGCGCGTGTGGTGCGGCGTGGGCGACTATGTGGCATGCAGCAACGTGTTCTGCGAGCTCGCCACACACGACTGCGCCGAGGAGGGCAAGACCATCGTCGAGGCGCTTGAGAGCCTGGTCGCCGCCGTGTCCGAGGGCAGCATCGGGTCCACGCATGACGCTGTGGCCGAAGCCTATCTGGCGGGGCGCGCCATCATCGACGAGCTTGCAGGTCTCACGGGCCGCTCCCTCATCGACAAGCTCGCCTCCAAGCTGGGCGTTCGTCGCATGGGCGAGGCGCTTCTCGACGCTTGCCTGGCCGCGGGCCCCGATGCCAGCGCGGCCCAGATGTTTGCCAGCGTGCATGCCCGCGCGACTCGCCGCGACTTCTTTGGCGACGCGGCCGGCGTGAGCGTGTGCACCTATGCCGATGTGGCAGGCGTGTCGTGCGACCACCTGGTGCTTGCCGGCTGCATGAACGGCTGGCTTCCCGAGCACGCTTACTTCGATGCGGCCAGCGCCTCCGCCAAGGTGCGCCAGAGCATCGACAAGAAGGCCCGCGCGCTCTTCTACACCCTGGCAGGATGTGTCAAGAAAACGCTCGCCATCAGCTCATTTGCCGATGTCGACCTCGAGGTGTCCGAGAAGCTTAACCTCAAGGGCTACCGTGTGAGCGCCGGCGCCGACGGACGCCGCCACATGAGCGTGCGCCGCAGCGTCATCGCCGACTATGCCCTGGCTGCCTGGGGCGTCATCGCTTTCGACGAGCAGGACCTGCGCGCGCAGGTACGGACGTATTAGACGCACAGAGCCGCAGGTGGCGCATCGGTGTCGCCTGCGGCCTTTGAGAAAGGTCATGCCATGATCGTTCATCCATCGCTTATGCTCATCGCCTCGCTTGACGAGCGCGAGTACAACGCCGAGTCCGCCGCCGACGTAAAGAGGGCTTTCATCCACCTCGCGCCCACCACGGTGCGCAGCCACCCCGCCACCGACCCGGCCGTCAACGTGATGCAGCTCAAGGTGAACTTCGCCAAGAAGTACTGGCTCAGCGCCGACGAGGGCGCCGACGAGGTGTGGCCTCACGTGAAGGAATGGCTCGCCGGCAAGCGCTACTTCGTGGGCGAGAACATCAAGAGCTTCAACAAGAGCCGTGGCGAGCGCGGCGAGCAGACGGTCGACTATCGCGAGATTGACCTGCTCATGGCCAAGAATGTCGTGCGCTTTACGGTTGAGCCCGGCACCGAGCTGCCCGTATTCGAAGACGTCGCCGCCCAGCTGCGCGACCTGTGCAACGCTGGCACCTTCGGTGAGGGCCCCGTCGAGGTGCGCCTGCCCTCCGCGCAGTCGCTTGCCGCCCAGCGCGCCGCCTGGCAGGTCAAACAGGCCGAGGCTGCCAAGCAGGCAGAGGAGCAGGCCGAGGCCGCCGCACAGGCCGCAGGCGAGCAGCCCGCTGAGGCCGAGCAGTCCGCTGAGTCCGACACGGCCGCCGACGCCGCCCCTGCCGACGATCAGGCCGTCTCGGCAGCCGATTCCGAGGAGCAGCCCGCTGAGACGCCCGCCGTCGAGCCCCTCGTCATCGACTACAGCGTGTGGGGCGTGGTGGCAGCCGATGGAACCCAGCGCGAGTTTGACTCCGCCAAGGGTGCGTGGCTCTAGCCATGGCCGGCCAGCAAAGCCCGACGGTCGCGATACTCGAGGGCGCGCAGTCAAGCGGCAAGACGGGGCGGCTGCTTGAGCGCGCCCGCGCCTTGCTCGACGGCGGCTGCGATGTCGCCGACCTCATGGTTGTGTGCGCCTCGAAGGATGCGGCGGCCGCGTTCAAGCGTCGCCTGGGATTTCGCGTGTCCGCCGGTCCGGAGTCGGTCGAGCGCCTGCGCGTGGTGTCGGCCCGAGCGCTCAGCTACGAGGCGCTTGCCGACAAGGATGCGCAAGCGTTGTACGGCCACGGTCCGCGCGTACTGCTCGACGTTGAGCGCTCCATTCTCATCGCCGACCTGCGTCAGGCGGGCATGGGCAAAGAGGACCTCGCCGCGGCCTGCAAGGAGCTGTATCGCGCATGGGATACAGGTGAGCTGCCCGAGCCTCAGGGCGAGCCCGCCCGTCGCTATGTCGACGCGCTCGCTGCGTTTGGTGCCTATGACGTGCGCGAGCTGGGTGCCCGCGCCCTCGGCGCCGTGCGCTCCCGTCCTGAAATCGCCCAGCGCCTGGGCGCGTCTCATGTGCTCGTGGATGACGCGAACCTCATCGGCCTGGCGCAGCTGCGCCTTATTGAGGCGCTCGCTGGCCAGGAACTGTTGCTCGCCGGTGATTGCAGCGTCGCCAACCCCTTCTTCGACGCGGCGGCGACGGGCACGAGCCTTGCCCGCTTCGCGCAGGCACGCGCCGTCGAGCCCACACGCCTTGCGCAGGCTCCGCTCGATTTTCCGGAAGACACGTTCGTCGTGAAGTCGCCCGAGCCCCTCACTGAGGTCCAGACCTGCGCGAAGACCGTGAAGTACATTCTCGGCAATGTCGCGGTGGATCTCTCTCAAGACCTGGAGCTGACCGAAGCCGCATCTGCGGCTGGGGAGGGCGGGACCCAGGTGGCAAAGGACGGCTGCGAGCCGATCCCGTTCGACGACCTCGTGTACCCCAACGAGGTATGCGTGGTCATTCCCCAGGGAAGCATGCTCAAGGACGCCTGCCAGAAGCTCAAGGCGGCGGGTATCGCCACAGTTACCTGCACTGAGAGCCAGCCTGTGGGCGGAGACCCCCGTCGTGTTGCGAGCGTGGCCACGCTTCAATCGTTCACGCTGCTGGGTCTCGCGGCTGACGAGCGCGATCTCATGTGTTGGCGAACCTGGGTTGGCCTGGGCCGCGCGGACATCTCCGCGAAAGCCTGGGCGGGACTTGTTACCTACGCTGCTGAGCGCAACATGCACGTTCTCGACGCCCTCGCCTCGCTTGACGCTTCTGCTCCCGAGCCCTTCGAGGGGGCAGAGCTTCTCGCCAAGCGCTATGCGCAGGCCTGCGCGCTCATCGCCAAGGCGAGTCGCAAGCACGGTCGCCAGCTCATCGATATCGTGTCGCCCAACGAGAACCTCACGTTCACGCGCCTGTGCGAGCCTGTCGTTGCCCAAAGTGCCGGCAAGTTCTTCAGTCGGGCCAACCTGGCTGCGGTGGACCGCGGGTTTGGCGGCAGGCTGTGGGATGTGCGCGTGGGCATCCCCGCCGCCTTTGCGGGTCTCGAAGCCAAGGCCTGTGTGCTGCTCGGTCTCAACGAGGGTGTGGCCCCCCATGCGACGCGTGAAGAGTCGCCTGCTCGCTTCGAAAACGAGTGCCGCCTGTGGCGCGGGCTTCTCCATAAGGCGCGCAATTGGCTCACGATGTCCTATGTCCAAGGGGCTGCGCCCGACCGTGCGCAGGCCTTGGGGGCACGCGTGAAGCGCATCAAGCGGACTGCAACCGGCGACCTTGCCATGCTCGCCCCCAGTGTTCTTCTGCGCGAGCTGGGCATGGCCGAGCCGTCAACGATGGGCGCCCAGCAGTTCGTGGCATGCATGCTTGAAGACACGCTCTAGCGTCACACAATTGTTTGCGTAACAAAGCACCAGGTATTTGGCATCATACAAAACTATCTAGCACCTGTTTGAGGATAAAAAGGCACTTCCCGTCAGGTTTAATGGTTTTCAGACGAGGGTGCTGACGGTTTTTACGATGGCAAAGAGGGCAAGTCTAAGGTAAGGTACGCACTAAGGGTATGAGGGCCCGCAGTCAGAAAGAGGGAGAGTTTCGTCATGGATGCAGAGATTATCAGCATATTGCTGGCGCTTGCCATAACGGCAATCGTCGCGTTTCCACTCGCAAGGCCGCTGCGTAAGTACTCGGTGGTCTTCTACGTTGTCGCTACGGTCGCTCTCGTCGTGTACCTTTGGACGGTGCTTACCGGCGTCAACACCAACCAGTGGCGTTGGCTCACCTTCATGTTCCAGAAGGGCTATCTGGGCACGTTCTTCCTGGCGCTTGTCATGTTCACCGGCGCCCTGCCTGACAGCAGCAAGATCAAGCGCGGCCTGCTGCCCATTCGCGGTGAGCTGTCGATTCTTTCGTTCATCTTCTACATCGGCCACATCGTGACCTACCTGAAGAGCTACCTGCCGATGCTTTCCAACTTCGGCAACCTTAAGCCCACGCTTGCCGCTTCGCTCATCGTCGCCCTCGTCCTCACCATCATCTTCGTGGTGCTGAGCGTGACGTCGTTCAAGTTCATCCGCTCCGCCATGAACGCCACCGTGTGGCGCCGCCTGCAGAAGTTCGCTTACCTCATGGTTGCCCTGCTCGGCGTCCATGTGGCCATGGCTCTGGGCCTGTCCCTTGCCAACATGGGCAGCGTCGGCTCTATCCATGTGGTCGTCTACATCGTGATCATCGTCATTTACGCCGCCCTGCGCCTCTACAAGGCTTCGGTTGACAAGAAGGCCAAGGTCGCTGACGCCGAGTAGCGTTTGCACCCGTAGCTTTACGCAGTCAAAGAAAGGCCGTCCCATCGGGGCGGCCTTTTTGCTGGCATACAAAGAACGCCCGCCCCGTGCTGCTCGATGTGAGTGCACGGAGCGGGCGTTTGCGTTACCCAGAATATGGTTTGCGCCGTGTGGCCTAGGCGCCCAGGAGCTTGCGGGCTGCGGCGTCCAGCTCGTCGACAAGGGCGAGCGCCTTGGCGTCGGTCGTGCCGCGGGCGAACACGTAGGCCTTGATCTTTGGCTCGGTGCCGCTCGGGCGGATGATGACCTTGTTGGAGCCCTCCAGGTTGATCTCGAACACGTTGGCGCCCGGCAGGGTCTGCTCGTCGGCTGCGTCGCCGCCGATGCGGGGCATGGTCGCGCCTTGGGCGTAGTCGACCACGCCCTCCACAGCAAGGCCTGCGAGCTGGGCGGGATGCTCGGTGCGCAGACTGGCCATGATGGCGCGCATCTGCTCGGCACCTTCGGCGCCGGGGTAGGCCAGCGAGATCGTGCGGTTGCGGTAGTAGCCGAGCTCGTCGTAGAGCGCCTCCACGGCGTCGACCAGGTCCATGCCGCGGCCCTTGTAGTCGCGGGCCATCTCGCAGATGAGCATGGAGGCCACCACGGCGTCCTTGTCGCGCACATAGGTGCCGCTCAGGTAGCCGTAGCTCTCCTCGAAGCCGAAGAGGAACCTGCCCTGCTCGCCCTTCTCCTCCAGGCGGGCGATCTGCTCGCCGATGTACTTGAAGCCGGTAAGCGTGCGGCGCAGCTCAAAGCCGTGCTTGCGTGCCAGGGCGTCGAGCATCGATGAGCTCACGATGGTGGTGACCACGAGCTTGTCCGCGACGTTCTCGCCGCGGGCCGCGGCGCGGGCAGCGAGCCAGTCGGAGAGAAGCACGCCCACTTCGTTGCCGCTCAGCAGGACATACTCGCCCTTGTGGGGCACGGCGATGCCCGTGCGGTCGGCGTCGGGGTCGGTGGCAAGGAGCAGGTCGGGGTGCACCTCGGCGCACAGCTCCAGGCCCTTTTGCAGCGCCTGCCTGATCTCGGGGTTGGGGTAGGGGCAGGTGGGGAAGTCACCGTCGGGCTGGGCCTGCTCGGGGACCACGGTCACGTCGGTCACGCCGATGCGCTCGAGGATCTTCGAGACACACTCCAGGCCTGCGCCGTTGAGCGGGGTGTACACGACCTTGAGGTCGGCGCCGTCGACGGGCGCTTCCACATGCTGGGACTGCTGGGCCACGGCGTCCACAAAGCGTTCGATGGTGCCCTCGCCGATGTAGTCGACCAGGCCTGCGTCCATGGCCTCGTCAAAGGGCATGCGTGCCACGCCGTCGAAGATGTCGACCTGGCCGATGGCGGCGAGGATGTCCTTGGAAGCCTGCGTGGTGATCTGGCAGCCGTCGGCGCCGTACACCTTGTAGCCGTTGTACTCGGCGGGGTTGTGGCTTGCGGTGATGTTGATGCCGGCCGAGCACCCCAGGTCGCGCGTGGCGAAGGAGCAGGCGGGCGTGGGCTCCAGGCGCGGGTAGAGATGAGCCACGATGCCGTTGGCTGCCAGCACCTCGGCGGCCACGTGGCAGAAAAGCTCGCCCTTGTGGCGCGAGTCGCGGCAGATGGCAACGCTGGGCTCGTCGAAGTTCGCCTTGAGGTAGTTGGCCAGGCCCTGCGTGGCGAGTGCGACCGTGTAGACGTTCATGCGGTTCGAGCCGGCGCCGAGAACGCCGCGCAGGCCTGCCGTGCCGAACTCGAGGTCCTGGAAGAATGCGTCCTCAATGGCCTTCTCGTCGCCCTTCATGGCGGCGAGCTGCTCGGCAAGCTCGGGGTCGGTGACCCTCTCCGCCCAGCGGGTGTACTCACGCATCGCGCGCTCGTTCATGCTGTGTGCTCCTTTTTGTTGTCCCAGCCGCCTTGGCGGCAAGTTTTGACGGCCCCTATGGTACCGCGCGCCCAGGCCAAGGAGCTCTGCGGCAAACCATATGCGTGCAAGCCCTATCTCGTCCCCAAATCCCTCAGGGGACGCCATGAGATTGTTGGTATATGTGCGAGCCATATAATCTAAGTCTTGAATTGTGAGATTTCTTTCACTGAAGTTGTTAGAGAACACAAGTCTGGGTACCATGCAGTGCGTCATCAAAAAGCCACCCGCGGCAAAGTCGGGCGGGCACCGCGCAACGCGCGGACAGCAAACGAGGAGGTTCCATCATGCAGTTGAGGCCTTTGGGAGATCGAGTCCTGGTCAAGCCCGAGAAGGCGGAGCAGAAGACTGCCTCCGGCCTGTACATCTCTTCTGGCGCCCAGGAGAAGCCCCAGCGCGGCGAGGTCATCGCTGTCGGCGCTGGCAAGCTCGATGACAAGGGCGAGCGCATCCCCGTTGACGTCAAGGTTGGCGACGTTGTCATCTATGGCAAGTACGGCGGCAACGAGGTCAAGATTGACGGCGAGGAGTACCTGCTTATGCGCGACTCCGACATCTACGCCGTCGTCGAGGAGTAAGACCGCTCATATATAAGAGGGGCTTGCGCGCCTGGTGACTCGGCGACGCGCGGCCCCTTTTCCATTCACCCACTCATCAGGAGGTCTTGAACAATGGCTAAGCAGATTGCTTTCAACGCCGACGCTCGCGCCAAGCTCGCCAAGGGCGTCAACACCCTGGCCGACGCCGTGACCGTCACCATGGGCCCCAAGGGTCGTTACGTCGCCCTTGAGCGTTCCTACGGCGCTCCCACCATCACCAACGACGGCGTTTCCGTCGCCAAGGAGATCGAGCTGCCCGACCACATCGAGAACATGGGCGCCCAGCTCGTGAAGGAGGTCGCCACCAAGACGAACGACCTCGTGGGCGACGGCACCACCACGGCCACGCTGCTTGCCCAGGTCATCGTCAACGAGGGCCTGCGCAACGTCACCGCTGGCGCCAACCCGCTGGCCATCCGTCGCGGTATCGACAAGGCCGTCGAGGCTGTCGTCGAGCACATGAAGGGTGTTGCCAAGCCTGTCTCCTCCAAGGAGCAGATTGCTTCCGTCGGCACCATTTCCGCCGGCGATGCCAACATCGGCAACAAGATTGCCGAGGCCATGGAGGTCGTGGGCAAGGACGGCGTCATCACCGTCGAGGAGTCCCAGACCTTCGGCATCGACATTGACACCGTCGAGGGCATGCAGTTCGACAAGGGCTACATCTCGCCTTACTTCGCCACGGACAACGAGCGTATGGAGGCCAACTTCAAGGACCCCTACATCCTCGTGACCGACCAGAAGATCTCCAACGTTCAGGATATCGTGCCGCTGCTCGAGGACGTCATGCGTTCCGGCAAGCCGCTCGTGATCATTGCTGAGGACGTCGACGGCGAGGCTCTGGCCACCCTCATCCTCAACAAGCTGCGTGGCTCGCTGAACATCGCTGCCGTCAAGGCCCCCGGCTACGGCGACCGTCGTAAGCGCATGCTCGAGGACATCGCTGCCCTCACCGCTGCCACGCCCATCATGAGCGACCTGGGCTCCAAGCTCGCCGACGCCACGATCGACGACCTCGGCCGCGCCAAGTCGGTCAAGATCACGAAGGACAACACCACCATCGTCGACGGTGCCGGCGACAAGGCTGCCATCGACGCCCGCGTTGCTCAGATCAAGGGCGAGATGGAGAACACCAAGTCCGACTTCGACCGTGAGAAGCTCCAGGAGCGCCTGGCCAAGCTTTCCGGCGGCGTTGCCGTCATCAAGGTCGGTGCTGCTACCGAGTCCGAGATGAAGGAGATCAAGCACCGCATCGAGGACGCCCTGCAGGCCACCCGCGCTGCCGTTGAGGAGGGCATCGTCGCCGGCGGCGGCGTTGCGTTCATGGATGCCCTGCGCGGTCTCGACGAGCTGAAGCTCGACGACGCCGACGAGCAGATCGGCGTGAACATCGTCAAGAAGGCCCTGGCTGCTCCTGTGGCCACCATCGCGGCCAACGCCGGCTACGAGGGACAGGTCGTCGTGGAGAAGGTCCGCAACATGGAGGCCGGCTGCGGCCTGGACTCCGCAAGCGGCAAGTGGGGCAACATGATCGAGATGGGCGTGCTCGACCCGGTCAAGGTTTCCCGCGTCACGCTGCAGAACGCTGCCTCCATCGCTGGCCTCATCCTCATCACCGAGGCCACGGTGACCGACATCCCCAAGGACACCACCATCGAGGACGCTATCTCGGCAGCAGCAGCCCAAGGCGGCCAGGGCGGCATGTACTAAGTTTTAATTGGTAGTTTTTGCGGATGCCCCCTGCGAGGTTCTCGCGGGGGGCATTTTGGTTTATGGCTAGAAGCCTACATAGTTGCTGCGGCAGCGTTGCCCGAAGGGAGCTTTGCCGCAGCGGCTCTGTTTTTAGCGCAGCCGATGTGGCTGCACCAGGGCGCACAAGCAGATTGGAGCACATGTGGAGTCCGTCCTGCCCGTCGTTCTCATGCTTGCCGCCGTTCTCGTGTCGAGCATCGTGGCCCAGATTTTCCCGAAGGCACCCGCCTCGCTCGTGCAGATCGCGCTCGGTATCGCGCTTGCCATGAGCCCGGCGCCGGTCACCATCTCGCTTGACCCAGACTTCTTTCTTATCTTCTTCATCGCGCCCTTGCTCTATTGGGACGCCATGGAGGCGGACAAGAAGGCTTTGTGGCGCCAGCGCAGACCCGTGCTTGCGTTGGCGTTGGGGCTCGTCTTGCTCATCGTGCTTGTCGTGGGTTTCTTCACGCATGCGCTTGTGCCTTCTATCCCGCTTGCGGCCGCATTTGCCCTGGGTGCGGCCTTGGGTCCTACCGACGCGGTTGCTGTTACCACGTTGGGCAAGCGTCTCTCCATCGACAAGAACCATAAGATGCTCCTGCAGGGTGAATGCCTGCTCAACGACGCGTCGGGCGTCGTGTCGTTCCAGTTCGCCATTGCGGCGCTCGTCACAGGCACCTTCTCTGTGGTTGACGCGGGGCTGTCTCTTGCCTGGAGCTTTGTGGGCGGTATCGTGCTGGGTGCGCTTCTTGCCGCAATCAAGGGCTTCATCATCAACTTCGTGCGTCGCACCGGTCTGGAGGACGTGACGTTTCACGTGCTCGTGCAGGTACTCACGCCCTTTGCCTTCTACTTTATAGCCGAAGAGCTGGGTGTTTCGGGCATCTTGGCGGTTGTGGCTGCCGGTATCGTGGACTCCTTCAACACAAGGGCGCTGATGCCGAGCACGGCGCGACTCAACATCGTGAGCTCAAGCGTCTGGAAGGTCATCTCCTTCGCGCTCAACGGCATGTGCTTCGTGTTGCTGGGCACGCTCTTGCCCAACGCCACGGCGCGCACCTGGGCTAGCAGCTATCCCAATGAAACCCTCATTCTCGACGTCGTGCTCATCACCGTCGTGCTCATCGCGGTTCGCTTCGTGTGGTGCCTGGGGATGGAGCGCGTGAGGGTCCGCGAGGACGGCAAGCGCCACAAGATCGACGGCAAGGCGGCCAAGGACGCCCTGCTGCTCACGCTCGCCGGTCCCAAAGGCGCCGTGACGCTGTCTATCTGCCTCACCATCCCGCGCGTTGTGGGCACTGGCGAGGTCCTGCAGTGCCGCGAGCTGCTCATCTTCCTGGGGGCTGGCGTCATTCTCATAACGCTTTTGCTCGCCAATTTCGCGGTTCCGCTGCTCGTGCCCAAAAAGGAGCCCCAGCTCACACGCATTGAAGAGACGCAGGGTCGCGTGCAGGTGCTGCGAAATGTCATCCGCGAGCTGTCGCACGACGAGGCAATCGTCGACAAGCGTGCGCTGCGTCGCGTCATCGCGACCTACGAGACGCGCATCGACCGCATCAAGAAGGCCTCTTCGATGGAGGACAAGGCGGAGGACAGCCTGCATGAGCGCGCCGTGGCATGGGAGGCCATGCGCGTGAACAAGGCCATCCGTGACCATGAGGTCGCGCCCGTCGTGGGCTATGGCTATCTGTGGGAGCTCGAGCGCAAGCTTTCGCGCATCCACCACAAGGGAGAGATACGCTGGCTTCTACGCAATGCCTCGGGCTGGTTCGGAGTGCTGCTCCAAACCGGCTCTCAAGATTGGGGGCTGGGGGAAGACGCGCGTGAGAAGCGCCGCCGCGCCCGCGACTCCCTGCGCCTGTCGTGCGCCGAGTACGTGCTCTCAGAGCTTGCCGAGGTTGAGCCTGACGACGGCTTCGATGAGGAGGCTATTGTCCATCTGACGCTGGAGTACCAGCGTATGGCTGCTGCGGCGCGTTCAAACGGCCAGTCGACCCGTTCGCGTCTGGGCGCGTCCATGGTGCCCACCGACGCCATCATGCGCCGTGCACTTCTGATCGAGCGCGAACAAATTCGAATAGCCTTCGACAATGAGCTCATTTCACGCGAGACCGTGCGTTCGATGCGCGATAATGTTTCGGCGATTGAGTTCGGGTTGCAGCAATAGGGATTTTGCCGTTGGGTTGGGGGACCCAACTCCTATGCGCTTGCGTCCGCTCTTTCTGAAAGAGGCCTCAGGTATCTGGCAGGTCTTTGTGGGTTGTTTGATTCACGCATGTTTCAGCCGTTTAGGGTAAACCTGCAATAGTCAAAAAAACGACGGCCCCTTTGAGGGCCTGGGAGTAGGAAGGACACAGCATATGAGTACCTTCAACAAGAACAACGAGCCGATTGTCGAGTTCGCTCCTGAAAGCGCTCGCACTCGTGCGCGCATGGGCCTGTCCGGCAAGATCGTTGCCGGCGCACTTGCATTGTCGATTGGCCTTGCGGGCGGTGCGTTCATGACGAGCGCCGCTTCTTCCAACCTTGCTGTTGCTGACGAGGGCTCCGCGGTTGCCGCCGCGCCCGCTGACGAAAACGCCGCGACTGCGGCCGGCGCTGCCCAGACCGATCCCACGCTTGCTGAGAGCGTGGCCGAAAAGGTCCTGCCCTCGGTGGGCAGCGTTTATGCCCTTGTGGGCATGCAGGGCTCGGTAGGCGTGTCGAGCGGTTCGTGCGTTGCGCTCGATACCGAGGGACACATCCTCACGAACTACCATGTCATCGAGGGGTACGACAACGTCGACGACCAGGACGAACCTGTCATTCAGGTTGTCATGGGCGACATGGCTTATGACGCCACCATTGTGGGCACCGACCCTACGAGCGATATTGCCGTGCTCAAGATTGACCCGGGCGACGAGCAGCTGACCCCCATCGAGTTTGGTGACTCCGACGCCCTGAAGGTGGGTTCGTGGGTCATGACGGTGGGCAGCCCCATGGGTGAGGACACCTCGGTTTCCACCGGCATCGTCTCGGGCATCAACCGCGCTACCACCATCCAGCTGACCGACACCACTGCGTATTATGTGGGTGCCATTCAGTCCGACGCCATGATCAACGAGGGCTCCTCGGGCGGTGCCATGGTCAACGCCAATGGCGAGCTGGTGGGCATGACCACCTATAACGCCTCCAGCACCGGTGACTGGGCGGGCATGAGCTATGCCATCCCCTCCAACTACATCAAGGACGTCGTCGACCAGCTCTTGAGCGATGGCGTGGCGAGCCACCCGCAGCTGGGCATGCACGTGTCCAACATGAACGACTACTACGCCTATTACAGTCAGGTCGCATCGTCCAACACCACATCCTCGACGCTTGTCGGCGCCTACGTGCAGGATGTCATGAAGGGCTCGGGTGCCGAGGAGGCCGGCATCCAGGCCGGTGACGTCATCACCGCGTGCGACGGTGAGCAGATCTACTCCGCCAACGACCTCATCATCCAGGTGCGCTCGCACAAGGTCGGCGACACGGTGACCCTCACGGTCGAGCGCGACGGCGAGGAGCAGGAATTCGAGGTCACGCTGGGCAGGGACACTGACAATGTTGAGGAAGAGGCCTCCGACGCCACCGAACAGGACGGCAGCGGCAAGGTCAAGAGCATCATCGACTACCTGTTTGGCAGCGCTGATGGCGAGTCTTCCAGCGATGCCGAGGGCCCCTCTGGCGTGTTCTCCGGCCAGGATTCTTACGACGGTGCGGATGACTACGGCTACGGTGAGGGCTATGGCTCCGATTACGGCTATGGCCAGGGCTATGGGTATGGCGCCGGCGATGGTTACGGCTATGGTCAGGGCTATGGCTATGCGATGCCCGGCTGGGGCTACGGCTTCTTCTATGCTCCCGGCTACGGCTATGGTTACGACATGTCGGGCCAGGTGCAGGGTCAGTCTGCTGCTGAGGCAGCGGTAAACGCCTAAGCGTCTCGCCAAGGCAAAACCCGGTGGCTCTTTGCCAATCAAGTCCTTCGTAAGGCCCGCGGGATTCCCCACGGGCCTTTTTGTGTCTTGCGTATGCGCAGGATGTGCTTCCACCCGGGCCTGTTGAACGCTCAGCGATTGCTGTGTTAACGGATGTTTACGGAAATGTCTGAGAAATCTTGCCGCCCTACTGTGACAGTGGCTCAAAGGCCATTCAACGTGTCGCTCTCACCGGAAAGGACGGGATGCATGAAGAAGATAGAGGCAATCGTTCGCCCTGAGGCCGTCGAAGAAGTAAAGAGCGCCCTGTTCGCTGCAAACGTCGAAGGCATGACGATCTCACAGGTGCAGGGAGCTGGCAACCAGCATGGCTGGACTGAGTACTATCGGGGAACCGAGGTGCTCGTGCGCATGCGGGCCAAGGTCAAGATAGAGATCGTCCTACCTGACGAACGCGTCGATACGGTTGCCGATATCATCCTGGCGGCCGCCCGTACCGGCAAGGAAGGGGAGGTGGGCGATGGCAAGATCTTCATCTACCCCGTGGAAGAGGCCATTCGCATCCATACCGGCGAGCGTGGGGTCGAGGCGATTCTCACGAGCAAGGTCGAGCAGGACGCGGTGACGGCCTAGTTTTGTACATCTAGTGGTGAAAGGCATTTCTTCGAGAAAGTACTTGCCTTCCATCGCGTCTTCCTGCAAAATACTCTCCTGCAGCACGTGGTGGGAGTAGCTCAGTTGGCAGAGCGTCGGATTGTGGCTCCGAAGGTCGAGGGTTCGAGCCCCTTTTCTCACCCCATTTGCGCCGTTAGCTCAGCTGGCCAGAGCAGGGGACTCTTAATCCCAAGGTCCAGGGTTCGAATCCCTGACGGCGCACCATGTGAACTTCAAAACGCCCGGAAGGCTCAGGCCTCTGGGCGTTTTTTGTTGCGCGTTGTCATGCGAGGCGCTTGTTGGTATAAGCACGAGCATGCATAGGCACGCGCGTGTGCCGTGGACATCGCCCCACAGGTATGTGCGGTCTTTGAAGGAGGCTCATCGTCGGAGCGTGATTGCTTGCTGGCTTGATGATCGAGCGATGCGTCCCTTTGGGCGCTAGGAAGCGGCATGCAGGTTCTCAGTGCGCTGAGCCATTACCCTCAGGGTATTCCAGCGTGATAAAACGCTTACCCAGGCGGGGTAATCGTTTCTATTTTACCTGGTAGATATGCAAATAAAAGATTACCCTGGCTGGGCAATGGCTCATGGGGGCTAGGCGGGCCATTATGGGCGTCAGCGACGCGATCAAGCGCAGGGATGCCTGCAGGCGTGCGCCGCGAACGAGTGTGTTCCCATATAAGTTGAACGCAACGGAAGGACATTGACCATGAACGAGACCCTGACCCGCCGTAACTTCGTCGCCGGTGCCGCACTTGCAGGCGCAGGCGTCGCCGCAGCCGCCAACCTGGCCGGCACCACCTCCGCCCAGGCCCAGGATGCCCTGACCGCCGAGGGCAACCCCGCTTGGCTGGGCGAGGCGCCCGAGGTTGCCGAGGCCGACATCACCGAGACCCTCGAGACCGAGGTTCTTGTCTGCGGCTTCAACACCGGCGGTGTGCCCTGCGCGCTTTCCTGCGCACAGAACGGCAGCAAGACCCTCGTCATCGAGCGTGACGCCGAGGAGACCTGCCAGCAGATGCGCGAGGACATCGGCGCCATGAACTCCAAGCTCCAGCTGGCCTCCTTCGAGGAGTTCCCCGAGTTCAAGATTGAGGAGAAGGACGCCGTCGAGGACATCGTCCGCTACGCCAACGGCTTCTGCAACTATGACCTCATCAAGATGTGGGCTCAGCGCTCCGGCGAGGTCATCGACTGGATCACCGAGACCATCGAGGCTACCGGCAAGTTCGTCATGGAGTTCGAGGGTGGCATCGGCAACCAGGACGGCGAGGGTCGCGACCGCGCCTACGCCACGGGCCACAGCCCCCAGAAGACCGAGGCCGCTGGCGACGACGATTCCTACACCAAGGTCATGCGCCAGGCTGCCATCGACGCCGGTGCCGAGGTGCGCTGGAGCTGCCCCCTGGTCAAGCTCGAGCAGGACGAGTCCGGCCGCGTGACCGGCGCTATCGCCCAGGACACCACCGATGGCCACTACGTGCGCATCAATGCTTCCAAGGGCGTCGTACTTGCCACGGGTGGTTACTCCACGAACTCCGAGATGATGTGCGCCCTGCAGCCCGAGATCGTCGACGGTCGCATCCTGTGCACCTCTGGTTCCACCGATGACGGCTCCGGCATCAAGGCTGGTATGTGGCTCGGTGCCCGCAAGGACCCGATTGGCACCTCGATCCTGTTCAACCGCTGCTGCGTCATGCCCGACGAGGTTGCCGGCAATGGCGTCGTGGGCCGTTGGTTCTGGTTCGGCGAGCAGCCCTTCCTCAAGGTCAACCTCAACGGCGAGCGCTTCTGCAACGAGAGCGGTCCCTACGACTACATGCTGCACTCCACGTGGAGCCAGCCTTACCACACCTACTGCGACATCTGGGACTCCGACGCCAAGGCCAAGGCTGAGCAGCTCAATGAGGTCGGTTGCTGTCGTCTGTTCCCCTTCGACAACGGTGCCCAGAACAACATCCCGTTTGACGTGGTGTGGAACAACATGAACGCCAAGCTTATCGAGGACGGCTACATCCAGCAGGCCGACACCATCGAGGAGCTTGCCGAGAAGCTCAACATCCCCGCTGAGAACCTTGCGGCCACGGTTGAGAAGTACAACGGCTACTGCGACGAGGGCGCCGACCCCGACTACTACAAGGAGGCCTACCGCCTCACGAAGCTCGACACGCCGCCTTTCTATGGCGTGCGCACCGGCGCCTGGCACCTCGCCACGTTCGACGGCCTGCTCATCAACACGCACATGCAGGTTCTCGACCAGGACAACAACCCCATCGAGGGCCTCTACGCCATCGGTGACTGCTCGGGCGGCTTCTTCTGCGTGAGCTACCCCAACCTGTTCACCGGCCTTGCGTGCGGGCGTACTACCACCGAGGCCTACATCCTTGGCCAGGAGTTCGCCAACTAGGGAGTTGCGGAACCTGATGCGCTGCGTTCCGCAGGGCCTAGAGTACTCCAGTACACGTCGGCCCTGCGCGCCTTGCGCATCAGAACCCGCTTTTTGAGGAGCTGCGGAACCTCACGCGCCGCGTTCCGCGGAGTCTCATGTACTCCAGTACACATCGACTCCGCGCGCCTTGCGCGTGAGAACCTGCGTTTTAGTGGGATGCGGACCTGATGCGCTGCGTTCCGCAGGGCCTAGAGTACTCCAGTAGGCCAAAGGCCCGCACCGCGCACGTCGGCATCGCGCGCCTTGCGCATCAGAACCCGCTTTTAGAGGGATGCGGAACCTCGTCTGCTGCGTTCTCCAGACCTAGTACGCATCGCCTCCCGACGCCTTGCGGACGAGAACCCGCTTTTGAGGAGTTGCGGAACCTCGCGTGCGGCGCTGTGCGTGGGCCCCGGCTGTGGGGTTAGAGGGTAGTTTGAGTGTTTGAGGGGCAGTCTTCGGCCATGGGCTGAGGGCTGCCCCTTTCGCGTGTAGAATCGCGGGTGTAAGAGCGGTTTGCGCGCGAAGGGGGCGGGACGGTGGCACAGGCACTACGACAGGTGCGCGAGTTTTGCCGGGTGACGTTTGCCAGTCGCGAGTTCTGGCTTGTCTGTTGCGCGATGGGCATGGCGGGCCTTACCGTGCAGCTCATGAACCGGTCGCTCTTTCCCCTGTTCGATGGCGTGTTTACCTACGCGCGCGATATCTCGATCACGTGCAGCGCGCTCGTCTCCATTGCGCTCGGCCTTATCTCGCTTGTCTGGCCTGCGCTTTTGAGCGGCAGGGGCCTCTTTTTCTCGATGTTGGTCATCTGGGCGCTTGGCGTCGTTGGCGTGCTTGCGGGACTGGGCTTGCGTGTCCCTGCTCTGCTGGTGCCGGGCGCATGTCTGCTTGTGACAAGCCGCGGATGGACCTCCATCAGTTCGAACCTGGCTGCTGTGTCGCTGCCTGCGCCCCAGGCAGTCGTCGCCATTACGATGGGTGCCGTGTTTGCGCAGCTGTTCGACCTGCTTGTGCGCGTCGCTCTTCCTCAACAGGTTTCTGCCGTGTTGCTTGTGGTTCTCATCCCCGTGTGCCTGGTGTGCGCCCATCGCCGCGCCGGCGCCCTTGCCGACGAGATCGCCGCCGGTCCTGCCGCCGCCGAGCTTTCCGTCACGCGCCCTGCCTCGTATGTGCCGCTTACGAGCAATCTCTATATCTGCATCATTCTCGTACAGGTTGCGTTCGGCTTTGCGCTGCGCTTCGGCGAGGTGGCCGGCGTGCCGTCTTTTGGCAACCTTGGCCTTGCGTTCGCGGTCGTGCTCGTGTTGGTGACGCTCGCGCTGGGCGGACGATTCATCGGCGACGAGATCGTCAACGTGTCGCTTCTTGCCCTCACTGCGGGCTTTTTGCTTGTCATGGTGGGCGGTTCGAGCAGTGTCATGCTGGCGAACGGCCTTCTTACGGTTGGTACCTGCGTGTTCGGCATCGCCCTCAATTTCACGCTTGTCGCCCTCGCTGCCCGCAACCCTCTGGCCGCCCTGTCCATCGTGGGATGGGGTCAGGGCATGTCAGGCCTGGCAACGACGTTGGGCGCCCTTCTGGGCACCACGGCAAACCGCATCGAGGTTGCGGCCGGCCACCAGCAGCTCGCTTTCTTTGTCGCCTTCATGCTGCTGGTTCTTGTCGCCTACATTCTCTTTGGCCTGCGCGGGTTTTCGCTGCGTGTCACGATCGAGGGCGTTGTGCCTCCCGAGCCCGACATCGAGATCCACGTCTCTGCCGATGAGGTTTTCGCTGAGCGTTGCGCCCAGGTGGCGGCCGCCTATCAGCTCACGCCCCGCGAGGCCGAGGTGTTCGAGATGCTTGCACGCGGTCGCAACCGCGAGTACATCGAAGAGCGTCTAAGCGTTTCGCGCAATACAGTCAAGGCCCACGTCAAGCATATCTATGCCAAGCTCGACATCCACTCTCACCAGGAGCTTATCGACTTGGTCGAAGGCAAGGGCGAGTAGGGGAGGCACAGTGCTCTCCTTGGATTGGCAATATTTTCAATATTTTATTGATATCTGCGGTGAACACGACTTGAAACATGGCCGTGCTAAAATGAAGCCCCGTAACTTAACGGCTGCCGCCGCGTACGGCATGGCGAGAGGAACGGGAACTCACCTATGACAAAACATGTATTCGTGACTGGCGGAGTCGTATCGTCCCTGGGTAAGGGCATTACTGCAGCGTCCTTGGGCCGCCTTCTCAAGAGCCGCGGCTACAAGGTCACGATGCAGAAGATGGATCCCTATCTCAACGTCGACCCCGGCACGATGAGCCCCTTCCAGCATGGCGAGGTCTTTGTGACCGACGACGGCCATGAGGGTGACCTCGACCTGGGCCACTACGAGCGCTTCATCGACGAGAGCCTCAACCGTGACTCCAACGTCACGCAGGGTTCGGTGTATCAGACCCTCATCAACCGCGAGCGCCATGGCGACTTCCTTGGCGGCACGGTGCAGGTTATTCCCCATGTCACCAACGAGATCAAGGCACGTATGCACCGCGTGGCCGACAAGGCCGGCGCCGACGTCGTCATCACCGAGATTGGCGGTACCATCGGCGACATCGAGTCACAGCCTTTCATCGAGGCCATCCGCCAGTTCCGCAAGGATGTGGGATACGAGAACGTCTGCTACATCCACGTGTCGCTGCTTCCCTACATCGCCGCATCGCACGAGGTGAAGACCAAGCCTACCCAGCACTCTGTCAAAGAGCTGCGTGGCCTGGGTGTCTCTCCTGACATCATTGTTCTGCGCGCCGACCACGAGGTGGACGACAAGATCTGCCACAAGATCGCGTCGTTCTGCGACGTCGACCCCGACGAGGTCTTTGTGAACGGCGACTGCCCCTCCATCTACGACGTGCCCAAAATGCTTGCCGACCAGGGCTTTGACCTCAAGGTCTGTGAGCGCCTGGGCTTGGACCCCCGTACGTCCGACATGGCCGAGTGGGATGCCTTCCTCGATGCCAAGGCGGCCGCTGAGGCAACCCGCGACACGCTCGGCGAGGTCAAGATTAAGCTTGTGGGTAAGTACACCCAGCTTCCCGACGCATACCTGTCGGTGATCGAGGCCCTGCATCACGCTGGCGTCGCCAACGGCCGCGCCGTTGACATCGAGCTCATCGACGGCGAGACACTTTGCGACGCCAATGCCGATGAAGTTCTGGGCAGCGCCGACGGCATCCTTGTTCCTGGCGGTTTTGGCTCGCGCGCATTCGAGGGCAAGATTTGCGCGGCCCGTTACGCCCGCACGCACAAGATTCCTTACCTTGGCATCTGCCTGGGCCTTCAGGTTGCCGTAACCGAGTTTGCTCGCGACGTGCTTGGCTGGGCTGATGCCAACTCTGCCGAGTTCAGCGAGACGACTCAGCATCCCGTCATTGCCCTCATGCCCGACCAGGCCGGCATCGTCGATATGGGCGGCACCATGCGCCTGGGCGCCTATCCCTGCGACGTTGTTGCTGGTACGCTGGGTGCCGAGGCCTATGGCCAGGAGCATATCTCCGAGCGTCACCGCCATCGTTTCGAGGTGAACAACGAGTTCCGCCCCCAGCTTGTGGAGGCGGGCCTGGTTGTGTCGGGCACCTCGCCCGACGGCCGCCTCGTCGAGATGATCGAGCTTCCTCGCGACGTCCATCCCTGGTTTGTCGCGGGCCAGTTCCACCCCGAGTTTTGCAGCCGCCCCACCAAGCCGCACCCCTTGTTCCGCGACTTCATCAAGGCCTCCTGCGCTCGGGCCGACGAGCGGTAAGCTGTGACGGCGCCGAAGACTGACAGAGCGAATCAGGCCAGGTCCGCCCTTGAGGCGGGCTTGGCCGACTATATCGATTACCTGCGCGTTGAGAAGGGCTCTTCCAAGAACACGGTGGATGCCTACAGGCGTGACCTGACCGCCTGGGTCGCATGGCTGGCAGACGAGCACAATGTCAACGCTCCCGACCAGGTGGAACGCGGTCTTGTGGAAGCGTACCAGGCCCACCTACACGACGAGGGCAAGGCCGCTACGAGCATCCAGAGGGCTGTCTCGGCCATCAAGGGCCTGCATAAGTTCCTCTATGTCGACGGGCTTGCGGAAAAGCTTCCTACTTCTGAAGTGAAAGCCCCCCGCAAGCCCCAGCGCCTGCCTGAGACCATCTCGGTGGAGAAGGCTTTCGAGTTGCTTGACCAGCCGTTTCCTGAAACGCCCATCGGCATGCGCGACAAGACGATGCTCGAGGTGCTCTACGGCTGCGGCCTGCGTGTGAGCGAGCTTGCAGGTCTCGACCTTTCCGCCTGCTATCTCGACGCCGGATTCCTGCGTATCTTTGGCAAGGGCAGCAAGGAGAGGCTTGTGCCCATCGTGGGCAGCGCGCTTGTTGCGCTGCGGACGTATCTCGATGAGGGCCGACCTTTCTTGCATCTGACGTCGTCGGCGGCATCTCAAGACCCCCGCGCGGTCTTCCTCAACGCTCGCGGTGGGCGCATCAGCCGACAGAGCATCTTCAATGTGGTGGAGCGTTGCGGAGCCGCCGTGGGCATCGCGGGCCTGCATCCCCACGTGCTTCGCCACGCCTTTGCAAGCCACATGCTTGCCGGTGGCGCTGACCTGCGCGTTCTCCAAGAGATCCTCGGCCATGCCGACATATCCACGACGCAGATTTACACACATGTGGATAGGGAACATATACGCGAGGAATACTTTACGGCCCACCCCCGCGCCCACCTGTAGGGAGTTGCGGAACCTCGTCCGCTGCGTTCTCCACGGGACTCGTCGCAAAGGGCGCTCCGTGCCGGGAGGCTCACGTACGTCCAGTACGCATCGCCTCCCGGCGCCTTGCGGACGAGAACCCGCGTTTTAGAGTGATGCGGAACCTCGTCCGCTGCGTTGTGCTGTGTGTGGGGTGGGATAAAGTGGGGGAAAAGAGCTATGAAGTTGCATGGAGTGGGATAAAAGCACTCCGCTATGGTGTATCCTGACAGTCAAGTTGGACGATTCGGCTCAAAATCAGGCTGAGAGGAGGCGCACATGGACATCGAGGCACAAGATACGTGCTTTACCGGCGTTGCCGAGCACACGCTCGACGCAAAGGGCCGTGTCTCGCTTCCCGCCAAGGCGCGCCGCTATCTGCCTGAGATTGTGAAGTGCGTCCTGTCTCTGGACAAAAAGGCGGTCTACGTCTTTGCGCCCGAGGCCTACGACGCATGGGTCAAGTCGTTCTTCAGCGAGGGCTTCAACCCGCGCTCCACGCGCGACGTGCAGCTTCGCACGCGCCTGCTCGCATTTACCGAAGAGACCGCCATTGACTCGGCCGGTCGCATCGGCATCCCGGGCAGGTTGCGCCAAATCGTGGGCCTCGACAAGGACGTCGCCATCGTGGGCGGCGGGGACCATCTCGAGGTCTGCGACGGAGCTGCCTATCGGCGTGCGGAGGAAGACCTGCTCGCCCTGGATTTTTTGGAGGAGTAGCAGGTGACCACACAGGAACTCGCCGGGGCCGAAGCCCCTCAGGTTGAATTTCATCACATTCCCGTCATGCTTGACGAGGTTCTCGAGACGCTGCGCCCCGCCGATGGCGACGTCGTGTGCGACTGCACGCTCGGCGGTGCCGGCCATTCCCTTGAGATGGGCAAGCTGTGCGGCCCCACGGGCATGCTCATCGGCGTCGACCAGGACGACCTCGCCCTCGCAAATGCTGGTGCGCGCATTCGCGAGCAGCTGCCCGAGCTGAGGTCTTTGCAGCTCAAGGGCAACTTCTCCGAGCTTGATCGCCTGCTGCAGCAGGCCGAGGTCCCCGGTGTCGATTGCTTCCTGTTCGACCTGGGTGTGAGCTCGCCCCAGCTCGACATTCCCGAGCGCGGCTTCTCCTATCACGAGGACGCCCCGCTTGATATGCGCATGGACACGGCCAACAACACGCTGACCGCCTATGAGGTCGTGAACCATTACACCGAGGCTGATCTGGCTCGCATCCTTCGCGTCTACGGCGAAGAAAAGTGGGCTTCCCGCATTGCATCCCGTATCGTCGCCCGCAGGGCGAGTGCCCCGATCGAGACGACGCTGCAGCTGGTTGACGTCATCAAAGAGGGTATCCCGGCGGCCGAGCGTCGAAGCGGCGGCCATCATCCGGCGCGCAAGACGTTCCAGGCCATCCGTATCGAGGTCAACCACGAGATGGATGCGCTCAAGTCCGGCTTGGACGCGGCCGTACGTTGGCTCAACCCGGGTGGTCGCATCTGCGTCATCAGTTACCACTCGCTTGAGGACCGCATCGTGAAGGAGACGTTCAAGTCCTTCACGGAGAGGTGTACGTGTCCGCCCGGCCTTCCGGTGTGCGTGTGCGGCTGCAAATCTGTACTGAAACTCCAAGAACGCAAGCCTCGCGTTCCCAGTGAAGAAGAGATTGTACGTAATCCGCGCTCTCGCTCTGCTAAGGTCCGATCTGCGGTGAAATTGGTCTAAAATCACTACCCCTGTGCCGCACACGACGGCACGCGATGACATGAGGAGGTGACAGGGTTGGCACGATACGACGACAACACAGCTTACGATATGCATGCCTATGCTATGCCTGAGCAGACCGCGCCACAGCACGAGCGTGTGCGCCGCGATTGGAACGTCGTTGAGGGTGGAAACTCCCCGCATGCCACAACGCCGCTGTCGCCTGTTGTTATCACTGTTGCTAAGTGCGTCGGTGCTCTTCTTGCTACCGTGCTGCTTACGGGCCTTGTCAAGGTTTTTCTTGTTGCAGCGACGTTTGGCTACCTTTCCCAGAACACCGACCTCGACACTCAGCTTGAGGCAGCGCGCTACAGCGCCTCCGAACTTGAGGTGCAGAACTCGATCTACAGCGACAAGGATCGCGTCTGGTCGATTGCGACGCAGGTCTACGGCATGACCTATCCTGAGCAGAGTGCCGAGGTGGACCTATCCGGCGTCCCGGCTGATATGGCCGCAGAAACCGAGTAGTCATGTCCGCGCGCGATGAAGAATCGCGGGTGCGCAGCTCCTCCGGGCGCGACTCGTCCAAGACCGCTCCCGGTACCAGCAGGCCAGGCGCCCCTGAGCGCAACGATGCCCCCAACACCGTTTCAGCCGATGAGCGGCCCAGTGCCAGGCGCGCGCAAGACAGCGTACCCGGCAAGCTCGCCCAGCATGCTTTGGCGTGGTTCAACGAGACACCCTATTCCCGCGAAGCGGTGGTGGGCGGTGTCCTCGGTCTGGCCTTTTTTGTTGTAACCGCCAAGCTCTTTTATCTTCAGGCGATAGAGACGGGCGAGATTTCGACGGACGCTTCAGAGGAGCGTACGGCAAACCTCACGCTGCCCCATAGGCGCGGTGCCATTTACGACCGCAACGGCAACGTGCTTGCCCGCTCGGTCGACGCCGTCAACATCGCCATCCACCCCAAAGTGGTGCAAAACAACGATGCGATCAACGCCACTGCCAACCTCATTGCCGAGGTGCTCGGTGGCGATGCAAGCACGTATGCCGACATTTGCTCGCGCGACTCGGTGTACGAATATCTCGCCAAAAATGCCGACCCCCTGTTGAAGGCAAACCTCAAATCGGCGCTTGAGACAGCCAACATCGATCGTAAGAAGGCCGGTCTTGTCGCGATTTCGGGCTTTGAGTACGAAGACGTGCAGAAGCGCGTGTACACGCAAGGCGAGGTTGCGGGCAACGTCATCGGCATCATAGGCGGCGATGAGAACAAGGGCATCACGGGCCTCGAACTCCAATATGAAGACGTACTCTCCGGCACCGATGGCTACCTCGTGCAGGAGCGTTCCCGCGATGGCGATCCCATCGTGGGGGGCGAGGCCGTGCGCATCGACCCCGTCGACGGCGAGAACATCGTCATATCCATCGACCTCGACATCCAGCGTACGGCGCAGGAGCAGATTGCGAAGGCCGTGGCTGAATGGGGTGCACGCTCGGGCGTTGCCATCGTGATGCAGCCCGAGACCGGTGAGGTCCTTGCATGCGTCTCCACGCCCTACCTCGACCTGTCCAACATCAAGGCCGCCGCGACCGAGGCGTTCAACGTCAAATGCGTGAGCGACTCCTATGAGCCCGGCTCCACCTTCAAGCCGATCACGGCTTCCGCTGCCATTGACCTGGGTATCGCCACTCCCACGACAAACTATTATTGCCCCGCCGAGATTCAGGTCGGTGACGACTGGGTCGGCGACTCGGACAAGCGTGATTACGACATCGACCTCACGCTCACCGAGGTGCTCGAGCGTTCGAGCAACGTCGGTATGGTTGAGTGCGCCGAGGGTCTCGGCTCCCGGAACTTCTACGACTACACGCAGCGCTTCAAAATCGGCACCCTCACGGGCATCGATTACCCCGGTGAGGTCTCAGGCATCGTGCCCGAGTACAGCGAGTACACCGGCGCTTGGGCGTCCATGGCGTTTGGCCAGGCACTCGCCGTGCCCCCGTTCCAGATGGCCCGTGCCATCAGTGCCATCGCCAACGACGGCGTGCTCGTGCAGCCGCATTTCCTTGTGAGCATCGCCGGGCAGCAGCAGAGCTATCCCGAGGTTGGCAGGGCCATTTCGTCTGACACGGCCCGCCAGGTCTCCGAGATGATGTACAGCGTTATCGAGAACGGCTACGGCAACACCGGCAAGGTCGAGGGGTATCGCCTGTCGGGTAAGACTGGTACGGCCGAACGCGTTGACGACACGACCGGCTTGTACTTCGCGAACACGAACACGGTGTCGTTCATCGGCTTTGGCCCTACCGATGACCCGAAGGTTCTTGTATACGTCATGATCGACTATGTAACCGGCGCCACGGGTTCGGAGGCTGCGGGTCCCGTGTGGTCCGTCATCATGGAGACGGCTCTGAAAAAGCTTCAGATCCCGCCTTCATATTAGGTTGTTAGCACGAAAGGAGAGGCTCGATGTTTAACGCCGAGCCGCGCGAGATCGCCCAGGCGGTCTGCGCGCGCGTCATAGAGTGCCCGGGGCAGCCCCGACGTGTTGTGGGGGTCGCCATCGACTCGCGCAAGGTTGAGGACGGTTGCCTGTTTGTCGCCCTTGTGGGTGAGCGCGTTGACGGCAACGACTACGTTGGGCGGGCGCTTGAGGCGGGTGCGGCGGCGGTCATCATGACCCGCGAGCCTACCGAGGCTGAGTTTGCGCGTGCTCGTGCCTGCAATGCGGCCCTGCTCCTGGCCGCTTCGGGAGAGAAGGCCCTGCAGGACCTTGCCTCTTGGTGGCGTGACAAGCTGCATTGCGTGGTGGTCGGCGTCACAGGGTCGTCGGGCAAGACCACGACGAAGGAGATGTGCGCGCGCGTCCTTGCGACCAAGTTCAAGACGCATGCCACCGCTGGCAACCTCAACTCCACGCTTGGCGCGCCCCTCACGGTGTTGTCGTGCCCGCTCGACGCCGAGGCGCTCGTAGTGGAGATGGGCATGAACGCCATGCATGAGATTGAGGCTATCGCTGCTGTTGCCCGCCCTCACATCGGCATTATCACGAACGTGGGCACGGCGCACATCGGCATCCTTGGCAGCCGCCTCAACATCGCCCGCGCAAAGTCCGAGCTGGTCGCGGCCTTGGGACAGCAGGCGGGCAACTCCTTGGACGTTGAGCCTTGCGTGCTTCTGTGGGGCCAGGACGACTACACCCCTTGGATTGCCAGCAACGTTGCTGCCCCTGCGGGCGTGCGCACCCTCACGTTCGGCACAAGTGAGGCCGACGACGCATCGTGCGCAAACGTCGAGCTTGACGAGTTGGGGTGCGCCCATGGCACGGCGACACTGCCAAGCGGCGCTTCCATGCAGCTCGACCTGGGCCTTCCCGGTGTCCACAACGTGAGCGACGCGCTGGCCGCCGCCGCCATGGGCGACCTGCTTGGTATCGCTGCCGAGCAAATCTCTCAGGCGCTCGCGGGTCTGCGCCTGGAGGGCAACCGTCAGCAGGTCGTGCGCTGCGCTGCCGGCATCACGCTCATCAACGACTGCTACAACGCAAACGCCGACTCGATGCGTCGTGCGCTCGACGTGCTCTGCAGCCTCAAGGCAGCCCGTCGCATTGCCTGCTTGGGCGACATGGGCGAGTTGGGCGAGGATTCCGAGGTCATTCATGCCGCCGTGGGAGGGTATGCCGCCGGCAAGGGCGTCGACGTGCTCGTGGCTGTGGGGCCGCTGTCGCGCTCCATGGCCCAGGCGGCCCTGCTCATGGGCATGAGCGAAAACAACGTGGTCGAGGTTGCAGATGCCGCCGGTGCCGCGAACGTTTTGAAGGAACTTGCATGTGAGGGCGACGCGTTGCTCGTCAAGGCCTCGCATTCAACTGGATTGGAAAAGACTGTCGAGGCGGTGACCCAGGCATGGGCATAGCATCTAACTACCCGAGCTACGTAATTTTCGTCGCGATCTTTGTGGCGGCGGCGATTGTGTGCGTTCTCATGCCCGGCTGGATCAAGCTGTTGCGTCGCAACAAGATTGGCCAGCAGATTAGGGCCGATGGTCCGCAGCGCCACCTGCAGAAGCAGGGCACGCCCACCATGGGCGGCGTCGTCATCCTCACTGCCGTCATCGTGGCGACGCTCGTGCTGGCCCCGATGAACGCCCCGCTTGCGCTCGCGATGCTCGCAACCGTCCTCACCGGCCTTCTGGGCTTCGCTGACGACTTCGAGTCAGTGGCCCACAAGCGCTCGCTTGGCCTCACACCTTCCGCCAAGCTTATCGGCCAGGCGCTTATCGTCATCATCTTCACGCTTGCGGCTGTCAACGTGGCCGGCGTGTCGCCGGTCGTGAGCCTCTTCGGCCTGGCCAACATCGATTTGGGCGTTCTTACCACCACGATTGCCGGTGTGCAGGTGCCTTGGTTATACCTCGTGTTCGTCTACCTGCTTATGGCGGGCTTCTCCAACGCCGTCAACCTCAACGACGGCCTTGACGGTCTGTGCGGCGGCTGCTCGGCAGTGACCTTGGGCGTCATGGGCATGGTGGCGTTTGCCCAGGGCAACCTCGGCCTGTCGGTTTTCGCCTTTGCGTGCGTGGGCGCGTGCATCGGCTTTCTGTGGTTCAACTGCTATCCGGCGTCCATCTTCATGGGCGACACCGGTTCTCTCGCCCTGGGCACGGCCTTCGCCGCCATTGCGGTACTTACCAAGAGCGAGGTTGCTTCCATTGTGATCGGCGGCATCTTTATCGTCGAGGTCATGAGCGTCATCATCCAGGTGGCAAGCTTCAAGCTCACCCACAAGCGCGTGTTTCTCATGGCGCCTCTGCACCATCACTTTGAGAAAAAGGGTTGGGCGGAGACGAAAGTCGTCACGAGGTTCTGGATCATCAGCGCCGCATGCGCCGCGCTGGGATTTGCGCTGTACTTCCAGACCATCGGGTAAGGGGATCCTCCCATGTTTGAACCTACAGGCAATATCGTCTTGCTCGGCCTCGGCGCTTCCACCGAGGCTGCCGCACGCTATCTCGCCGCACACAATCCGAGTCATGTCGACTCGGTCACGCTTGTGGTGCCCTCGCTGAGCGAGGCCCAGAAGGTCAAGGCGCGCGAGCTCGAGGAGATGGGCGTGCGCATTGAGGTTGGCTCCGAGGAGCTGCCCTGTGACTTCGACCTGGGCGTTGTGAGCCCCGGCATTCCTTGCACGGGCGGTTTCTACCGTTCGGGCCTTGCGCACTGCGCCGAGCTCATCAGCGAGCCCGAGCTGGCCTGGCGTGTGAGCCCGCAGCATTGGGTGGGCATCACGGGCACGAACGGCAAGACGACAACGACGACGCTTGCCTGCGAGCTTTTGCGCGCCGCCGGCATGGCTGCCCGCACGGTGGGCAACATCGGCCTGCCGCCTATTGCCTGCGTGGAAGACCGCGCTGCCGACGAGGTGTTTGTCGCTGAGCTGTCTAGCTTCCAGCTTGAGAGTTCCAAGCAGTTTGCCCCGCATGTGGGCGTGCTGCTCAATGTCACGCCTGACCATGTGGAGTGGCACGGCAGCCTTGAGGCCTACGCCCAGGCCAAGGAGAAGCTTTTCGCCAACATGGCTGGCGACGACCTCGCCGTGCTCGGCGACGACGAGACGTGCCAGGCGGTAGGGGAGCGCCTGTGTGCCCGTGGCGTGCGCGTTGCCGTGCTGGGGCGCGAGCCGCTTGCCGACGAGACCGACGCTGCCTGGGTCGATGCCCAGGGCCAGCTCGTCGTGCGCCTCTCTGGGCGCGACCATGTGCTCTGCGGTGTCGGCGACATGCGCATCAAGGGTCCCCACAATGTGCAGAACGCCCTGGCAGCAGCGGCATGCGCCCTTGAGCTCGGCGCCGAGGAGGCTGCTGTCGCCCAGGGTCTGCGCGACTTCGCGCCCCTGGCGCATCGCATCGAGCCCTGTGGGCAGGTGCGTGGCGTCGAGTTCTTCGACGACTCCAAGGGCACAAACGTCGATGCCACCATCAAGGCTGTCAAGTCGTTCGAGTCGGGCCGTGCCGTCGTGCTGCTGGGCGGTCACGACAAGGGCACCGATTTGTCTGAGCTCGCCTCAACGGTAGTCGCGAACTGCAAGGCGGCCGTGTGCTACGGCGAGGCCGGCCAGCGCATCCATCGCGCGCTTGAAGAGGCGGTGTTGGCCCATCCTGGCTGCGAGCTGCGTCTTGTTCCTAAGATGCGCGACGCCTTCGAGGCTGCATGCGAGCTTGCCGTGTCTGGCGACGTGGTTCTGCTTTCGCCGGCATGCTCGTCGTTTGACGAGTTCACGGGCTATGTGCAGCGCGGTGAGGTGTTCCAGGGCTGGGTGGCTGCCCTTGTCGCCAACGAGGCTGTGTGCGAGGCTGCGCATGAGTGAGGCACGCGCCAAGGTGTCGCACAGGGTTAACGCCGGTGCGTTTTGGACCATTGGCCACCTGACGTCGCCTCTCTTTTTGCTCGAGGTCGCCACGGTGCTTCTGTGTGTTTTCGGTCTCACGATGGTGTTCTCGGCTTCCTCCATCGAGCTGGTGATGGCGGGTGGCGACAGTTACCATACCTTCAAGATGCAGGCCATTTACATGGCATTGGGAACGGTCGCATTCTGTGTCCTGAGGCATGCGGGCGCAAACCGGTTCATGCAGTTCAAGTGGCTTGTGGGACTCTCGGCCCTCGCCATCGTGCTTCTCATCCTAGTGCTTGTGGCGGGCAAGAACACAAACGGTGCCACGCGTTGGCTGCCTATCGGCAATTTCACGCTACAGCCCTCTGAGTTCGCAAAGATCACCATCGTCATGGCGTGCGCGCATTACGTGGGACGCTGTGCCCAGGGCGATATGCGCCCGTCCGTTTGTGCCATACGCTTGCTGCTGCCTGTCGTTGTCCCCTTCGGCCTGATTTTTGCCGAGAAGGACCTCGGCACGATCATCATCATCGGTGTGGCTCTGTTTGCCATGCTGTATCTGGCTGGCGTCAAGCCCCGTTATCTTGTGGGAGCCGCCATTGTGGCCCTCCTGTTTGTCGTTGCGGCCATCTCCATTGCAAGCTACCGCTCTGCGCGCTTCTCCATTTGGCTCGATCCTGAGTCGGACTATTACGGAAACGGCTGGCAGTCGATTCATGGCTTCCGCGCGCTTGCCTCGGGAGGCTTCTTTGGGATGGGCCTGGGCGAGTCGCGTCAGAAGTACGCTTACCTACCCGAGGCCGAGAACGACTACATCTTCGCCATCATCGGCGAGGAGCTGGGGTTCTTGGGCTGCATGGTGCTCATCGGGCTGTTCGTGTTCTTTGCGTATTGCGGTTTGCGCATCGCGTTTGATGCTCGCAAGCGCGGCGACCTTTCGGCGAGCCTGCTGGCTGCCTCGCTTACGGTGCTCGTCGAGTTCCAGGCGTTTCTCAACATGGCGGGCGTTACGGGCATCTTGCCGCTGACGGGCAGGCCGCTTCCCTTCATCACGGCTGGTGGCTCATCCGTTCTTGCCTGTCTCATTATGGCGGGTCTCATTGCGGGTGTGGCGCAAGACAACGCGCGCGACGTGCGCGAGGGTCGCGAGCGCAGGCGCGCTCGTGCCAAGCAACGCATGTCGGTTGTTGAGGGCGGTCGCCCATATCAGGAAGACATGGCGCCGGCCAGGCCCGCCCTGCGCGTGCCCGGCGAGGTTGTGCGTACGCGCCCTGACACCAGTCGCAACCAAGGGGATTATGACGCACGGGAACAGGCAAGACAGTCACAGGGGCCTGAGGCCGCCGAGCGGTCTAGGCGCCAGGAGGGAAGCAGACGATGAGCGTGTTTGCCATTGCAGCTGGCGGCACCGCCGGTCATATCAACCCGGCGTTGGCACTTGCCCATGAGTTGCGCAACCGCGGCCATGAGGTGCGTTTTTACGGCACGAAGAAGGGCATGGAGGCCACGCTTGTGCCGCAGGAGGGTTTCTCGTTCGAGGGCCTCGACGTCAGCGGTTTCGACCGGTCGCGCCCCTGGACGGCCATCACGGCCCTGATCAAGATGCAACGCGCCCGCAAGGCTCTGCTCGCCGAGTTCGCGCGCGACGGCAAGCCTGCCGCAGCTGTGGGCTTCGGGGCGTACGTGTGCTTCCCTCTTGCCGCGGCTGCCGCAAAGGCCGGGGTTCCGCTGGCGCTCCATGAGCAGAATTCCGTGCCTGGCATGGCCAACAAGGCGCTTGCCAAGGACGCTGCCGTGCTCGCCCTTACCTATCCCGTCTCTCAGGCAAAGTTCAAAGGCAAACTTGGCGCCGCAACGCGCGTCGAGGTCGTAGGCAACCCGGTGAGGGCATCCGTGCTGGCACCCACCCGCGAGGAGGGTCGTGCCGCATTGGGCATTCCCGCCCAGGCGCGCGTGCTGCTTGTGTTTGGCGGAAGCCTGGGTGCTGCACATCTCAACCAGGCCGCCGCCGCCCTCAAGTCCGAACTGCTTGGGCGCACTGACGTCTATGTCATCCATGCGGCTGGCAAGCGCGACTACGAGCAAGCCAAACAGACCCTTGCGCTTACCGACGCTGAGGCCGCCCGCTGGCGCCTCATGCCCTACATCGACGACATGGGTTCGTGCCTTGCCGCCGCCGACCTGGTGTTCTCGCGCGCCGGTGCCTCTTCCATCGCCGAGATTGCCGCACGCGGCGTGCCTTCGGTGCTGGTTCCGTATCCGTATGCCACGGAGAACCACCAGGCCCAGAACGCGCTTCTGCTCAGCGATGTCGACGGTGCGGTTGTCGTGGAAGACGACGCGCTCGATGCCCCCGAGTTTGCGGGCAACTTCCTGGCGCTGCTTGACGACGCCGCGCGTCTTGCGGCTATGCGCTCCCACGTCGAGGCGCTTGGCTACTCGGGTGCCACGGCACGTTTGGCAGATGCTGTAGAAGCTGTCGCACGTTAGTCCTGCTCGTTGTGCCCGCAGGTGCAACGCGGCTAGAATAGGGCGGATTGCCTATATCGCTTCCCGCATGAGGAAGTACGAAGGAAGGTCTGACATCATGGCTCAAGAAACCAACGCTCGCCCCTTTGAGCGCGTCCATTTCATTGGTATCGGCGGCGCCGGCATGTCCGGTATCGCACTGGTGCTGCATCAGCGTGGCTTCCATGTTACCGGTAGCGACCTGAAGGCCTCGAAGTACACCCGCGCCCTGGTCAAGGAGGGAATCGAAGTCTTCGTGGGCCACCATGCCCGCACCATCGACGAGGTCAAGCCCGATGTCGTGGTCATCTCCACGGCCATCCCCCAGTCCAACCCCGAGCTTGTGCGTGCCCGCGAGCTGGGTATTGAGGTGTGGCACCGCGCCAAGATGCTGTCGTTTTTGTCGGGCGACGCCATCACGATTGCCTGCGCCGGCACCCATGGCAAGACCACGACCTCGTCGCTGGCTGCCACGATGCTCGAGCGCATGAACCTCAAGCCGACGTTCCTCATCGGCGGCATCATCGACGGTTACGAGACGAACGGCAACTCCGGCGAGGGCCCCTACTTCGTCGCCGAGGCCGACGAGAGCGACGGGTCGTTCTTGAACCTCGACCCCAACGTCGTCATTGTCACTAACATCGAGGCCGACCACCTCGACCACTATGGCTCGCTTGAGGCTATCGAGAAGACGTTCGTGCAGTTCATGGGCTCCGTCCCCGAGGACGGCCATGTCATCGTGTGTGGCGAGAACCCCCATGTGCCCGAGCTGGCCCGCTCCTGCGGCCGCCCCGTTCTCACCTATGGCTTCGGCGAGGGCAACGATGTCGTCTGCACGCCCAAAGAGGGCGAGGGTGTCAACGCCTTCTCCGTGCGCCTGCCCGACGGCCACGAGTACAGCCTGCATCTCGACCACAACCCCGGCCTGCACAACTGCCTCAACGCCACTGCCGTGTTGACACTTGCCTATGTGCTTGGCTTGCCCTGCGACGTGGCCGCCCAGGCCATCTCGAGCTTTGCTGGTGTACACCGCCGCTTCGAGCTTGTGGGCGAGGTGGACGGCGTGCGCGTCATCGACGACTACGGCCACCATCCCACCGAGATCGCGGCCACGCTTGCCGCAGCCAAGGGCCTTGGCTTCAAGCGCGTGCGTGTCGCGTTCCAGCCACACCGCTATTCGCGCACCGAGTCGCTGGCCGCCGAGTTTGGCCCTGCGTTCGACAATGCCGACGAGCTCGTGGTCCTCAATGTGTTCGCTGCTGGTGAGGTGCCCATTCCTGGCGTCTCGGGCAAGACGGTCTGCAACGCCGTGCTCGCGCATCGCCCCGATGCCCAGGCGAGCTATATGCCCGACCGTCACACCGTCGTCGACCACATGGTGAAGACCGCCCGTCCCGGCGACCTCATCATCACGATGGGCGCCGGCGACGTCACGCTGCTGGGCCCGGCCATCGTCGAGGGTCTCAAGGCGAGGTAGTTCTCGCATTCACGCATGTCGGGGCGTGCAGGGCCGCGTGGCTGAGGCCGCGTTGTCTTGCGCGCTCTGCGAAGGGTCGCTTGTTGTATCGTCGTCGAGTCTAGGTGGGGGAGTGCCGTGGGTCTTCTCGAAGCACTAGAACGTCTCGAGGGGTGTCTGCACGGCACCGTCACCGCCAACGAGCGTATGAGCCGCCATACGAGCTACCGCATCGGTGGCCCGGCGGCACTGTTCGTGACCTGCGACGACTATGCCGACGTCCGTCAAGCGGTCGAGATATTGGGCCAGGAACGCGTGCCGTGGGTCATCATGGGCCGCGGGTCCAACGTGCTCGTGAGCGACGAGGGCTATCAGGGCGCCGTCCTCGTGCTTGGCCGCGACTTTCGCCGTTTTACCGTCGACGAGACGGGGCGAATGCATGTGGGCGCAGGCGCGGTGCTGCAGCGCGTTGTGACCGAGGCTTTCGACAAAGGCCTGTCGGGGCTGGAGTTTGCAGTGGGCATTCCCGGCACCGTGGGCGGCGCCGTCTCGATGAACGCGGGCACGGCCAACCATTGGATGGACTCCGTCATTGCGGAGGTCGTAGTCTTCCGCCCTGGTACGGGTCTTGTGCATTACGCGCGCAGCGACATCTCGTGGTACTACCGCGCAACCGACCTTCCCGGCACCGAAATCATCCTTGAGGTCGTGCTTGAACTTGTCCCCGGGGATGCCGCCGTGGTCAAGGAGACGATGGAGGCGGTCCTGCAGCGCCGCCGTGCGGCACAACCGCTCAACCTGCCGTCATGCGGCAGCGTGTTCCGCAACTCTTCAGACCTTAAGGCGGCCCGCCTCATCGATGCGTGCGGCCTCAAGGGATACCGGGTCGGCAACGCCGAGGTGTCGACCGTGCACGCAAACTTTATCGTCAACCTGGGTGGCGCCACGGCGGCCGATGTTGCCCGCGTCATCATTCATGTACTCGAGGAGGTAAGAAAACGCCATGGCGTCGAACTCAGACCCGAGGTCAAGTTCCTCGGCTTCCCCGCGTGAGCCACAGCGCGACCGAACCCCTCGAGAGGGCACCTCACCTCGTCGGTCGCAACGGGGTAGCGCCTCTTCAACTGCGCGAGAAACGTCTCGCCCCGGCACGCGTGGTCGTGCGAGCGGCTCGGGAGGCAAGTCGTTTGACAGGCGCAAGAGCATCTTCGTGCTCTCTATCGTCGCGATAGCCGCGCTCTTTCTTGCCTACGTGGTGTGCGTGTGGTCGCCTCTCTTCCAGATCAGGCGCATCGTCGTCATGCCCACCGTGCAGGTGAGCAGCGCCCAGGTGAGTGAGCTTGCCGCCATCCCGGCCGGCTCCACGCTCTTCGGGTTCGACGAGAGCGGCGTCGAGAAGCGCCTGCTTGCTAACCCCTGGATCAAGTCGGTGCGCCTGACGCGCAACCTTCCCGACACGCTTACCGTCGAGGTGGAGGAGCGCAGCGTTGCCGCGATCGCCATGCTCTCAAACGGGCAAAGTGCCTGGAAGCTTTCGACGGACGGTGTATGGCTTGAGCCCGTGGAGCTTTCCGTCGTCACGGCCGACAACGGCGTGCAGGCCTATGACGTCCAAGCCAAGGACGCGGCGGCCCAGGCCGGTGTGGTGTACGTGAGCGAGGTTTCCGCAGCGCTTTCTCCGCAGGCGGGTGACAAGTGCACCGACGCAGGGCTTCTCGGTCTCATCCAGTACATCGAGGGATTCTCGTCGGCCTTGCGCGACCAGATTGTGAGCGCCTGCGCCACGAGCAAGGAGTCCATTGCCGTTGTGCTCTCAAATGGCATCAAGGTGTCGCTGGGCGCTCCGGACGACATCGCCCTCAAGGAGCAGACGGTGCTGGGGATCCTTGACAAGTTCCAGGGCCAGATAAGCTATATCAACGTACGTACGCCCGCAAATCCCACTTACCGCGGCCTTACGGAGGGCACTGCCACCCAAGACGGCGCGGCCGCCTCGGCCGATGCTCTGCCGTACCAGGCACAGGCGGGCGACGCGACTACGGATGCCGCCGCTGCGTCTCCCACCCATGACGCAACCGATGGATCCACGGCAACGAGCGACTCCGACGTACCGTCAGATGCGGCGTACAATGGAGGCTACTATTTGTCCGATGGTGAAACGTGGGTTAACTATTACTATGAAGATGGCAACCTCGTACACGGGTACTATAAGGTGGACGAGTCAGGCAACGAGACGTGGGTTGATTTAGGCTAGTGTGTTTCTCTCGTGCGCTACCTGGGGCAACGTCAAGAAGGTCAAGGCCTTCATTGACAGTCTAAGGTGCGCGTGCGATTATAAAATGATATGCGAGCTATCTAACTGTAAAGTCGAGCATTACAGTTTACAAAGACTATGGAGGTCAGGATGTACGGACAGGGCGACGCCACCAACAACTATATGGCGGTAATCAAGGTCGTTGGCGTGGGCGGTGGCGGTTGCAACGCCGTGAACCGTATGATTGCCTCCGGTGTGCAGGGTGTTGAGTTCGTGACTGTCAACACCGACGCCCAGGCTCTCCTCAACTCCGACGCCGAGACGAAGGTGCACATCGGCACCGACCTCACCAAGGGCCTGGGCGCTGGCGCCAAGCCCGAGGTCGGCCGCGACGCCGCCGAGGAGTCTCGCGATCAGATCAAGGCTGCCCTCGAGGGCGCCGACATGGTCTTCGTCACCGCCGGCGAGGGTGGCGGCACGGGTACGGGCGCTGCTCCTGTCGTGGCCGACATCGCCCGCAACGACGTGGGCGCCCTGACCGTGGGTGTCGTCACGAAGCCCTTCACCTTTGAGGGTGCGGTCCGTCGTCGCAACGCCCTGAGCGGCATCGAGGAGCTCGGCGCCAACGTCGACACCCTCATCACCATCCCCAACGATCGCCTGCTCGACGTCGCCGACAAGAAGGTCTCCTTCCTCGATGCCTTCACCATGGCCGACGAGGTGCTTCGTCAGGGCATCCAGGGTATCACCGACCTCATCACCGTCCCCGGCCTCATCAACCTCGACTTTGCTGACGTGCGCACCATCATGAGCGACGCCGGCACCGCCATGATGGGCATCGGCGTTGGCTCGGGCGACAACCGCGCCGCCGACGCTGCCAACCAGGCCATCTCCAGCCCGCTGCTCGAGAGCGCCATCGACGGCGCCGACCGCGTGCTGCTCTCCATCGCCGGTGGCTCCAACCTGGGCCTCTTCGAGGTCAACGAGGCTGCTGGTATCGTGAGCGACGCCGTGAGCCAGGACGTCAACCTCATCTTCGGCACCGTCATCGACGAGAACCTGGGCGACACCGTGCGCGTCACCGTCATCGCCACGGGCTTCGGCGGCGACACCAAGGCCTCCGGTCAGTCCAAGCTCGACCTGGGTGCCGACCGTCGCCCCAGCTTCCTCAACAGCACGCCTGCCGGCGGCTCCTCGCGTCCCTCCGCTCCTTCGACGCAGGCCCCCTCTTCTGAGTTCGACATTCCGGACTTCCTGAAGCGCAGCAGGTTCTAGGAGAACAGGCGGCACTTCGCTTGATAGCCAACGAACGCATTCACATCAAGCGTTTCGTAGACGACGGCGTGGCCCTTCTCGGTACCTGCAGTGCAGTGCCGGGCGGGGTCACGTTTTGTTTCACGGAACGTACGGGTGGCGTGTCGCACCCGCCTTTCGCCAGCCTGAACCTGGGTACGAAGGGCGGCGACGACCCTGCCTGCGTCGCGGAAAACCGCAGGCGCGTCATGGAGGCGCTTGGGGCGCCCGAATTGGTCAACACGCTCGTCGTGCCGAACCAGGTGCACGGCGATGAAGTCGCGCTCATTACGAGCGCGGGCGAACGTCCGGCTTGCCTTGAGGCGGGAGCTGACGCCGTGGTGTGTACGGTTCCCAACCAGGCGGTCATGCTGCTCTTTGCCGATTGCACGCCTGTCGTGCTCGTGGCTCCCGGCGGTTTCGCTGTGGCGCACTCTGGCTGGCGTGGGACGCTTGCCGGCATCGCAGGCAAGACCGCTCGCGCGCTGGCCCAGGCCTGCGGCTGCGACACCTCGGACGTGCAGGTCTTCATTGGCCCGCATATCTCAGGGGAGTCCTACGAGGTCTCCCGGGAGCTGCTCGACACGTTCGTGCAGCGTTTTGGGGACATTGCCTGCTGGGGTCCGCGGCATCTCGACATGTCGGCCTGTGTGCGCGCGAGCCTGGAGGAGGCCGGGGTGGCACTCGAATTGGTGAGTGACACGCAGCTGTGCACTGCCAAGCTTACCGATAGGTTCTTCTCTCATCGTGCTGAGAATGGCAAGACCGGCCGCCACGCCGCCGTTGCCTTCATGAGAGCTTAGGGGAGGTTGCAGATGTCTTCTATCGAGTTCGACGGGCCGTATGCCGCCCAGCTGCGGCAGCGCCGCGCTCAAATCGCAGAGCTTGTGGAGCGTGCATGCGAGGCTTCTGGCCGCAAACCTGAAGATGTTGTTGTCTGTGCGGTGAGCAAGACGGTCGACGTGCCGCAGGTGGCTGCAGCCCGCACTGCTGGGTACACTGACTTTGCCGAAAACCGCCCGCAGGAACTCGAACGCAAACTCGCGCTCATTGCAGGCGATCCGGCGTTCGAGGGCGTGCGCTGGCACATGATCGGCAACCTCCAGGAGAACAAGATCAACCATGTTCTGGCGGCCCGTCCGTGTCTGGTGCACTCCATCTCGTCGGCCAAGCTTGCCGAGGCCGTCTCGAAGCGTGCCGTGGTTGCCGGTATCGTGCAGCCGGTGCTGCTCGAGGCAAACGTCTCAGGCGAGGAGTCCAAGCAGGGTATGGCCCCCGACGAGCTCAAAGCCATGTTCGAAATGGCTCAGGAGCTTGAGGGAATCGGCGTGCGCGGTTTGATGACCATGGCGCCGCAAGGCGACATGTGCGTTGCTGAGCACACCTTCGAGGGTCTGCGCAAGCTCCGTGACGAGCTGGCCCAGGCGTATCCACAGGCGAGCCTGCAAGTCCTTTCTATGGGCATGAGCGAGGACTTCGAGGCAGGTATTCGTCAGGGTGCTACGATAGTCCGGCTTGGTAGAGTTGCCTTCGATCCGACGTTTTCCATCGAAGAGAGGCTGCATATATGAGCTTTCTAGATAACTTCAAGTCCCATAAGAAGAACAACGAGCAGGCCGTTGAGCAGGAGTTTCAGCGTGGCCTTCGCGAGGGCAGCTGGCCTGAGGGCGTCAGCGACTTCCAGCTCATGGACAACACGGGCACCTTCTTGCCCGCCTATCCCGACCCCGACCCCCATGCCGAGGCAGATGCCTTTGTGCAGGAGCATGCAGGTGAGGGTCGTGCCGACTGGTCGGTCGTGCGTGCGGCGGGAAGCACCCGTTCGGAGGGCGGCTTCCGCGTCATCGAGGGTTCCGCCGCTGGTCGCGCCGCAGCCAAGCCTGCAGGTGACGCCCCTGCTCCAAGGAGGCCCATCGATGACGAGGGCGTTCAGGTGATGCCGCGCAGCGACGCCCGCCCTGCGCGCAGCGCCGCGGGCGCAAGCGCTCCCCAGAAGTCCTATGCTGAGCGCCTGCGCGAGCGTGTTGCCGCCGATGCGGCGACTCGCCCCGCTCCTCAGCCCGCCCCAGCCCCTGCACTCGCGCCGTCCAAGCGCCCGGTTCCCATGCAGGAGTCTGCTGCGCCTGCTGCCAGGCCGGCCGCCGCAGAGCCTCGCCCTGCGGCTCCCGCCAAGTCCGCCGCTGTGTCTGCTCCTGCGCCCGCTCCGGCCGCAGCGAGCGCGCATGTGGCCGAGCCACCGACGTTTTCCAGCGATGCCGTCATCGTGCGCACGCGCGGCTACGACGACGTCCGCCGTGTCGCTGAGGTGCTGCTGGGCGACCATCGCCCTGTGGTGCTCGCAATGCGCAGCTCTTCGGACGCCACCTGCCAGCGCATTCTCGACTTCACGTTCGGTGTGTGCTGTGCCAGCGGCGCCACGATCGAGGAGCTTGGGCAGAAGCTTTTCGCCGTCTGTCCCAAGGGCGTGAAGGTCTCCGACGTCACCATGGCCGACCTCAAGCGCCAGGGCCTGATGAGGTAGCCGATGCTTTCTATTGCCATTGCCCAGCTCTTCCGCATCTACTCCGTCATCCTGCTCGTCTATGTGCTCATGAGCTGGATTCCCTACGGCGCGTCCAAGTGGGTCGAGGACATCCGTTCGGTGCTCGCTTCCATCTCTGAGCCGTATCTGGGCATCTTCAGGCGCATCATCCCGCCCCTGGGCATGATTGATTTTTCGCCTGTGGTTGCGATTATCGTTCTGCAGCTCGCCGAGAGCCTGATTCTGGCTATACTTTAGCCATCCGTTTACCGATGCCTTCGGCTGATGCCGTGAGGCTGCAATGCACGAAGGAAAGGTCTTACCATGCCTATCACTCCCGCCGAGATTCAGCAGAAGACGTTCTCCGAGGCCAAGCGCCGTGGATACGAGCCCAGCGAGGTCGACGAGTTCCTCGAGCAGATCAGCCGCGACATCGACGCGATGCTGCGCAAGATTGCAGACCTCAAGAACCGCCTGACCGCCGCCGAGGCCAAGAACGGCGAGCTCCAGGGCGAGATTGAGAAGGTTCGCGCCGAGGCTGACAAGGCTGTGGCCGACGCCCGCGCCGCTGCTCCCGCTGCAGCTCCCGCCGCTCCCGCCAACAATGGCAAGCCCAACATCTACAGCGCCACCGAGGAGCAGCTCTCCGCCGCTCTCATCGTTGCCCAGCAGACCGCCGACCGCATCGTTGCCGAGGCTAAGTCCAACGCCGAGCGCATTCGTCTCGACGCCGACAACCAGGCCCGCAAGGTCATCCGCCAGGCTCTCGACGAGAAGCAGACCGAGCTCGACGAGATCGAGCGTCTCAAGGTTTCCCGCGAGAACTTCCGCACCGAGTACCTCGCCCTTATTCAGAAGTTCTCCGATGCCGCTTCGGCCAACTTCCCGCTGATTACGTCTGCCCCCTCGGGTTCCGAGGCTGTTGCCGCCGCCCCCAGCGCTGCTGCCACGCAGCTGCAGGCCGCCGTCAACCCCTATGGCACCCAGGTGCAGGCCGCCATCGACGACCTGGACTAATCGTTAGGTTTGGCAGTGCTGCATCCTGACCGCAACTTCTCCACCATCGCTAGCCAGGGTCTCGCTGTCGAGCAGGTCATGGCACAACTTGAGCACGCCAAGACTGGCGCCCTGCTTGCGGGTGAACCCGCGCGCAGGGCGCTTTTTTGCGACGCGGACACCTGCGTCGAGTTGCTCGAGGTGCGAAGGACCCTGCACGTGGAGCCAACGGGCTCCATCGAGGCCGACGAGCTGCGCCCCTGGCTCAAGGCTCCCGCTTCTGGCGATGGTCTGCGCGTCGTGGTCAACGAGGGCGCGGGTCCCTATCTGTGTCGTCCGCCCCAGATGGGCGCCGACATCGCGGTGGAGGACCTCGGTGACCTTTTCGGCGAGGCCTTTGATGGCCTTGCTTTTGTGGCCTCACGCAGCGAGGGGGCCCTCGAGCGGTTCATGAGGGCAATCGGGGCAGACGCGCCGGACGCGGCCGCGCCGAGTCTGTCCGGCGTGCGTGATCTTCTGGCACACATGCTGCCTCAGCTTGCTCTCGTCACGCAGGCGCGTTGCGACCGGGCTCTCGTTGCCGCCCAGTTCCTTGCGCATCATCCGCGCGTTGTGTGGGCGCGTTACCCGGGCTTGGCCGAAGATGCCTCCAATGCCGAGGCGCGCCGCAGCATGGAGCACGGCTTTGGCTGGCGCGTGGCGTTCAAGCCTGCCGAGGACGCCCGTGGGTTTGCCTGCGGCTTGTGGGAGAGTCCGCTGGGTGCCCTCTCGAGCCGCGTTGAGGTGCTGCCCAATGGCGTGTGCGTGCTGCACGCTGGGCTTGAAGAGGCTCTTGATGTGGTGGGCGCGTTGGAAAAAGGCATTGCCTGCCCCAAACCCGCCGAGGACTGCGCATAATTGTGCCGTGTACGTTCAATCGTTACTGACGCTTCTTAGGGAAGGAGCGCACATGCTTTTTTCGTCTACCAAGAAGATGCGCACCGTGCCGGCCATCTTTGCCTGCTGCGCGCTTGCTTGCACGCTCATGGCGTCTGGCTGTGGTCAGAGCTTCTCCGATGCCGCCCAGGCCCTCAATGACGGCGTCAAGGCCGACATGGCCCAGCTCACCGACCTCACGAGCGATACCGCGACGTCGCTGTTCGCCTCCGACTACACCAGCGACCTTGTGGCTGCCGGCTTCGACCCGCTCGACGTGTACGGCCCCATGTTCTCCAGCCTTGCCTACGAGGTGAGCTCCATCTCGATTGAGAACAACACCGCCCATGTCGTCGTTAACGTCTCGAACAAGGACCTCAACCAGGTCTTCCAAGACTACACGGCCCAGGTGACCAACGAGCTTGCGACCGCCGAGACCCGCAACACTCTTGCGGCTATGGATGACGCCGCGCTCACGGCCCACCTGGCCTCGGTACTCACGTCGTGCCTGGCAAATCCTGACGTGCCAGTGGTTTCGCAGACTGTCGAGCTCATCTATGTTAAAGATGGCTCGCTTTGGAAGCTCCAGGATTCCGACGAGCTCGTGCGTGTCCTTCTGGGCGGTCTCGATCCTGCGCAGGCAAGCGTTGCCTCGCAGGACAAGCTTGTGGCCGCAAGCGACCCTGCCGCGCCTGCGGCAGACGCCGCTCCGGCTGACGCCGAGGCCCAGTCCGTAGACGCTCAGCCCGCAGACGCGGGCGAAGAGGCTGCTGCCCCGGTCGATGCCGAGGGCCAGGGCGCGGCCGAGCCCGTCCAGCAGTAGGGGAGTCGCCCGGCATGCCTTCACCCGCCGTACCTGCTGCGACGAGTCTTGCCGTGCGTCACTCGATGCAGGGCAACCGCAGCCGCGACACGAAGCCTGAGATTGTGGTGCGCACCTACCTGCGCAAACGCGGTCTCAGCGGGTATCGCCTGCAGTGGAAGAAGGCCCCCGGCAAGCCTGATGTAGCCTATCCGGGCAAGCGCGTGGCAATCTTCGTGCACGGCTGCTTTTGGCACCGGTGTCCCTACTGCCATCCCAGCACACCGTCGTCCAACGTCGAGTTCTGGTCTGCGAAGTTTGCCCGAAACCAGGCCAGGGACGCACGTGATTCAACCGAGCTCGTCGATGCCGGCTGGACAGTTGTTGTTGTCTGGGAATGCAGGCTTAAAAAGAAACATCTGCGGCGTACCATGGACGAGGTGGCGGCTCTTGTGGAGCATGCAACGCCCGTCAAGACCAAGGCCGACGAGCATCCGGGTCGGCTGGTCGTACTCGGGCGAACCTGCGTCCACGGCCCTTGTGGCCTCGCCGTTGCGCGCATACGTTCACGTTCAAAGAGGGCCGCTCATGGCCCAAGGGGTTGTACCAGGAAGCGTATTTGATTGAGAAAGGAACATGTATGACCGATACGGTAACTGAGTCCGAAAAGCCTTGCATCCTTGTCACGGGCGGTGCCGGCTTCATCGGCAGCCACACCTGCGTCGAGCTGCTCAACGCTGGCTATGACGTCGTCGTGATCGACGACCTGTCCAACGCCAGCGAGGTCGCCCTCAAGCGCGTCGAGCGCATCACGGGCAAGAAGGTTCGTGCCTTCTACCAGGGCGATGTGAAGGACGGGGCGCTTCTCGACCGCATCTTCGACGAGCAGCCCATCTGCGGCGCCATCCACTTCGCCGCGTACAAGGCGGTGGGCGAGTCGGTGCACAAGCCCATCGAGTACTACCAGAACAACCTGGGCGGCACGCTCGAGCTCGCACGCGCCCTTCGTGACCACGGCGTGTACGACATCGTGTTCTCCTCTTCGGCCACCGTCTATGGCCAGCCCGACCATGTGCCCGTGCGCGAGGATTCCGAGCTCAAGCCGGCCACGAACCCTTACGGTCGTACCAAGACGATGAACGAGCAGATGCTGCGCGACCTTTACACGGCCGACGAGCGTTGGAACGTCATGCTCCTTCGTTACTTCAACCCGATCGGCGCCCACGAGAGCGGTCTCATCGGCGAGGATCCCAAGGGCATCCCGAACAACCTCGTGCCCTACGTGGCCAAGGTCGCCGTGGGTCAGCTCGACCACATCAACGTCTTCGGTGACGACTACCCCACGCCCGACGGCACCGGCGTGCGCGACTACATCCACGTCGTCGACCTGGCACGTGGCCATGTGTCCGCCCTCAACTACATGCGCGGCAAGCACGGCGTGCATGTGTTCAACCTGGGCACGGGCCACGGCTACAGCGTGCTTGACGTCATCCATGCCTTTGAGCGTGCCTGTGGCAAGGAACTGCCCTACGAGATTTGCCTGCGTCGTGACGGGGATATCGCCGAGACCTACTGTGACGCCTCGAAGGCCAAGGAGCTCATGGGCTGGGAGGCCCAGTACGACATCGACGACATGTGTGCCCACTCCTGGAAGTGGCAGAGCATGAACCCCAACGGCTACCAGGGAGCCACGGAATAAGAAACCTGCGGGGCCGCTGCGGCCGCATCGGGCAAGAGGCTGTGCATTGCGCGCCTCGCCCTTGCCTGCTGCGCCGCGGTGGTCCCGTGTTACATCCGAGTTGCCGTATGACAAGAAAGGCTGCGACAGCATGGACATGCGCATTGAGATAAACGACGAGGTAGAACAGGATATCCTGAGCGCTGAGGAAATCGAGCGCCTGGTGGCGTGCGTGCTTGAGGGGGAGGGTTGCCCCGAGCCTTGCGAGGTCTCGGTCAGTTTCGTCGACGCCGACGAGATTCACCGCCTGAACCTGGAGTACCGCGGCATCGACAAGCCCACCGACGTGCTGTCGTTCAACATCGACGACCCCGACGACGTGGAGGACGGCGAGCCCTTCATGGTGGGCGACCTCATCATCTGCCCCTCGGTTGTGGCCAAGCAGGCTCCTGAGTTTGGCAACGATCCGGCCGACGAGATGCGTCTCTTGCTGTCGCACGGCTGCCTGCACCTCATGGGCTACGACCACGAGGATACTCGCGAGGCTGAGGAGATGGAGGCGCTCGAGCGCTCCTACCTGGCCGACTTCACGGGCGTGCCGCCCGAGCAGATCAACATCGGCCCCACGGTGGACCACGCCGCCGAAGGCACCGACGCCCGCCCCGTCGCCAAGCCGACTACCAGCCAGCCCGTTCTTTGGCAGGACCTGCCTTCTGAGGGCGACGAGGACTTCGACGACGATGACGAGGACTGGGACGACGAGGACGACGTCGTTGGCTTCGACAACCCCGACGGCCTGTCCGGCACCGCCCTCATCGACGCCTTCTTTGCCTCCCAGGGTGCCGCCGGTGCCCAGGCTCCGCAGGAAGACGACGAGGACGAGACGCGCTTCATGCACCCTGCCACCTACGAGGGCCCGTTCAAGAGCGGTTTCGTGAGCTTGGTCGGTCGCCCCAACGCCGGTAAGTCCACGCTCATCAACGCAATCGTGGGCGACAAGCTGCTCATTACCTCGCCCACCGCGCAGACCACGCGTCACCGCATCTCGGCCGTGTATAACGAGCCCAACATGCAGGTCGTGCTTGTGGACACCCCCGGCCTGCACAAGCCGGTGGATGCCCTTGGCGAGGAGCTCAACATCTCGGCGCTCAACGCGCTCAAGGATGTCGATGTGGTCGCCATGGTGCTTGACGGTTCGCAGCCTGCGGGTCGCGGAGATGAGTGGGTGGCCCAGCACGTGGCCGAGAGCCGCGCCTACAAGGTGCTCGTGGTGACCAAGGCCGACATCATCGACCAGGACCAGGCTCGCGCCCAGGTGGAGCACATGCGCGAGTTCTGCCCGTTTGACGAGGCCATCGTCGTGAGCGCCCAGGAGGGCTTCAACGTCGACGGGTTCCTGCAGGTCGTGGCCGCGCACCTGCCGCAGGGTCCGCGGTGGTTCCCGGTGGACATGCAGACCGACATGACCCCCGAGGTCGTGGTGGCCGAGTTCATCCGCGAGAAGGTCCTGCTCAACACCCGCGACGAGGTGCCGCACTCCGTGGGCGTGGAGGTCGACTCCACGAGCTATGACGAGAAGGCCAACATCTCGCACATCAACGCCACCGTGTACGTGGAGCGCGAGGGTCAGAAGGGCATCGTCATCGGCGCCGGCGGCAAGATGATCAAGCGCATCGGCTCGCAGGCCCGCCACGACCTGGAGCGCCTGCTCGGCAACCAGGTCATGCTCAAACTCAACGTCAAGGTGAAGCCCGGCTGGCGTAGCGACGCCGCGCAGATCAAGCGCTTCGGCTACGGCGAGGGCGCGTAAGGCTTTGAGACATCAGGGCGTCCTGCAGGTGGCAAGCAGCCACGGCAGGGCGCCCGTTTTGTATTGGCCCAGGGGACGCCGGGGCCATTTGACAGCACGCCGCCTGAAGCGGCGACTCACCAAAGAGAAGGGGATCGAGATGTCGCAGGCAGAAGAGACACTGGGGCGTTTGGCGTCTTGCTTGTGCGAAGGCGAAGAGGTCGACCTGGAGGGTCTGGGCCAGGAGCTTGCGGCTAGGCTCATCCCGCTGCTCGCCAGTCCCCTTGCGGGCCCGGGTGCCACGCTGCAGCAGGCGTTTGAGGCTGCCGGAGCGGGGCACGAGGCGCTTGCGACCTGGGTGGGGGATGCACCGCGCCTTGCCTGGTCGTTTGGCGAGGAGGGTCTTCCCGTGAGCGTCACCGCGCTTCTGGGCTGGCCCTACGGGCGCGTGCTCGGTGACGCCCTGTGTTTTGAGTGCGCCATGCTCGCCTCGGTGGGTGTGGGCGAGGTGTGCCTTGCCGCCAACACCGCCGCCCTTGTCGAAGGCGAGTTCGACGAAGCCATGGACCCCGTGCTCAGCGTGATTCGCACCGCCCGCGCCGACGGCGAAGAGTGCGAGGACGAGGATGCTTGCGCCTGCGGCCATGACCATGATTGCGGCTGTGACTGCGATGATGAGACTTGTACCTGCGAGGACGACGAGGCTGGTTGTGCCTGTGGGCATGACCACGATTGCGACCGCGACGACGCGGGTGCCAGCAAGCACACCCACGAGTGCGCTTGCGGTTGCGATGACGAGGGCTGCACATGCGAGCAAGGCCGTGATCACGACTGCGCCTGCGACGACGATGACTGTGCCTGCGGCCATGATCACGATCACGCTTGTGATGATGACGCGTGTGGCTGCGGCTGCGGTCATGACGATGACGACTGCTGCGACGGCGCTCTTGCGGTGGGCGTGGCCATCGAGTGCGGCCAGCTGACCCCGCAGGTACTCTGCCAGGCCGTCGACGCCATCTCTTCCGCGCACCTCGACTACGTCGTCGCCTGCACGGGAGCCGAGCGCTGCGCCACGCCTGAGGACGTGCGCCTCGTGTGTGCCACTGTCGAGCCCGGCGTTGCCGTGCGTGCCACCACCGACGCCCGCACCGTTGCCGAGGCCGTCGAGCTCTTCGAGGCAGGTGCCGTCGAGCTCATGTGCCTGCATGCAAGCCAGATTCTGCTCGACTTCGACCGCCTGGCCACGAGCCTCTAGGACGCCTCCTTGTCGGGCAAGTTCAAGGCACACGGCATAGTCCTTCGCCGCACGAAGCTCGCCGAATGCGACCTCATCGTTACCTTGCTGGCTGACTGCGCGGGGCAGCTGCGCGTCGTCGCCAAGGGTGCGCGCAAACCTTCTGCCAAGCTGGCCGGCGCCATGAACCTGGGCAACGAGGTGGAGCTTTTGGTGAGCGAGGGGAGGGGTCTGCCTATCGTGAGCGAGGCGCGCCTCGTGCGCTCGCATGCCAACGTCGCCGCTGACTACGACCGAGCGGTGCTTGTCGATGCCGCGCTCGACTGTGCCTGCGAGCTCACGGTGGAGGGCAACCACGACCCGCGCCTGCTGCCCCTGCTTGCAGCCTCGCTGGAGGCCCTTGAGGTGGCACCGTCCCCCGTATTGCCCCTGCTTACGGCCGCCTTTGTCTTCAAGGCGGCCGCCATGCAGGGTTTTCGGCCGTGTCTGGACACCTGCGTGCGCTGTGGCGAGCCAGTCGAGCTGGCGCAGGCGGGCAGGGTTGCCTTCGACATCAGCGAGGGCGGCGTGGTGTGTCCCGAGTGCGCCTGCGCCGCCGCCATCAAGACCATGGACGCGTCCGTGCTTTCCTGGACTCGAGCTCTCATCTCCCTGCGCCTGGCCGACATCTGTGCTTGCGAGTTTCCTTCCGACGAGGCCTGCCTCTCCGCAGGTTTCGACCAACTCCACTTTGCCCAAACCTGGCTCGGCCACTACCCCGGCATCCGCCCCCGTGCCCTCGACTTCGCCCTCACGACTGGACTGTACTAAAGCACCCCTGATATCATTGCTGTGACAGGTAACGATAGGAAGGGTGGTTGGCATGGCTATCTCTCGTCGTGAACTAGTCAAGGTGGCAGGAGCCGCGATGGCGGTGGGGGCTGGCGTTGGCTGTGTACCCATGGCCCATGCCGACGAGCCAGACGGGGATATGCTGGCTGCCCGGTTCCAGAAGATTTTCGGCCGGTATCAAATCAACGACGTGATTTCTGCAGATGACGCCGCATTTGTCGAGCAGTATGCCCTTCCTGCCGACGCCGGCCAGGCGCAGGGGACATACCAGCTCGATGGACAGGACATGTACGAGGGCCGCCCGTGTTCAATTGCGGGAAACTGGTACTACGACGACTATTCCGAGGACGACCGTTGGCATTTTTACGGGGCAACGGTCCAGGCGGGATATCCTGAGGGAGCGGTTGAAGAAATTGCCGTGGGCATATGGTTTATGGCTTTCGGGCGAGACGGCAGCGCCTACAAGCTTATATGGAAAGACAATCAGGACTACGACGCAGCGAACATGAACTATTTCGCCGGAGAATTCATAGGCGACTATATGGGCGACGCGTCATACATAGCGGCGTTTTGCACTGCGACGTTCGAGTCGCAGTCTCTCCCGCTCGTGCCCCCTATGTCAGGGGCGCCATTTACGCTTACAAGCGCGGGGACCTATGTAACTAGCGAAATCCCAGTTGAGCGGCACCTGCACGTATTCTCATCGGACGGAGTAGGCACGCTGCTGCAGTCTGGGAAATATTTTCCCGAATAAGGCCGAGCGCCATTGAGTTGGGGGCTTGCACGCCGTGGACGCATGCTGGCGGATGTGCGCATGGGCAGAGCGGGGGCGCAGCGGTGCCCTAGGCAACTTACATCGACGACGGCCCCATCAGGCACGCGCTTGGTGGGGCCGTTTTTGTGCAAGAAGGAACTCGGCTGTGCAATTTAACATACATTTCACTGCTCCAAATGTATGTTAAATCAACAAAACACCAGTTAGCGCGTTTTTCAAAATCCTGAAATGTATGTTAATCCGTCAGGACGTACGCTTGTTGGCGCATATCCGCCCGCACGGGCACGCGTGTCCACCGGCATCCGCCCGCTGGCGTCCATGTCCGCGCGTTCGCCGTCTCGCTCGCGCGCGATCCTGGTCCCCCTCGCTACCCCTCTTTCCCCAGCTCGCAAATCCGCTCGTAGATCTCTGGGCGCGGAGTGTCGCAGCAGCGGGCGAGTTCTTTGGCCAGGGCCGTCGCGCGCTTGCCGGCGGCGAGGCCTGCGCGGATGGCACGGTCGAGGTCGAACTCCTCGTCCTCACCCTCGCCGGCGCCCGCGGCTCCCAGCTCCAGCGCCGCCATCTTGCGCTCCCAGGCAGCAAGCTCCTCGGCATCGGGGGCGTCTACGAGCAGCACGCACTCGCCCTTGGGCTCTCCGCGCTCGGCCATGAGCTCTACCATCTCGGTCGCGCTTGCGCGCACCACTTCCTGGAACATCTTTGTGAGCTCGCGGGCCAGCGCCACGCGGCGGCGCGGGAACACCCCGGCGATGGCACCCAGCGAGTCGGCCACGCGGTGGGGAGACTCGTAGAACACAAGCACCGCAGGCAGGCCTGCCAGCGCCTTGAGCACTCGCGCCCTCTCGCCGTCCTTTCGGGGCAAAAAGCCGCCGAAGTAGAATGCCTCGCAGGCAAAGCCGGACTGCGCCAGCGCGCAGGTCACGGCCGAGGGTCCGGGAATCACATCGACGGGCACGCCGGCATCGCGGCATGCGTCCACCAGGCGTGCGCCCGGGTCGGCCACGGCGGGCATGCCCGCGTCGGAGACGAACGCCATGCGTTCGCCGGCCATCATGCGGCGCACGAGCCCGGCCGCCTTCTCGGCGATGACGTTCTCGTCGCAGCGCTCAAGCCTTGCCTCCACACCCAGCGAGCTCAAAAGCTTGCCCGAGACGCGGGTGTCTTCGGCAAGCACGGTGTCGGCCTGGCGCAAGGCCTCAAGCCCGCGGCTCGACAGATCGGCGCGGTTGCCGATGGGGGTGCCTACGAGTGTGAGCGATCCTTTGGCCTCTTGCGATGCGCCGATTGTCATGCCGACCTCCCGTTGCCCTGCAGGGCTGCTCAGAACGCGTTTCCTTTCACGCCTCACATTCTACCGTCGGGCATGCCCGTTTGCCCACCGCTTTGCCCGCCTGCCGACAAATAACGGCAACGTCGGGAGGGTCACAGCACCCACACATTGCAGACGGCTAACTCGTGATATTACGTAAAGGCAGACGGGACTCTTCCCGTCGGCTTGAAGGATCTATTCGAGAGTGGAGGCAACGTGGGTATCATCGGCCTGCTCATCCTCATCCCGCTGGTGGCGGCGGTTCTTTGTCTGCTGGCCCCGGGACGCAGGGTGCGCGAGGCGGTCGTGTACGTTTCGGCCGCCGTCATCATCATCGCCAGCATCACCCTGGCAAGTGCCCATCTCAGGGGCGCGGGCACGTACTACAGGGATAGCATGCCGTGGCTCGATTGGGTGTGCTTCGCCATCGACCTGCTGCTCGCCGCCTACGTTGCCTGGCGTGCCATCAACGCCCGCCGTATGGGCGTGCTGGCGCTCGCATGCATCCAGGCCATTGCGGTGTGCGTGCTTGAGTTCGGCGTTGCGCACAGCGTGCACGTGCTGCGTCCGGTCTACATCGACACGCTCAGCTCCATCATGGTGCTCATCGTGGGCATCATCGGCAGCGGCATCATCGTGTACGCCTGCGGCTACATGCGTGACTTCCAGCATCATCAAGACGAGCTCGCCGCTCAGGGCAAGGAGTCTGCGCCCGATCGCCAACCTGTCTTCTTCGCGGTGATGTTCGCCTTCCTCTCCGCTATGTTCGGTCTCGTGCTCTTCAACAACCTGATGTGGATGCTCACCATGTGGGAGGTCACCACCGTTTGCTCGTTCTTCCTCATCGGCTATACCAAGACGGCGGAGGCCACGGCCAACTCGTTCCGTCAGATCTGGATGAACATGCTCGGCGGTATCGCGTTCACGCTTGCCCTCATCTACATGGGCTCGCAGATGCACACCCTCGAGCTCAGCACCTTCGTGAGCCGCGGCGGCGCCTCTGCCAGCCTCGCCATGCTGCCGCTGGCCCTGCTCGCCTTTGCGGCGCTCACCAAGGCCGCCCAGATGCCCTTCCATACGTGGCTGCTCGGCGCCATGGTTGCGCCCACGCCCACGAGTGCCCTTCTGCACTCCTCCACGATGGTCAAGGCCGGCGTCTTCCTGCTGATTCGCCTGTCGCCCCTCATGGGCACCTACCTCGCCGCGGGTGGCAACACGACCGCGCTCAACCCCGTGGGCATCTCCGTGATGCTTGTGGGCGCCACCACGTTCCTCGTGTGCTCGCTCATCGCTATCTCCCAGTCCAACGCCAAGCGCGTTCTGGCCTACTCCACGGTCGCCAACCTCGGCCTCATCGTCACCTGCGCTGGCATCGGCACGGCGGCGGCCGTGTGGGCTGGCGTGTTCCTGCTCATCTTCCACGCTGTGGCCAAGTCGCTGCTCTTCCTGTGCGTGGGCACCGCTGAGCACCACATCGGCTCCCGTGACATCGAGAGCATGGACGCGCTCGTCTCCCGCATGCCCAAGCTCGCGTGCCTCATGGCACTGGGCATCTGCGGTATGTTCGTCGCTCCCTTCGGCATGCTCATCTCCAAGTGGGCTGCCCTGGGTGCCTTCATCGATTCAGGCGTGCTCATGCTCATCGTCATGATGGGCTTCGGCAGCGCCGCCACGTTCTTCTTCTGGGCCAAGTGGCTCGGCAAGATCCTGTGCAACGTTCAGGGTCAAGATAACCTTGAGAGGGACGTCCACAAGAGCGAGTGGGCGGCACTTGCCGTCATGGCTTTCGGCGTCGTCGCCCTCGCCGTGGCCCTGCCCTGGGTGAGCTCGACGATCGTGACTCCCTATGTCAAGCGTCTCGTGGGTGGCTCGATGCTGGCCCCCAGCCTGTCCGACCTGACCATCATGGCCGTGAGTGCCGTGGTCGTCGTGATCGTGCCGCTCATCGTGGCCCTGCGCGCCAAGAAGCGCTCCTCCCTGGCCGAGATGCCGCACCTGGGCGGCGTGGGCCTGTCGCAGACGAGCTTCGCCGGCGCCCTGGGCGGCGAGGTCTCCACGGCCCAGCGTGCCTGGTACATGGAGTCCATCTTCGACGAGAAGCAGCTTTCTCGCATCGGTTCCATTGTCTGCATCCTCATCGCCTTGGCGGGCATCGCCTGCTCTGTGGGCCTCAGCTACGTCTTCATCAACCTCATGGGGAGCGTGATTTAAATGGCCCTCACCATTGTGGCGGTGTGCGCCTTCATCATCCTGGCGCCCGTGCTGGGTTGCCTTCTGGCCGGCGCCGACCGCATCATCACGGCCCGCATGCAGGGCAGGCGCGGCCCGGTTCTGCTGCAGCCCTACTACGATATGCGCAAGCTTCTTGAGAAGGACACCAGCCGACTCGACCCTGTGATGACCTGCCTGGTCGTGTTGGCGCTTCTCGCTGCCATCGTCGCGGGCGCCGTTTTCTTCTGCGGCGGCAACTTCCTGCTGTGCGTCTTCCTCATCACGCTGTCGAGCCTGTTCTTCATCCTGGCGTGCTACCTGTCGCCCTCTTCCATGGCACAGACCGGCGCCCAGCGTGAGATCCTGCAGGTCATGTCCTACGAGCCCATGGTGCTCTTCGTGGGCGTCGCGCTCTACCTCACCACCTCCGCCACTCAGGGCAAGGGTTCCTTCGATGTCTCCTCGCTCTTTGCCGGCGACGCCACCCTGGCCGTGTGCATGCCCCTCATCTTCCTGGGCTTGCTCTTCGTGCTTACCATCAAGCTGCGCAAGTCGCCCTTCGACCTCTCCATGGCGCACCACGCTCACCAGGAGCTCGTCCGTGGCGCCACCACCGAGATGAGCGGCCGCGTGCTGGCCATCGTCGAGGTCACGCACTGGTACGAGAATGTGCTCTTCTTGGGCTGGGTCGGCATGTTCTTCATCAATGCCAACCCGCTGTCCATCCTGCTTGCTATCGTTGTCGTCGCTATCGTCTGGTTCATCGAGATCCTGATCGACAACAACTTCGCCCGCGTCAAGTGGCAGGTCATGCTCAAGGGCGCCTGGGGCGTGGCGCTCGTGGCCAGCATCGTCAACTTCTCGCTGTTCTACTATCTGAGCAGCGGCGTTATCATCTTCTAGGAGGGGGCACATGTCTTTTACAAGCAAGTCCCCGTGGCTCATCCACTACGACGGCGCAAGCTGCAACGGCTGCGACATCGAGGTCCTGGCGTGTCTCACGCCTCTCTATGACGTGGAGCGCTTCGGAATCATCAACACGGGCAACCCCAAGCACGCTGATATCTTCCTGGTCACCGGCTCGGTCAACGAGCAGGCCGAGGGCGTCATCAAGCAGATTTACGAGCAGATGGTCGAGCCCAAGGTCGTTGTGGCCGTGGGCATCTGCGCCTGCTCGGGCGGCATCTTCCACGACTGCTACAACGTGAAGGGCGGCGTGGACAAGGTCATCCCTGTCGACGTGTACGTGCCCGGTTGCGCCGCGCGTCCCCAGTCCATCATCGACGGCGTGGTAAAGGGCCTGGCAGTGCTTGAGGAGAAGCGCGCCGCCCTCGCCGCGGGCGCCCCGCTTCCGCAGGGCCACATGTCGGCCCCCGGCGAGCAGGAGCAGACGCTGCGCCGCGTTCACATGACGACCCAGCAGGACGAGCAGATTGCCCACGAGGCAGACGTCGTCCATGAGGAGGCTTAAGGCATGGCACAGGTAGATTTCATCGAGACGACCCTGGGCGAGCTCGTCGGCGCTGCCCAGGCGTACAAGGCCAAGGGCTGGCGTTTCGCTCAGTGCTGCGCCTCGCGCAACGGCGACGACGCCTTCGAGCTGCTCTATTCCTTCGTGGACGATGCGACCAACGAGGTGGCCAACTTGCGCGTCTGCGTAAGCTCTTCCGACGAGATTCCCAGCGTGGGCGGCATCTACCCCGTGGCGTTCATGTTTGAGAACGAGATGCACGACCTCTACGGCCTCACCGTGGTCGACATGAACCTCGACTACCGCGGAGGCTTCTATCACCTGCACATTCCCGCACCCATGGCCCAGGCCCCGCAAGGCAAGGCCAAGCCTGTCGCAGCCGCCAAGCCCGCTGCGGCGGCGGAATAGGAGGCCTGAGCTATGGCAACCAGGACCGTCATGCCCTTCGGCCCCCAGCACCCCGTGCTGCCCGAGCCCGTGCACCTCGACCTCGTGCTCGAGGACGAGCGTGTGGTGGAGGCCGTCCCCCAGATCGGCTTCGTGCACCGCGGCCTCGAGAAGCTCGTTGAGAAGCGTGACTACAAGCACTTTGTGCACGTGGCCGAGCGCATCTGCGGCATCTGCAGCTTCGGTCACTCCATGGGCTACAGCCAGGCAGTCGAGCGCCTCATGGGCATCGAGGTGCCCGAGCGCGGCCAGTACCTGCGCGTTATCTGGCATGAGCTGTCGCGTATTCATTCACATCTTCTGTGGCTGGGCCTTGCGGCCGACGCCATGGGCTTCGAGAGCCTCTTCATGCACACCTGGCGCCTGCGCGAGCACGTGCTCGACATCTTTGAGAAGACGGCCGGCGGCCGCGTGATCCTGTCGGTCTGCACCCCCGGCGGTGTCTTCAAGGACATCGAGAACACCGAGCTCAACGCCATCTGCGGCGTCCTTGCAAGCCTGCTTGAGGAGTATGACCAGATTGCCAACACGTTCCTCATGGACGACTCGGTGAAGAACCGCCTGGTGGGCGTGGGCTACCTTTCGAAGCAGGATGCCATCAACTACGGCTGCGTGGGCCCGTTTGGTCGTGCAAGTGGCATTGAGATGGACGTGCGCATGGCGGGCATCGACGCCTACTCCAAGCTGTATGATTTCCGCCCCGTGGTGTCTACCGAGGGTGACTGCTACGCCCGCTGCAAGGTGCGCATCGAGGAGGTGCGCCAGTCCATCGACATCATCAACGAGATGGTGGGCCGCATCCCGGCCGGCGAGGTGCGCGTCGACGTGAAGGGTAACCCCGAGGAGGGCTCCTCGGCCTTCATGCGCGTTGAGCAGCCCCGCGGCGAGGCGTTCTACTACGTGCGCGGCAACGGCACCAAGTTCCTCGACCGTTTCCGTGTGCGCACTCCCACATCGGCGAACATCCCCGGCATGGCGGGCGCGCTTGCCGGTTGCGACCTGGCCGACGTCCCCAACATCATCCTGACCATCGACCCGTGCATCAGCTGCGCCGAGCGCTAAGGGAGGTAACACATCATGGCAGAATTCAAGCTCGGGCGCATGACCCTCAAGAGCCTTTTCTCCAAGCCCGCAACGAGGCTCTATCCCCTGGAGAAGCCACATTTTTTCGAGCAGACGAAGGGGCGTGTGCATCTCGAGCCCGATTCGTGCAGGTATTGCGGCCTGTGCGCAAGCGTGTGCCCCACCCAGGCGCTTGATGTCGATCGCAAGGCGCTGACCTGGTCGATTGACCGCTTTCGCTGCATCCAGTGCCGCAGCTGCATCGAGGCGTGCCATGAGGGCGCCCTCAGCATGCTCAACCACTACACCGACCCCGCCCAGGAGCGCGTGGTGGAGGTCTACGAGGTGAGCCCTCAGGAGCGCCAGCGCCGCGAGCAGGCTGCAGCTGAGAAGGCCGCCAAGGCAGCCAAGCTCAAGGCCGAGATGGCAGCCAAGAAGAAGGCCGAGGCCGAGGCGAAGGCCGCGGCAGAGGCAGCCGCGCAGGAGTAGGGCAGGACGGCCGCGTAGGGCTGCCCGCACCGCAGGTCGAGGTGGGCGAGGGTTTGTCCGTGGCTGCATTGCGTCACGGGTCCGGGTGGGTTCGCTCACTCGCCAACAATCGCATCTCAATGGGCTGGCAACGGATTGCGTCCGAAGCCGGCCCTTTCTTTTTGCTTGTCGGCGGCGCAACTTGTATGTGACCCTGTGTGCCAAGCGCTTTGCAAGGAAGCGCAGATGATACGATTATCCCATCTGTCTAGAAAGCGCCGGGAGCGTCCCGGTGCAATGCGTCGAAAGGCTACCCACCATGTGCGATTGCGGCTGCGCCGACCACAAGCCCCAAGATAAGGGCACGTACTTCATCACCACGCCCATCTACTATGTGAACGCCGCCCCGCACCTGGGCACGGCCTACTCCACCATCGTGGCCGATGTTCAGGCGCGTTTCCGTCGCATGGACGGCTATGACACGCTGTTCCTCACCGGCGTCGACGAGCACGGCCAGAAGGTCGCCGACTCGGCCGCTGCCCACGACATGACGCCCCAGCAGTGGTGCGACTCCCAGGCCCCTGCCTTCCAGGAGCTTTGGCGCACGCTCGAGATCACCAACGACGACTTCATCCGCACCACCCAGGAGCGCCACATCAAGGCGGTGCAGCACTTCTGGGAGGACCTCAAGGAGAAGGGCTACATCTACAAGGGTACCTACGAGGGCTGGTACTGCGTGCCTGAGGAGACCTACTTCACCGAGACCGACGTGCGCCACGCCAACACCGACGAGGACGGCAACTACGACGAGACCGCCATCCCGCTGTGCCCCGACTGCAAGCGTCCGCTCGAGCGCATCCAGGAGGAGAGCTGGTTCTTCAAGCTTTCCGAGTTCCAGCAGCCGCTGCTGGACTTCTATGCCGCCCATCCCGACTTCATCGAGCCTGAGATTCGCCGCAACGAGGTCGTGAGCTTCGTCGAGGGCGGCCTCAAGGATCTCTCCGTCACGCGCACCACGTTCGACTGGGGCATCCCGCTGCCCTTCGATCCCGACCACGTGACCTATGTGTGGTTCGACGCCCTCATCAACTACATCACGGCCGCCGGTTATGGCGACCCCGAGGCCGCCGAGCGCTTTGCGCGCTTCTGGCCTGCTCAGCAGCACATTGTGGGCAAGGACATCATCCGCTTCCACTGCGTGATCTGGCCCGCGATGCTCATGGCCGCCGGTCTGCCTGTGACCGAGCACGTGCTGGCGCATGGCTTCCTGCTCGTCAAGAACCCCGAGACGGGCAAGGGCGAGAAGATGTCGAAGAGCCGCGGCAACTCCATCTTCCCCCAGCAGGTCATCGACTTCCTCGGCGTTGAGGGCTACCGCTACTACTTCATGACCGACGTGTCGCACGGCATGGACGGTGCCATCAGCTTCGAGCGCATGGCGCAGGTCTACAACGCCGACCTGGCCAACAGCTGGGGCAACCTCGTGAGTCGCTCGCTCAACATGAGCGCCAAGTACTTCGAGGGCGCAAGCCCCGCCCGTGGCGAGGGCTGGGAGCAGCGCACGAGCCCGCTGCTCGAGGCCGCCCAGGGCATCTACGGCCGCTATGCGCAGAAGATGGCCGCCTTCGACTACCAGGGCGCCGCGAAGGACGTCATGGAGTTCGTGGCCGTCGCCAACCACTACATCGAGGACAAGGCCCCCTGGGCGCTCGCCAAGGACCCGGCCAACGCCGAGGAGCTGGCTTTCGTCATCTGGGGTCTCATCGAGGCCATCCGCATCGCCGCCACGCTGCTCGAGCCCTTCACGCCGGCAACGTCGGCCGAGGTCATGCGCCGTATCGGTCTGCCCTGCGAGCCCTGCTGCGACCTTGAGGCCGCCTGCGCTTGGGGTCAGTTCGAGGGCGGCCAGCCTGTGGAGAAGGGCGACGCCCTCTTCCCGCGCCTCGACATGGCCAACCTGCCGTGCTAAATCCCGAGCTCTTATCGCCCACCCATGCCGAGCACGCCTGCTTCTTCTGCACGAAGAAGCAGGCGCCGCTCGCGCTTCCCGCGGCATCGGGCCCCATAGCCGAGAGTCACACGCACCTCACGAGCCTGAGGCACATAGATGCCGCGCTCGCCCTTGCGCGTGCGGCCGTGGCCGGCGTGCGCTTTTTGGTGACGGTCGTCGATTCTGCCGATGACGCGCGCGACCCCCAGGCGGTGCTTGCAGATCTTGACCGCTGGCAGCGCGAGTGCGCTGAGATTCTCGAAGCATGGCGTAGTGCCGGCGTGCTCGACGCGCTTGGGGAGCCCCCGGTGATGCCCGAGGTGCGTCTTCTGGTGGGGTGCCATCCGCACAATGCCAAGGGCTTCGATGCCCAGGCACATGCGGCCATGCAGCGCCTTCTGGCCGAACCCATCTGCTGCGGCGTGGGCGAGATCGGCCTGGACTACCACTACGACCTCTCGCCGCGCGAGGTGCAGCGCGAGGTGTTCCGAGAGCAGCTCAAGCTGGCGTGCAGCCTGAACGCATCGCTTTCGTTGCATGTGCGCGAGGCTCACGACGAGGCCGCGCAGATCATGGCCGAGGTCGGCCTGCCTCGTGAGGGCGGGGCTGTTCTGCACTGCTTCGACCTCGGGCCCGAAGACGCCGCCCCGTTCCTCGAGATGGGCTGCGTGCTCGGCATCGGTGGCGCCGTGAGCTTCAAGCGAAACGAACCCACGCGTGATGCCGTGGCTGCTCTTGGTCGCGGTCAGCTTGTCCTTGAGACCGACGCGCCCTACATGGCGCCCGAGCCCTTGCGCGGCACACAGTGCGAGCCTGCCTATATCGCTCGCACCGCTGAGTTTGTGGCGGACCTTCGCCGTGAGCGCTGCGGCGACGAACCCGCTGACACGTATCGCGATGCCTACGAGCTCGCGCGGCGCATCTTCGATCGCCCCGCGCCGCTTGCGGGCGCACGAGGGTAGGGGAGGGGCCGTGCGTAGCGAGGGCGCAGACATGCTCCGCGTCGCCGTGCTTGTGGGCAGCCCGCGTAGCCACGGTGCATGCGCCCGCTTTGCCGCCGAGCTCGAACGCGTCCTGCCTGCGGCCGGTGCGGTGTCTGAACCGTTGTTCCTCTCTGATTACGAAGTGCGGGGTTGCGTGGGCTGCGGTGCGTGCGAGCGCACCGGCGCCTGCGTGCTCGATGCGCGCGAGGGGGCCGGGGGTCGCCCTGGCTTTGCGTGCCTGATCAAGCGCCTGCAAGCGGCAGATGCGCTTGCCTTGGTGGCTCCCGTGTACTTCTCGGGGCCGCCTTCGCAGCTCAAAGCCGTGCTCGACCGCATGCAGCCCCTGTGGTGCCAACGCTACCTGTTGGGGCAGCGCCCCGTGCGTCCCCTGGAGTGCCGACGCCCGCTCGACCTCTTTGTGGTGGGTGCGGGAGGCGACCCCTTCGGCTACGATGCGCTTGTAAGTTGCTCCCGATCCTCGCTTCGCATGGCTGACTTCGAGTTGTATGCCACGCATGACCTCGTGGGCTTTGGGCAGGCCCCGAGACCTGGCTGCGCCTATGGGCCCAACTTCGACGCGGCGCTGCTTTCCAACGTATCTGCCTGGGCAAGCGACCTTGTGCATGCCGCCCAGGCTGCACGCGACCTACGCTAGTACCACCGACGATTCCGACAGGGGGACAACCCGATGGCTGTGTCCAAAATGGCAAACCGCAGCGCGATCCGCTCCATGCTTGACGCCTTCGGGCTTGAGGCGAAGTATGAGCTGGGACAGAACTTCCTGGTAGACGATACCGTCGTCGCCCACATCCTCGAGCTTGCCGACGTTGCGCCCACGCAGACGGTGCTCGAGGTCGGTCCTGGCTGCGGCACGCTCACCTGCGCGCTTCTGCCTCGTGCCGCCGCCGTGGTCGCCATCGAGGCCGATGCCGACATGCAGGGTCCATTGGGCGAGGTGACGGCCGAGTATTCCGAGCGCTTCGCCCTTGTGATGGGCGACGCCACGAAGGTCGCGCCCGCCCAGATTTCCGAGGCGCTCGCCGGTCTGCGTGCCAAGAACGCCGCCCTCGCCGATTTGCCCGACTATCCGAGCGCTTGGGTCGCAAACCTTCCCTATGCGGTGGCAGCCACGCTCATCCTGCAGTATTTCCAGGAGTGGCCGTTTATCCAGGACGCCACGGTCATGGTGCAAAGCGAGGTGGCCGACCGTATCTGCGCACTCCCCTCGTCCAAGATTTATGGCGCCTATACGGTGAAGCTCCAGCTGTTCGCCCAGGTCGTTGGGCGCTTCCAGGTTCCTGCGCGCAGCTTCTTTCCCGAACCTCATGTGGAGAGCGCCGTGGTGCGCCTGCAGCGCGTGCCTGCCTGCGATGCCCTGAGCGCAGAAGATGCCGCGGCGACCATCGAGGTCGTCGACGCGGCTTTCGCCCAGCGCCGCAAGACCCTGCGCAACTCCATGGCGGCATGTGAGAAGTGGGAGCGCGCCCAGCTTGATGCCGCGTTCGACCTTATGGCCATCGACGGCGGCTGCCGTGCCGAGTCGCTCACAAAAGACCAGTTCATCGGTCTTGCACTGACACTTCGCGACGGCGCTGTGCCCGAGCGTTATCGCCCTACCGAGTCTTCGGCGCCTGTTACGGCCAAGAAGTGTGCCAAGCCCAAGAAAAAGCGCGCCGTCTTCGATCCGGACATGATTTAAAAGGTGCGTATATAGCCCCATATGGGCTTGCAGTGCGTAGTATTCCGATGAATCCATATTATCTGCGCCTGTGGCTGGTACTATCCACGTCCCCAAAACACCCTGATAGCACTGGGAGTGCGCTCATTGCGCGCCCCCCGGAAGGTTATGCACATGGAACTCGAAGAGCACGCAAACAAAATCGCGGAAATCCACGACAAGCTTTCTCATATGACCGGCTCGCACTTCAAGGTGCGCGCCAACATGGGCCGCTCGCGCGTCGTCGAGCGTGACGGCGTGCTGCTGCAGACCCACGACTCTCTCTTTATCGTCGAGGTGGAGGAGCGCCGCGGCCGTCGCGCCCGTCAGTCCTACCAGTACGTCGACGTGCTGACCGGCGCCGTGGAGCTTTCTGACCCGGCATCTGGCGAGCTCATCTTTGAGCCCGTCGAAGACCAGCAGTAATACCGTTTGCACAAACGCTGCAGCCGTGCCTCACACGGGCCTTGGCACATCCGGTGCGAATGGCTTTGAGCGCCCGGCGGCAGCGTTTCTTTATAGAGGAGGCCACGCCGTGCAAGAACGCGCCCATGCCAAGGTCAACCTGGTTCTCTCGGTAACGCTCGGGGTATGCGAGGGTGCCTACCACGAGGTGCGCACGGTCATGTGTGCGCTCGAACTCCATGACGAGGTCGAACTCTGCGAGCTTGCAGCAGGGGAGGGCCTCGTTTTTTCATGCGAGCCCGATCCTTTGCCAGCGGGTGCCGACCCTGCGACGAACCTTGCATATCGTGCCGCTGTTGGCATGGCCGAGGCATTTGAAAAGCCGCTCGACATGAGCGTGGCGCTGCGCAAGCGTGTCCCGTCGCAGGCGGGTCTGGGCGGAGGCTCTTCTGATGCGGCCGCGGTGATGCGCGGCCTTGCCCGCATGTGGCAGATCGACCTCGAAGACGAGCGTGTGGTGCGCCTGGCCCAGTCCCTCGGCGCCGACGTGGCGTTTTTCCTGCATGAGGTGCCGTCGTATCTCGACGGTAGGGGAGACGTGCTGCGTGAGACATTTGCGCCTTTCAGCGTGCCCATCGTGCTTGTGAAGCCCGACCAGGGCGTCTCTACCGGCGCCTGCTATCGCCTGCTCGACGAGATGGCGACGCCCGCTCCTCGGGTGGAGCCGATGCTCGAGGCCCTGCGTGCCTGCGATGTGCCGGGCGCCCTCGCCGCAGTCGCCAACAACATGGAGCCTGCCGCCCTGCAGCTCGCCCCTGCGATCGCGGAGGTCTTTGCTTTCCTGCAAGACAGCGGCGCTTGCCAGGCGGGCCCTCTTTTGTGCGGCAGCGGCTCATGCGTGTGCGCCTTCGTGGGTGACCTTGCTGTGGCCGAGCGTCTTTCGGTTCAGGCGCGCGAGCATGGTTGGTGGGCGTGCGCCAGCACGACGCTGGCCTAGTGTGCCGCAAGAAGCCTGCGCACTCCCAGTGCCGCCGCTGGTGCCAAAAACAGAAGGCTCGCCAACATTCCCGACGCGCTTGTTTCTAGGGCCATAAGGGAAGATGCCGGTATCTCCCAGGCGCTGCCAAGGGTGCCGAGCGCGGTGGGCGCAAAGCATATAACGTCGTAAAGCGCATGTGCTGCAATGGCCGGGGCCAGGTGGCCGCTTTCTTCCACGAGTCCCGCCATGGCAAGCGCGAAAAGAAACACCTGCATGGCACGCAAGGCTGTGGGCAGTGCCGCGCCCATCTCGGGCAGGTGCAGCATTGCAAACACAGCCGAGCACACACATGCCGCTATGAGCCTGCGGGTGCGGCCCTCCTCGAGTGCGCCGGCGACTGCCTCCATCGCAAGCCGGCGGAAGGCAATCTCTTCCCACGCCGCGGTTCCCAAGCACGATATGGCCAGCACTGCAAACAGTGCAAAGGAATCCCGTGGGGACGCGGGCACGGTTTGTGCCCCGGCATCCGCCATGCTGCTTGTTGCCAGCGGCACGGCAACGCTGACGAGCGCCCCCACAAGGCACAGCAATGCAACCAGGCCTGCGGGAAGGCTGCGAAGCGGCCTTGGATGTTCGGCACCTGCTTCCGTGTGCGCGCTTTCGGCCCCATCGGCATTGATGCTCCTGGCGCAGGCTTTTCTCATATACGCGCTTTCGACCTCGTGCGTCCTGCCCATTTGAGTGTCGCGTGCGCCCGACGTGTCTTCGCTCATTGCTTCTTGCCCCGCCCAAAGTGCCAGACACACAAGCGCCGCGACACCGGCAAGGCAGGCATGGAGGGCATCTGCAGCCATGCTTGGCCCCAGCGGTATGTGGTACAACAACATGGCGGCCGCAAAGCACAGGGCCGCAGCCGCCGGGGCGCCAAGCACGCCGTGCGGTCGTTCTTTCTTTGTCCGTCCGCTGTTTGCCTCATTGTCAGAATCGGGAATGCCCATGCCGTCGCGCCCCCTTCCTCCTGTTTCGTCGTTTTCGCTCAAGATGGCTGCCATTGTAGGCATGACGTTGTGCCATGCGGGCGTCATCTTCCAGGCCGTGCTGCCGTTCTGGGTGTATTGCGTCTGCGAGGCTTTCGGCGGTCTCACGTTTCCCATTATGGCCTTCCTCGTGAGCGAGGGGTATCGCCATACGCACAACGTGCGTCGCTATGCGGGCCGTCTCTTTGCGTTTGCCGTCGTCTCTCAGGTTCCGTACAGCCTGTTCTTTGAGCCGGTTGTACTTGACTTGGGCGAGACCTTGCTTCAGCTGCCCTGTACCGGCAATGTCTTGTTTACCCTTTTGCTGGGCCTTGCGATGCTCGTCGCCTACGACCGCATGAGGTGTCGGCCGGCCTTTTGGGCGCTGTTCGTGGCTAGCACGGTTGCAAGCGTCGTTCTCGACTGGGGCGTCTTGGGTCCCGTGATGATCCTCATGGCCCATGTGCTGCCCGAGCCAGACCGCCGCACTTACCCGACGCTTCTTGCCATCCTGGCCCTGGGGCTGCCTGCATTGGGCGGTGTGCTTCAGGGCGATGCGGCGTCGATGCCCGAGCTTTTGTACGAGCTTGTGGGCGGGGTGGGGGCGCTTTGCCTGCTACGTGCCTACGACGGATCGCGGGGCAGGTCCCTTAAGTGGTTCTTCTACCTGTACTATCCCGTGCACATCCTCGTGCTTGGCTGCATCGGCGCAATCGTTATCTAGGGTTGACGCGCCTCGAACGTGGTGGCCCGCTCGGCATTTGTGGCGTGTAGTCCCACTTTCTCCACAATTCAAAGAAGTTGGGTTGACGTCAGCAAAAGTCTGTTACTATATCGAAGTCCGGGTTGTGGCTCAGCTTGGTAGAGCGCTGCGTTCGGGACGCAGAGGTCGCTGGTTCAAATCCAGTCAACCCGACCAGTTTGGTACATGCAAGGGCCGTTGCTTCTCGCAAGCAACGGCCCTTTTTGCTGTGAATTGCGCCTGTCGAGAAAAATTGGTCGCAAAGCATTGCAAATTTGCGTGTATAGGCGTGGTTCGTGGGGTACTATACCCCCGTACCGAAAACCGGCGGGTTCTTGCGAAGACGCAGGCACATTCAAGTCCGCCACCGTTAATGGAGGATTGTGGTATGAAGATTCTGGGTATGGGCGTTCCTGAGCTCCTCATCATCCTTGTCGTTGTTCTTCTGATCTTCGGGCCCAAGAACCTCCCGAAGCTCGGCGCTTCCCTGGGCAAGACCGTGAAGAACCTGCGCAAGGGCATGTCTGACGAGGACGAGGAGGCTTCTTCCAAGAAGACCGCTGCCGTTGAGGAAGAGGTCGAGGTTGTCGACGAGGACGACGCCGACGTCGTGGAGGACGAGGCTGCCAAGAAGCCCGCAGCCAAGAAGCGCAGCGCTGCTGCCAAGAAGGCCGCCGCTGACGACGACGAGTAAGCCTGTCGTATCACAAGCATTAAACAGCGTGGCGCACGTCTTCTACCGAAGGCGTGCGCCGCGCGGCGTTTATTGAGAGGTTCTAACGGTGCCCGCCATGTGTGACGGGCACTTGTCGTAAACAAGTACGTCCCTGTTGCCGGCGAGGCCCGTGCCAGGGCTGAAACAAGGAGATTTACCATGGAAGTAGGCAAGGCAATCGTGCTTTCCCCCGAAGGCAAGCTCAAGCTTGAGGAGGAGCTTGCCTGGCGCGAGACCACCGAGCGCGAGCGCATCACCGAGGCCATCGCCGTGGCCCGCGACTTTGGCGACCTTTCCGAGAACTCCGAGTACGACGACGCCAAGGACGAGCAGGCATCTAATGAGAACCGCATCCAGGTGCTCAAGCAGCAGCTTGCCAACTGCATCGTTGTCGCGGCTCCCACCAAGGGCGGCCGCATCACGATTGGCCATGTCGTGCACCTGCAGGATGCCGCTGGCAAGGAGCGCGTTTACACTCTCGTGGGCACCGCCGAGGCTAGCCCGCGCGAGGGCAAGATTTCCAACGAGTCGCCGCTGGGCAAGGCTCTGATGGATCACAAGGCCGGCGACACGGTGTCGTTCGTGAGCCCGGCCGGCAAGACGCTCATCTATACCGTCACGGCTGTTGAGGCCCGCTAATGGCGGCCGATCAGCCTCAGGGCGACGTCGCCCTGCTCGACGAGCGCAGTGTGCGCCTCGGTCGCCGTTCTGCTCTCATTGAGGCCGGCGTCAACCCTTACCCCGAGCACTGTCAGGTCAGTGACCATGTCGCCGACCTGGTGGAGCGTTACGCCACCCTCGAGGACGGCGCCGACACGGCCGACGTCGTGAGCGTTGCCGGTCGCGTGCGTGCCAAGCGTGGCCAGGGCAAGGTCATCTTCATCGAGCTGCAGGATTCCACGGGCACCATCCAGCTCTTCTGTCGTATCAACGACCTGGGTGAGGAAGGTCTTGCCAGTGTCAAGGCCTTCGACCTGGGCGATATCGTCGAGGCCAAGGGCATTGTCGTGCGCACTCGTCGCGGCGAGCTCTCCATTGCGCCTACGGGTGTGCGCCTGCTCTCCAAGAGTGTGCGCCCCCTGCCCGAGAAGTTCCACGGTCTGTCCGACAAAGAGACGCGCTATCGTCAGCGCTATGTGGACCTCATCGTGAACGATGACGTGCGCGAGACCTTCCGCAAGCGCTCGCTCATCCTGTCGACGTTCCGCCGCTACATGGAGGCCGACGGCTACATGGAGGTGGAGACCCCCATCCTGCAGACCATCCAGGGTGGCGCCACCGCAAAGCCGTTTATTACGCACTTCAATGCACTCAACCAGGAGTGCTACCTGCGTATCGCGACTGAGCTGCACCTCAAGCGTCTGCTTGTGGGCGGTTTCGAGGCCGTGTTCGAGGTCGGCCGCATCTTCCGTAACGAGGGCATGGACCTCACGCACAACCCCGAGTTCACCACGATGGAGGCCTATCGCGCCTATTCCGACCTGGAGGGCATGAAGAGGCTCGCCGAGGGTGTCATCAAGGCCGCTAACAAGGCCGTGGGCAACCCCGAGGTCATCGAATATCAGGGCCAGACCATCGACCTGTCGGGCGAGTGGGCCTGCCGTCCCATGACCGACATCGTCTCCGACGTGCTTGGCTACAAGGTCACGCTCGACACGCCCGTCGAGGAGCTTGCCAGCGCCGCCCGCGCCAAGGGCATCGAGATCAAGCCCGAGTGGACCGCCGGCAAGATCATCGCCGAGATCTACGACGAGCTGGGCGAGGACACGATCGTGAACCCCACCTTCGTGTGCGATTACCCCATTGAGGTCTCGCCTCTGGCCAAGCGTTTCGAGGACGATCCGCGTCTCACGCACCGCTTCGAGCTCGTTATTGCCGGCCACGAGTACGCCAATGCGTTCTCCGAGCTCAATGACCCTGTCGATCAGGCCGAGCGTTTCCGCAAGCAGGTGGAGGAGAAGTTTGCCGGCGACGACGAGGCCATGGAGTACGACGAGGACTACGTGCGTGCCCTCGAGTACGGCATGCCCCCTGCGGGCGGCATCGGCATCGGCATCGACCGCGTGGTCATGCTGCTTACCAACTCCGCCTCCATCCGCGACGTGCTGCTGTTCCCGCACATGAAGCCCGAGGCCGGCACCAAGAGCGGTGCCGCTGCTGCCAAGGCTGCCGAGCAGGCTGCTGTGGCAAGCGCGCCTGTTGAGGAAGCTTGCGAGCCCATCGCCGCCGCAGAGCTGGAGAACATCCAGATTGAGCCGCTCTTCGAGGACTCCGTTGACTTCGAGACGTTCTCCAAGTCCGACTTCCGCGCCGTGAAGGTCAAGGCCTGCGCCGCGGTGCCCAAGTCCAAGAAGCTCCTGCAGTTCACGCTTGACGACGGCACGGGTGCTGACCGCACCATCCTGTCGGGCATCCATGCCTACTACGAGCCCGAGCAGCTTGTGGGCAAGACCCTCGTGGCCATCACGAACCTGCCCCCGCGCAAGATGATGGGCATCGATTCGTGCGGCATGCTGCTTTCCGCCATCCATAAGGTGGACGACGAGGAGCGCCTCAACCTGCTGATGGTGAGCGACGCCATCCCCGCAGGTGCCAAGCTCTACTAGAACTTAAGCGTACGGGTGCGGCGCAAAATGGGTACGCTGCACCTCGGGCCCGTGGGCGCAAGACCTGCGGGCCTGTTTCATATTGGGACATAGGGCTGCTAAGAGGGAAAGGCACACAGAATGGCAGACTTCCTCGACGAACTCATAGGCCTGCAAAAGGAGTTCCAGGCCATCACGGGCGAGATCTCTGACGAGACCGCCTTTGTGCGCGGAGCCACCACGGAGGAGAGCGCTGAGCCCGTGTGGACGCCGTCGGATTACAAGGTCGTCCCCAAGGGCAACTCCGCCATGTGCGTGCGTTGCAAGAAGGAGGACGCCAGCTGCGACCTGTGCCTGCAGGTTTGCCCGACAGACTCCATCTTCTTCGATGACGACGGCGCGCTTGAGATCAAGAGCGACTGCCGCAAGTGCGGCCTGTGCGTGGCTGCCTGCCCCACCGACGCCCTCGTGTCGAGCATGCACGCCCCCAAGATGCTCTACGACAAGATCTGCAAGGCTGCCGAGGCCAACGAGATGGTTTACGTCACCTGCACGCGCGCCCTGGGTCATGTGCCCGAGGCCGCTCAGGTAGTCCTGCCCTGCGTGGGCGACGTCTCGGCCGAGGTGTGGTACTCGATTCTGTGCGAGTATGGCAACGTCGGCATCTATCTGCCGCGCGGCATCTGCGACAAGTGCCGCACCACCACCGGCGAGGAGTGCTACACCGACGCCATCACGTTGGGCGAGCAGTGGAGCGGCGAGACCGTCGACCTTGTGGAGCGCGAGCGCGACATGGTGCTCGAGGTCGACCATCAGGCCGAGCGCAAGGCCTTTGTCAACGGCTCCCTCAAGTCGCTTGGCATGACGGCCTCGAAGGTGAACCCCCTCACCGCCAAGCTCGCTCGTGGTGCCGAGAAGCTTGCCAAGCATTCCAAGCAGATTACCGAGCTGCAGAAGTCGCTCGACCGTCTGACTGGTGCACAGAACACCGAAAACAAGAAGCGCGTGCTCACCAACACCCGCCAGCTCATGCTCGTGGCTCTTGCCAACCATCCCAAGACGGCTGGCAACATTTTGCTCGACGCCCCCCAGTCCACTGACAAGTGCGACGGCTGCGGCGAGTGCGCCGATGTGTGCCCCATGAACGCGATCGACATCGTGGGGGGCAAGATTTCGGTACTCACCACGCACTGTGTGGCATGCGCCCTGTGTTCGGACATCTGTCCTCTCGACGCCATCGAGTTTATCGAAGTTGACGGCAACCGCCTCATCGTCGACGACCCCGAGACCAAGAAGAAGGTCGAGGAAGACGAGAAGCAGCGCCAGAAGGAAGCCGAGAACCGCGAGAAGGCCAAGAAGTACGGCCAGAAGATGATTGACATGCTGGAGAAGGAAGCCGACGAGGCCGAGGCCCGCGGAGAGAAGCTCTAACGCCTTGAAAGAAACCACCCGCCCTCTATAATTGTTGTCGAATGGCAACAATTTGTGGCGGTTAGGCAGAATTCGGCGGCTTGAGTGCAGTTCCGCGCATTTGATTGTTGCCCGACCTCGCGGCTAAAACTATCATCAGCTAGGTTAGGTAAGGGACGCGGGCAGACTGGCCCGTGCCAGGAAGAGGAGGAGTTACCCATGTCCGAAGAGGAGAAGGTGACGACGGAGTCTGAGACGATGAAGAAGACCAAGGCCCCTAAGACCAAGGTTTGGCCCATCGTTCTTTCCGTGATTTTCATTGCCGTCATCGCGTTTTTCACGGCGTTCCTGCATTGGCACGAGGAGCCGAGCTTCTGCAGCGCCATCTGCCACAACAACATGACGAAGTACGTCGATGGCTACTACAGCGAGGATGACGCCCTGCTCGTCTCCAAGCACGCTGAGGCCGACGTCACCTGCCTTGGCTGCCACTGGAGCCAGGCCAAGATGATGGACCTCGTGCATGAGGTCGTCCTCTACGTCAGCGATTCCTACACCGACCCGCTGACCGACCACAAGGAGTTCGTCAACGACGAGTTCTGCGGTTCTTGCCACGACGGCAACCTTGATGAGTTCAACCATGCTCCCACCAAGGAAGAGTCCACCAAGGATCAGGTCATCGATCCCCACAACATGCCCGCCATCGACGCCCATGCTGGTCTGAACATCACCTGCGGCGACTGCCACAGCGTGCACAAGACCTCTACCATGGTGTGCGCCGAGTGCCATGACGGCATGGTTGAGGTTCCCGAGGGTTGGACCACCCCCGAGGTTAAGGTCAACGCTATGGCCGACCACATGAACGCCGTTCCCTCTGACAAGTGCGCTTCTTGCCACGACGGCACCAAGGTTCGCGAGCTCGACATGGCTGGCGTTGAGGCTAAGTACACCTGGAACGACCAGCCCTTCAACTTCCACTCCATGTCTGACGAGATGAAGACCGCTCACGAGGGCTTCATCGAGGACTTCAGCTGCCAGACCTGCCACGCTGAGAGGTCTGTTGCTGCTTGCGCCGCCTGCCACGCCGGCGTCTTCACCGAGGAGAACCTCCCCGAGGGTTGGACCGCCGAGGCCGCCGAGGAGCCCGCTGCTGACTCCGCCAGCACCGAGGCCGCCGCTTCCGACGCCACCTACACCGACGGCGAGTACACCGCCGCTGGCAAGGGCATTGGCGGCGACGTCCCTGTGACCGTGACCGTCAAGGACGGCAAGGTCGCTGAGGTCACCGTTGGTGACAACTCCGAGACCCAGGGCATTGGCAGCAACGCCATCGAGCAGCTCCCCGAGGCCATTGTTGCCGCCAACGGCACTGCCGGCGTCGACGCTGTCTCCGGTGCTACCGTCACCTCCAAGGCCATCTTCTCGGCCGTTGACGAGGCTCTCGCTCAGGCTCAGGCCTAAGCGCGGAATCAAGCACCAGGCAAGTGATTCTATGGGCCGCCCGCAGGGGCGGCCCTTTTTTGTTCGCTTGGACCTATAATTTACTTCCGATTGATTTGGTATCTGCCCGTATCGAAGCGTGTTTGCGACTGCAAGGAGTGACATGGCCCTCTCCATCGGCATCGTCGGCCTGCCCAACGTGGGCAAGTCGACGCTCTTCAACTCGCTCACCAAGCAGAACATCTTGGCGGCGAACTATCCCTTTGCGACTATCGAGCCCAACCAGGGCATCGTGCCTGTGCCTGACGAGCGACTCCAGAAGCTTGCCAACATCGTACATCCCGGCCGTATCGTGCCCGCCACCGTCGAGTTTGTTGACATCGCCGGTTTGGTGAAGGGTGCCAGCCAGGGTGAGGGCCTGGGCAACCAGTTCCTCGCGAACATCCGTGAGTGCGACGCCATCTGCGAGGTCGTGCGCTATTTCGAGGATCCCGACATTGTTCGCTCCGATTGCTGTACCAACCCCGAGAGCGACTTCGACATCATTCGCACTGAGCTTGTCCTGGCTGACCTTGCCACGGTCGAGAAGGCTCTGCCGCGCCTTGAGAAGGATGCAAAGCGCGATAAGGAGCTTTCTGCCAAGTACGAGACCGTGAAGCGCGTTGCCACTTGGATGAACGAGGGCAACCCCGCCCGCTCCATGGAGATGGATGACGAAGAGCGCGCTCATCTCTACGACCTGCACCTCATGACCATGAAGCCCATCATGGTGCTCGCCAACGTCGACGAGGACCAGGTTACGGCTGACCTTCCCGAAATCGGTGGCATCAAGCCGCTTCCTCTGTGTGCCAAGATCGAGAGCGAGCTCGCCGAGCTCGATGAGGAAGACGCAGCCATGTATCTGGCTGACCTTGGTCTGAAAGAGTCCGGCCTCAGCCGTCTGGCCAAGGCTGCCTATAACCTGCTGGGTCTGCAGTCCTTCTTCACGGCCGGCGAGATGGAGGTCAAGGCTTGGACCATCCATATCGGCGACACTGCACCCCAGGCTGCAGGCGTCATTCACTCCGACTTCGAGCGCGGTTTCATCCGTGCTGAGACCATTGCTTACGACGACTATGTCGAGCTTGGCGGTGAGGCTGGCGCCAAGGCTGCCGGCAAGCTGCGCGTCGAAGGTAAGGATTATGTGGTGCAGGACGGCGACGTCATGCACTTCCGCTTCAACGTTTAAATTTTGCAACTGTTTTTTTGACTGCGCTTGATTGATGTTGGCATCCCGGCGTGCAACGTCGCGTGTCGGGATGCCATAATCGAACGTCTGTTAAAACGGTTGCAACTTTATTTGAGTTCGAAAGCGCGAGTATCTGTTTTTGTAGAAGTAGGGAGCACAAACCGATGGCGACCACCGACCAGGTAGTTTACGTTCTTGACTTTGGTGCGCAATACGGCCAGCTCATCGCCCGCCGTGTGCGTGACCTTCATGTCTATTCCGAGATCGTCCCGTGCGATATCTCCGCAGCCGAGCTTGCTGACATGCACCCTGCTGCCCTCATCCTGTCGGGTGGCCCCGCCAGCGTGTATGCCGAGGACGCCCCCAAGGTCGATCCTGCCATCTTTGAGCTCGGTGTTCCCATTCTTGGTTTCTGCTATGGTCATCAGATTACGGCCGTCACGCTTGGCGGCACCGTCGGCCATTCCGAGGTGGGCGAGTACGGTCATGCCGATCTGCACCGCAAGGGCGCCTCGCAGCTCTTCGACGGCACGCCCGAGGAGCAGAGCGTGTGGATGAGCCACCGCGATGCCGTCTCTGTGGTGCCCGAGGGCTTCACTGTTACCGCTTCCACCGACGTGTGCCCTGTGGCTGCGATGGAGTGCGCGAGCAAGCGCATCTATACTACGCAGTTCCATCCTGAGGTGCGCCACACCCCGCATGGCAAGGAGCTGCTCTCCAACTTCCTGTTCAACATCGCCGGCCTTGAACCCACGTGGACCATGGACAATATCGTTGAGCAGAAGGTTGCTGAGATTCGCGAACAGGTGGGCGATGCCCGTGTCATCCTGGGTCTGTCGGGCGGCGTCGACTCCTCTGTGGTCGCAGCTCTGTGTGCCCGCGCCATCGGCAAGCAGCTTACGTGCGTCTTCGTGAATCATGGCCTTCTGCGCAAGGGCGAGCCCGAGCAGGTCGAGGAAGTCTTCACCAAGCAGTTCGACGTCGACTTCGTGCACGTGCATGCCGAGGAGCGCTACCTCAAGCTTCTCGAGGGCGTGAGTGATCCCGAGCAGAAGCGCCACATCATTGGCACCCAGTTCTGGAACGAGTTCTTCACCGTGGCGCAGGACATTGCCGAAGACGGCCGCCTCGTGCAGTTCATGGCGCAGGGTACCATCTATCCCGACATCATCGAGAGCGGTGCGCGCAAGACGGGCGGCAAGACTGCTACCATCAAGAGCCACCACAACCTCATCCCGTTCCCCGAGGGCGTGCACTTCGACCTCATCGAGCCGCTCGACCACTTCTTCAAGGACGAAGTACGCGAGCTTGGCCTTGCCCTCGGCCTTCCCGATCACATCGTCTACCGCCAGCCGTTCCCCGGCCCTGGCCTGGCCATTCGCATCATCGGCTCCATCGACGCCGAGAAGCTTGAGATTCTTAAGAACGCCGATGCCATCGTGCGTGAGGAGCTCGACGCCTACAACGAGCGCCTTTTCCAGGAGACGGGCGAGCGCAATTCCGAGCACAGCTGCTGGCAGTACTTCGCGGTGCTGCCTGACATCAAGAGCGTGGGCGTTATGGGCGACGAGCGCACCTATCAGCGCCCCATCATCCTGCGTGCCGTTGAGAGCTCCGACGCCATGACCGCCGACTGGGCCAAGCTGCCCTACGACGTGCTGGCCAAGGTCTCCGGCCGCATCGTGGCCGAGGTCCCCGGTGCCAACCGCGTGTGCTACGACATCACGAGCAAGCCCCCGGCAACCATCGAGTGGGAGTAACGGGAACTGGTTTCTGAACTCGCGTTTTGATACCGCCGAGTACCGCCTGGTAGTGCTTCGGCGCCTCCCAAGGGCAAAGCCACCAGCGAAATAGTGGGAATAACGGCCTCCGAACTCTCTGGTTCGGAGGCTTTCTTTTTGCATGCCTACCTGGAAAGGAATCCCCGTCCGAAGCCCCTTGAGCATCGGATGGCATTATTGAGCGTGGGCGTTTTCGTAGGCTTCTTTGATTTCTCCCGGCAAACCGTCGGGAACCAGCGCCTTCAGCCTGTCCTCGTTGCCATCTTGAATCGCCTGCTCGTAGTACCAGCATTTGAACTTCAGCATGTCCAGCGCGCGGTTCATCTTCGCAATCTCCGATTCCATGTGGGCCTTTCGTTCCTCGAACATGGCCTTACGCTTGGGGTATGTTGATGGGCCCTCCGCGCACCATTCCATGAACAGTCGGATGTCCTTGATCTCCATCCCGGCCTTCTTCAGGCATTCGATGACTCGGAGTGCCTCGAGTTCCGTATCGCCGAATCGGCGAATGCCAGATGTCCGCTCCAATCCCGGGAACAACCCCTGCTTGTCGTAATACCGCAGCGTGGAGACGGGCAAGCCGAACATCTCCGCCACCTGTCCGATTGTGTACATGGCTCCTCCGAAAAATATCGAGTACACTCCTTGACCTAAAGTCAGGTTTAGGTATTACCTTCATTCTCGTCAATATAAATCGGGAATGCAAGGAGTACTCCGTAATGGGCAAAGCGGTTTTGATAGTTTCTTCAAGCCCTCGAAAGAATGGCAATTCCGAGACGTTGGCGGATGCTTTCGCTAAAGGCGCACGGGAAGCGGGTCACAGCGTGGAGATCGTGCACCTGCGCGAAAAGCAGCTAGGCTTCTGCAAGGGCTGCCTTGCCTGCCTAAAGCTGGGGCATTGTGTCATCCAAGACGATGCCGCGGAAATTGCCGCCAAAATGCACGATGCGGATGTGTTGGTGTTCGCAACGCCCGTCTACTACTACAGCGTCTGTGGCCAGCTCAAGACCATGCTGGACCGCGCCAACCCGCTCTTCGGCTCCGATTACGCATTCACCGAGGCGTATCTGTTGGCGACGGCGGCGGAGGAAGGGCGCTCGACCTTCGACGGCGCCAAAAAGGCAGTGCAGGGATGGGTCGACTGCTTCTCGCGCTGCACGCTTGCTGGAACGGTTTTCGCCGGCGGCGTGAACGGCGTGGGCGAAATCGCTGGGCATCCCGCTCTGGAGCAAGCACGACGAATGGGCATGGGAGCCTAGGCGCGGCTCAGCTGCACGGAAGCAGTTTTGCACTCAAAACCATCGACAGGAGGAATCAAACATGACGATTAAGCAGACGGCGGGCAGGGATGCCCTGGGGGACTTCGCCCCCAAATTCGCGCAGCTCAACGATGATGTGCTGTTCGGCGAGGTGTGGAGCCGGGAGGGCGAGCTTTCCTTGCGCGACCGCAGCATAGTGACGGTGGTTGCCCTAATGGCGCAGGGGCTGACGGACTCTTCGTTCCAATATCATCTGATGTCCGCAAAGAATAATGGCGTGACTAGGACGGAGATAGCGGAAATCCTTACGCACGCGGCGTTTTACGCGGGATGGCCCAAGGCGTGGGCGGCTTTTCGCATGGCGAAGGAGGTCTGGGCAGATGGCGATGCCGCTGATGCAAGAACTGAGCATCAAAACGAGATGGCCTTTCCTATCGGTGCTCCCAACGACGTATTCGCGAAGTACTTTATCGGGCAAAGCTACCTCGCGCCCCTTTCCACCGAGCAGGTCGGCGTCTACAACGTGACGTTTGAGCCCGGCTGCCGCAACAACTGGCACACACATCACGCCAAAAGCGGTGGCGGACAGATCCTCGTCTGCGTGGCTGGTCGAGGGCTTTACCAGGAATGGGGCAAACCGGCACAAGAGCTGTGCCCTGGCGATGTAGTAAATATTCCCGCGGGCGTAAAGCACTGGCACGGTGCGGTGCCCGACAGCTGGTTCTCCCATCTCGCGCTGGAGGTTCCGGGCGAGGAGACCTCCAACGAGTGGTTGGAGCCCGTGGACGACGAGCAATACTTTAAAGCGACTGACAAGGAGGCCTAGGCATGGAACAGTTGCATCTGGCGCAGGAATGGGACAAGGTGTTTCCCAAAAGCGACAAGGTTGAGCACGGCAAGGCGACCTTCCACAACCGATACGGCATCACGCTGGCGGCCGACGTCTACGTGCCGAAGAATGTGGAAGGCAAGCTGCCTGCCATCGCCGTCAGCGGTCCGTTTGGCGCGGTGAAGGAGCAAACGTCCGGCCTTTATGCGCAGAAAATGGCGGGGCTGGGCTTTTTCGCGATTGCCTTCGACCCGTCCTATACCGGTGAGAGCGGCGGTACGCCCCGCTATGTGGCATCGCCGGACATCAACACCGAGGACTTCTGCGCAGCGGTGGATTTCCTTTCTGTGCAGGAAAGCGTTGATCCGGAGCGCATCGGCATCATCGGCATCTGCGGTTGGGGCGGCATGGCAATCAACGCCGCAGCCATCGACACCCGTATCAAGGCTACTGCTGCTATGACGATGTACGACATGACCCGCGTGATCGCAAACGGCTATTTTGACGCCGAGGATTCTGAGCAGGCGCGCTTTGAAAAGCGTAAAGCGCTGAACGCGCAGCGCACCGAGGACTATAAAAATGACAGCTACGCGCTGGCGGGCGGCGTGGTCGATCAGCTGCCCGATGACGCGCCGCAGTTTGTGGCGGACTATTACGCCTACTACAAGACTCCGCGAGGCTACCATCCCCGCAGCCTGGGCTCCAATGGCGGTTGGAATGTGACGTCCTCGCTGTCGTTTTTGAATATGCCGATCTTGCAGTACGCCGGCGAGATCCGCTCCGCCGTGCTGCTGGTGCACGGCGAGAAGGCGCACTCACGCTATTTCAGCGAAACCGCGTACGGCAAGCTGACCGGAGACAACAAGGAATTGCTCATTATCCCCGGCGCCAGCCATACCGACCTCTACGATCAGATGGATATCATTCCGTTCGAAAAGCTGAAAGCGTTCTTTGAGGAATATCTAAAGTAAGGCGCACCTTGATTCAATACCAAGCCTCCAACAACGATTCTTCCAGTTAATGTTTGCCAATGGGCGCGGCGTCTTCCGAAGTCGCGCCCATTGCTATAGAGAAATGAGCTTCAGCAATACCGTCGAGCTGCGAACGTATTGTCTCGAAGGGCTGGTTCAGGTCCAATGTCCTCACGCTTATCTGGTTACCGCTCATCTGATACACACCATCAGGCTGCACGTCTTCGTCGGTCTTGGCGTAGAGCAGCATGCCCGACACGCTATGCTGTTCGTGAGTGCTGGCGAGCTCCGCTTCCTTGTTCTTCACGTAGGTGAAGATCTGGTACAGGTTGCCGGAGTGGACGCTTTGCTTGTCGAATTGCTGCTGCGTCGTGTGACTGTAGTACTTTGCGTCGATGATGAGGACGGTCCTGCCCCATGTGAGCGTTATGTCGGTGTGCATGGCGGGGAGCATATCGCCGAAGCCGTCGTCGAGTGCCCAGCTGATGTACGGCGCCCCCGCGGAAAGCCCTGGGTGCTCACGTCTGTAGTACTCGAGGATGAACTTCTCGTACAGGTGGCTCATTCGCTGCTCGTCGAGGAAGTCCATCATGCGGAGACTCCCGCTTTCCCGCGTCTGGAGAAGGCCCTTCACGACCAGCCAGCATACGTTCATGAGCATGCGATAAGTCTGGTTGTTCCGGTCGAAGCGCATGTGCCAGTCTTCGCCCGAAAGGTTCACGTCTTCCACGTCCACGAAGTACGGAAGCAGCCGTCTAAGTGCCTTCCTGCGCGCCTTGTCGATGTCCGAGCGAATCAAGAGCATGATCGTCGCCTTGAGGATGCGGTTCATGCGCGTGTCCGTGCTGAACTCGTCGTAGCTGCAAACCAGCTGCCTGCGCAGAATTGAGCGCGTCTTCAAGGACTCGGACAGCTCAATCTTGCCCCTCGGTGAGGAGAGCATATCCTTGCGGTCGACGTACTCTCGGCCAAGACCGCGCTTGAGCTGCAGGCTCACGCCCCGTGACAGTATCTCGGCGAGGAGGTCGGCGGTGTTGTCGAACTCCTCGGCTGTGATGTCGCGGTAGCCCTGCCCTTGCAGCGTCTGGAACGCATAGGCGAGCATGTGGTAGATGTTCTGTATCCGGATCACCGGATTGACCTGCGCAACTTGCCGGCCCACTCGTCGACCTTGGTGGGCTCGTCGAACCAGTACTCGCGCAACATCGGCACGAGCTCGTAGTTGACGATTGCCGAGAGCTTATCGTCCGTCACATCGTCCGGGGACATGCGGCAGAAGTAGCTATGGCCGATGCAGAAGCCGTCTCCCAGCGACTCGTCGGACGCGATCGCCTCGTTCAGCTTCACGACGCAGGAGATGAGCCTATCGAACTTCTCGCTGGCAAGTCCCTCCTGATAGGCGATGAAGCTCTCCGTGTCGAAGGCGGGACGGAGGTCGAAGAACGCGAAGCGGCGGCGCAGGGCGTAGTCGAGCATGGCGAGCGAGCGGTCCGCTGTGTTCATCATACCAATGAGGTATACGTTGCTCGGGACGTAGAACAGCTCGTGCGAGTAGAGGAGCTGCAGCGTGTTCCTGGGCCCGCGCTTGTCGTTCTCGATGAGCATGAACAGCTCGCCGAAGATCTTCGAGAGGTTGCCACGGTTGATTTCGTCGATGATGAAGAAGTAGTCGTTGTCAGAATCGTCCTTCGCATTCTTGCAGAAGTTGTAGAACGCGCCCTTCTCGAGGTCGAAGCCCTGCGCGTTCGGGCGGAACCCCTCTATGAAGTCCTCGTAGCTGTAGCTCTGGTGGAACTGCACCATCATCACACGCCCGGCGTCCTTCACGCCCATCATGGAGTAGGCCAGGCGCTTTGCGGCGAAGGTCTTGCCCACGCCTGGGGCACCCTGCAGGATGATGTTCTTCTTCGCGCGCAGGGCGTTGACGAGGGCCCTGTAGTGCTCGCCGTCCATGTAGACCTCCGAGAGGAAGTCCTCGGACGTGTACGCCGGGTATTCAACCTCCTCCGTGTCTTCCTCGATTTCGCCGCCCTCGTCCTCGAAGAACGAGTTGAGCTTCTCAACGAGGTCGGGATAGGCGGTGATGTCCGTCAGGGTCTTCACGGCGAGGAGGTCTTCCGTGTGCCACTCTCCTCTGCTCGTCCAGCGTACCCTGCGGATGTTCGGATAGGAGTCGCCATTTTCGTCGAATTGGTAATCCCCCTCAACGATGCCGCGACCAATAATCACGCTGCGGCCCCGCTTAGCAAAGACAACGTCGCCCGGCTTGATTTCGCGCGAGAACTGCCAGAGCGCGAGTGCGGAGTTCTTCTGCGAGTACTTGCTACTGTACAGGGTGCGCAGGTTCTTGCGGATGTCTTCCTTGCTGGCGTATTTCTCGACGTTGCCGAGCTTGCTCCAGCCGACGCCCATTACGCCACGTGCGTAGAAGTCATCCCACCTCGCGGCACCGTCTCCCGGGGAGTAAGTCCAGTAATGTGTGGTCTTGACCCCCTCGTCTCCAAGGGAATTTTCTTCCGCCTTTTCGGCTGCAGCCTTCTCGGCGACCTTTCTCTCACGGTTGACGCGCTCAGACTCCACGAAGGCGGTAGCCGTCAGCGAGGGGAAGTCTGCGTACGGGCATTCGTTGCTTCCGAACTCTGATTTGACAGCATCGCAAATAGCGAGATAGCGCTCTCCGTCGAGATAGCGCTCTCCGTCGTGAATCGCCGAGTCCTTCTCCTTTGGCACTATGCCGGCAATGGTGGAGCCAGCCTTTGCCGCGTCGGCCATGAACCAGCGGTTGCGCTTGTCCAGGCTGATGAAGTTGTAGGGCCTTGCCCAGTAGAGGCCCATGGTGAGCTTCCAGCCAAGCGAAAACTGGATGACGGCGGCATCGAATGCATCGACGAATGCCTTGCGGTTCTCTTCGCTATCGTCTGCAGCTAGTACAAGCTCGGCCTCGAACACGTGCCAGAGGTTATCGATGTCGTGCTCGCCGCGACGTTCGTCGTTGGCGAAGGCATAGAAGGTCGCGTTGAGGTTGTTGAGCACGGGGATGCCCTCGAAGTCCGTGGGCTGATCTGCCCCAATGTCGAACACCTCGGCGATTCCGGCGACGATCTTCTTCCGGTTTGCGTCTGTGATGCCCTTGTTGAAGAGGCCGAAGACGGTGAACGGATCGATGTCTTGGAGCTCATCTGCCTCAAGCTTAGGGAGGCTCATCCCGATCGATTCATAGACAGTTGCTAGCTTGTTTATCAGATCGTCGCGCCTATCTCGATAGGTCAGCAGCTTGTCAGATAACTCTTTATAAAAGCTAATCCAAGTAAATTTTGCGCTGGTCATTATAGTCACTGCCTATCTTGTGCCTCTGCCGAGGCGCCTTGCTTGCAATGTTTTCCATATGCGTCTACATGCGCGACAGGTATCTTCATCGAAGCTAAGTATACCAACGAGTATCTTTGCATCAACGTAATCCAACGCTTCGTCGATATTGCGCCCATTTCTTACTACTCCGTCAATTACGCTGATAATGTTTCTCTTTAGCTCGGCGTTAATGTTCAATAGACCGGTATTGAGAACATGGATATTGTCAACTTCCTTGGGTAGAATCTCAAGCACACCGCCCCCATAGCTTCTGCCGCAAAGCCCCGTGAATGCGAACGCAATGCTGTTGTAATAGGCGATAATTGCAAGCTCCGGGTCAATACCATCCCTGAATTTCATCCTATGCATGGTGTCGGTTGATATTGCACCGCACCGATTAAGAACAAGCTTGGGATAGAGATTATTCCGCCTTAAGAAGAATGCGTCAGGTATCCAAATTGAAGGCACAGAATACCAACTGTCGCGAATAGAACACTCATAGGGAGACAATGAACAAGTCCCCCGAGCGACCTCGGCAGGGCCGGAGCAAGTGCGCGGGCCCCGGGCGCCTCGTGTGCCGATGACTCGACAAATGGCAATCTACCTGCTGTTATGATACAATGTCGCCATCATTCCCGACGATTCGGAGGCACCCGATGGCACCCGCGCAGCCCACGTTCTCGGACCTCGAGGCGTCCTCGGGCCGGGTCACCCGCCGCAGGAGGTTCCTCGCGCTGCTCGACTCGAAGATCCCCTGGGGCGCGTGGGCGGCCCGGGTGGAGCCGC
>UQBS01000004.1 GCA_900539345.1 uncultured Coriobacteriaceae bacterium | reverse complement strand
CCTTGTTGCCGTGGCGACCGGCGATCTTGTCGCCCTGCTGGATCTTACGGCGCTGGGCAACGTAGACGCGCACCAGCTCGTTGACGCCGGGCGGAAGCTCGTCGCCGTTCTCACGGCTGAAGCGGACGACGTCGATGACGCGGCCGTAGGCGCCGTGAGGCATCTTCAGCGAAGTGTCACGCACGTCGTGGGCCTTGGCACCGAAGATGGCGCGCAGCAGGCGCTCCTCGGCGGTAAGGGCACTCTCGCCCTTGGGCGTGACCTTGCCGACCAGAATGTCGCCGGCAGTAACCTCAGCACCGATGCGGATGATGCCGTCGGCGTCGAGGTTGGCAGTCATGTCCTCGCCAAGGTTGGGAATCTCGCGGGTGATTTCCTCGGGACCAAGCTTGGTGTCGCGGGCGTCGATCTCGTGCTTGGAGATGTTGATCGTCGTCATAAGGTCCTGCTGGACGACGCGCTCCGAGACGATGATAGCGTCCTCGTAGTTGTAGCCTTCCCAGGGCATGTAAGCCACGGTGAGGTTCTGGCCAAGCGCGAGCTCACCCTTATCGGTGGAAGGACCGTCGGCGAGCACGTCGCCCTTGTGGACCTCCTGGCCGGTGTAGACGAGGGGCTTGTGGTTGATGCAGGTGCTCTGGTTGGAGCGCTGGAACTTGGGCAGCTTGTAGGTCTGAACCGTGCCGTCGTTGGCGCGGATGCGGACCTGCATGGCATCGGCGTACTCAACGACACCGTCCTTCTTGGCGCGCAGGATGTCACCGGAGTCGACGGCAGCGCGAAGCTCCATGCCGGTGCCGACGTAGGGGGCAGCCGGACGGATGAGCGGCACAGCCTGGCGCTGCATGTTTGCGCCCATGAGCGTACGCTTGGCGTCATCGTGCTCGAGGAACGGGATGAGCGTGGCGGCGATGGAGATCATCTGGCGCGGCGAGACGTCCATGTAGTCGACCTCGGACACTGCAACCTCGGCGGGAGTACCGAAGTCGCCGTAGAAGTCCTTGGTACGGGCAATGATGTGCGTAGCAGGCTTGACCTCGCCTGTGATGGGATCGACGGTGATGAACTCACGCGTGTTCTCATCGAAACGCTCGGCCGCCTGGGCGATAACGTGGCTCTCTTCCTCGTCGGCGGTCATGTAGTCGATCTCATCGGTGACCTTGCCATCGACAACACGGCGGTACGGGACCTCGATGAAGCCGAACTTGTTGACACGCGAGAAGATGGCCAGAGAGCCGATAAGGCCGATGTTGGGGCCTTCGGGAGTCTCGATGGGGCACATACGCGAGTAGTGCGAGTTGTGAACGTCGCGGGCCTCGGTGGGGACGTTCGTACGACGGCTGGAGCCGGTCTTGTGACCAGCAACGCCGCCCGGGCCCAGGGCGGACAGACGACGCTTGTGCGTGAGGCCTGCGAGGGGGTTGTTCTGGTCCATGAACTGGGACAGCTGGCTGGAACCGAAGAACTCCTTGATGGAGGCCACGATGGGGCGGATGTTGATCAGCGACTGAGGCGTAATCTCATCGACCTCCTGGGAGGCCATACGCTCGCGCACAACGCGCTCCATGCGGGACAGGCCCACGCGGAACTGATTGCCGATAAGCTCGCCGACGGTACGCACGCGGCGGTTGCCGAAGTGGTCGCGTTCGTCGACGACGTAGCCCTCAAGACCGTCGTGAAGGTTGATGAGGTAGCGAAGGGCGGCAATGATGTCCTCAGGCGTCAGAACGTAGACGTCGGAGTCAACGTTGAGGCCAAGCTTCTTGTTGAGCTTGTAGCGACCCACCGAAGCGAGGTCGTAACGCTGCTGGTTGAAGAAGAGGCCGTCGAGCAGAGCCTTGGCCGAGTCAAGCGTAGGCGGCTCGCCGGGGCGCTGCTTCTTGTAGAGCTCCACAAGAGCGTCCTCGCGGGTGGTGGTGGTGTCGCGCGCAAGGGTGCGCTGCACCATGGGACAATCGCCGAGCAGCTCGATGATCTCCTCGTTGGTCTGAGCGATGCCCAGAGCACGGAGGAACATCGATGCGGGCTGCTTGCGCTTGCGGTCGATGCTCACGACGATGGTGCCGCGCTTGTCAGTCTCGAACTCGAGCCAGGCACCGCGCGTGGGGATGAACTGCACGCGATAGATCAGCTTGTTGGCGTCGATCTCGCGGAAGTAGTACACACCGGGCGAGCGGACGAGCTGCGAAACCACAACACGCTCCGTGCCGTTGATGATGAACGTGCCGCGATCGGTCATGAGCGGGAAATCGCCCATGAACACGACCTGCTCCTTCATCTCACCGGTCTCACGGTTCGTAAAGCGAACCTCGGTCAGCAGCGGGGCCTGATAGCTGATGTCCTTGGCCTTGCACTCCTCAACGGTGTGCTTGGGGTCGCCGAACTCATGGGCGCCAAACGTGACCTCAAGGGTCTTCGTGGCGTTCTCAATGGGCGAGACATCCTTGAATGCCTCGTCGAGTCCAGTGGACATAAACCTGTTGAACGATTCCTTCTGCACGGAGATCAGGTTGGGGAGCTCCATGACAGGCGGGATGCTTCCGAAGCTGATCCTCTCACGGTACGAACCCGTGGGATTGGGTGCGATTTCGAGATTAGCCACTCGGCGATGCCTCCTTCGAGTAGAGAAATGGCATGTTACGCGCAACCCTTTATTGTAAAGCAAAATTTCTTGTATGCAAAACCTCAGAATTCACGTACACCAAGACCCCTCATATGTGGTATAGGGCCCGCATACAAAAGGGTCATCCGAACATGATCGGGCAGCCCCCCATCGCAAACAAAAAAAAGGCGGAGCCCGGTAACCCGGACCCCGCCTTGAACGCTTGTGATAAGTAGGTTAAGACTACTTAACGGAAGCGGTAGCACCAGCCTCTTCGAGCTTGGCCTTGGCCTCATCGGCCTTGTCCTTGTTGACGCCCTCGAGAAGAGCCTTGGGGCAACCGTCGACGACCTCCTTGGCCTCCTTGAGGCCCAGGCCCGTGAGCTCACGGACAACCTTGATGACGGCAATCTTGTTGGCGCCGAAGGACTCGAGGACCACGTCAAACTCGGTCTTCTCCTCCTCAGCGTCAGCGCCGGCGCCAGCAACAGCGGCAACGGCAACGGGGGCAGCGGAGACGCCGAAGACGTCCTCGAGCTCGTGAACGAGCTCAGAAAGCTCAATCGCCGTCATGCCCTTAAGGGTCTCGACGATCTCTTCCTTGGTGACAGCCATTGTAAAACTCCTTCTAATGCTATGCCGCATATGCGACAGGCGATTTAAAAAGCTCGCGGATCAAGCAGCTCTTAGGCAGCCTGTTCCTTCTGCTCGCGGATAAGGTCGATAACGCGAGCAATCTGGGACATGGGGTTGAGCATGGTGGCCAGGATCGTGCCGAGCAGCTGCTCGCGACCGGGCAGGTCGGCGATAGCGTTGGCAGTAGCCTCGTCACACACAGCACCATCGACGAGACCGCACTTGATCACGACGGACTTGTTCTCCTTAGCGAAGTCCTTGATGACCTTACCGGCGCTTGCGGGATCCTTCTCGAAGAAGACGTACGCGTTGGTACCGGTGAGCAGCTCGCCCATGTCGGGATTGGACGAATCAACCAGAGCACGGTTCACAAGATTGTTCTTGTAAACAGAGCACTTGGCGCCGTTGGCGCGAAGGTTCTTACGCAGAGTGCTGAAGGCCTTCACGGTCAGGCCGCGGTAATCGATGACGAAGAAACCGGCGTTGGCGCCGAGGTCCTCAGTGATTGCAGCAACCTGGTCAATCTTTTTCTGAGTGGGCATATCGTTGCACCTCCTTTCCTCGTGCGCGACCAGCCGGAAAGCTTGTGGCAGGCCGCATTCACAAGGAAATGAAAACGGCCCCCCATGCCGCAAAGACACAGGAGGCCGTAAGGTACAAACCTTTGACCACCTAGGCAGGAGGGTTGCCCCATTATGTCCTTTAAGGACACCGGCCGTCTTTGGCAGCGGATCGCATCACGTTGATGTGCTTGCGTTTGCAAGCTGGTATATTTAAGCACAAAAAAGACCCCCCTGCCATGAGAATTGGCAGAGGGATCCAAGCAACACCGTTTGAGCATAAGCCTACTCGGCAGCGGCGTCCATGAAGTTGCGCACCACAGCGGGATCGACCTTGATGCCAGGGCCCATGGTCGAGGTGATGGTGACGGACTTGACGTAACGGCCCTTGGCGGTGGAGGGCTTGACGCGGAGGATCTCAGTCATGAGCGCGCCATAGTTCTCCACGAGCTTCTCGAGCTCGAAGGAAGCCTTGCCCATGGGGATGTGGCAGATGCCGTAACGGTCAGCACGGTACTCGACGCGGCCGGCCTTGAGCTCGGAGACCATCTTGGCGACGTCCATGGTCACGGTGCCGAGCTTGGGGTTCGGCATGAGGCCACGGGGACCAAGGATCTTACCGATGCGGCCAACCTTGGCCATCATGTTCGGGGTGGCAATGGCGGCGTCGAAGTTGATCTCGCCCTTCTGGATAGCAGCGACGAGCTCGTCGGAGCCGATGACGTCGGCGCCAGCGGCCTCAGCCTCGCGGGCCTTGTCGCCCTCAGCGAAGACAGCGACGCGGACGGTCTTGCCGGTGCCGTGAGGCAGAGCGATGGAACCGCGGATGTTCTGGTCGGCCTTGCGGGGGTCGATGCCGAGGCGGAAGTGGACCTCGATGGACTCGTCGAACTTGGCGCTAGCGGTCTCCTTGACCAGCTTGGCGGCCTCAACGGGCGCGTAAAGCTTGGTGGAGTCGATCTTAGCGGCCTGCTCGTTGTAACGCTTGCCGTGCTTAGGCATGGTGTTTCCTTTCGTGGTTGTGTCGGGTCCCTCTTGGGGCTCTCCCACTAACGGCGCAATGCCGTAGGTTCAGGTTTACTCGGCGACGGTGACGCCCATGGAACGGGCGGTGCCGGCGATGATGCTCATGGCAGCCTCAATGCTGTTGGCGTTGAGGTCGGGCATCTTGGTCTCAGCAATCTGACGCAGCTGATCCTGCGTGAGCTGAGCAACCTTGTCAGCCTGGGGACGGGCAGAACCGGACTTGATGCCGCAAGCCTGCTTGATCAGGACGGCTGCCGGCGGGGTCTTCGTGATGAACTCGAAGCTCTTGTCCTCGAACACCGTAATCTCGACAGGGATGATCGTGCCAGCCTTGTCGGAGGTGCGGGCGTTGAACTCCTTGCAGAACGCCATGATGTTGACGCCCTTGGAGCCCAGAGCGGGGCCGACGGGAGGCGCAGGGTTAGCGGCGCCGGCCGGAATCTGGAGCTTGATGAAACCAGTTACCTTCTTCTTGGGGGCCATATGAGATCCTCTTTCATATATGACTCGAACCAATGATACATATCTCATGAGCATGCCCCATCAATGATGAGGACACGCTCGCTGGGATCAACCTAGTTGATGGAGGCGATCTGATCGAAGCTAAGCTCGACCGGAGTCTCGCGACCGAAGATTGTAACGCTAACGCGCACCTTCCCGGCCTCAGGATTGACCTCCGTCACGATACCGTCGAAATCGGCCAGAGGGCCAGACTTAACCTTGACGGTCTGCCCCACCTCGACGTCGACAGAAGTGTGACGAACAGGCGTGCCAGCCTCGTCACGGTGCATGATGGAGTTGAACTCATCGCGCGTGAGGGGCACAGGCTTGTTGTTGTCTGCACCCACGAAACCGGTGACACCGGGGGTGTTGCGCACAATGGACCAGGTGTGGTCATTCATCTCCATGCGCACGAGAACATAGCTGGGGAGAACCTTGGACTCCTTGACGCTACGCTGGCCGCCCTCCTTGACCTCGGTGACCTCCTCAGTGGGAATCTCGATGTCAACGATGGACTTGGTGAGGCCGTTCATCTCAACACGATGCTGCAGGTCGGCCTTGACCTTGTTCTCGTAGCCAGAGTACGTGTGGACGACATACCAACGCTTAGCCATTACTTACCTCAATCCCTGGTAGGCGTAGAGCACAGGAACGATGACTGCGTCTACTACAGCGATAAGGACGCCAAAAAACACAAGCATGCCCAGAACGGCACCGGTGTACTTAACGAGCTCGTTCTTCGTGGGCCACGTCACGCGCTTGATCTCGGACTTGACGCCCTTGAAGTAGGTGCGAGCGCGCTCAACGAGTCCAGGCTTCTTGGAGTCGGCCTTCTTGGCGTCCTTCTTCTTTACCTCGGCAGCAACAGCCTTCTTGCCCTCGCCAGAGACCTTCTTGGAATTGCTCGATGCCATAAGGTAGTCCTTAATCACCGTGAAGCAAATACTACAGACATAAAAAGACTCGCCCACCTTACGATGGACGAGTCGCTAAAAGACTGGCAGGCCAGGAGGGACTCGAACCCCCAACAAACGGTTTTGGAGACCGCCGCTCTACCATTGGAGCTACTGGCCTAGAACGTTACGACTCGCCGAATCCTAACGAGTCTCGCGATGGAGCGTGTGGTGACGGCACCAAGGGCAATACTTCTTGAACTCCACGCGATCGGGAGTAGTAGCCTTGTTCTTGGTCATAGTATAGTTGCGGCGCTTGCATTCGGTGCAAGCGAGGGTAACCATAGTACGCATTCGATCCTCCTGAAAAACAAGCCCCATCCGTGGAGCGCGATAAATAACTTTACTCTCTGTGCCACTGTATGTCAACGGACAATTTTGAGCCTACAATTTCGCCATGATTCGCAGTGACGGAAAGCTGGTCTCAGCGATTATTCGAGGACATGCAGGGACACAGAAACAGAAAAGAGCCCGACACCTTTCGATGCCGGGCTCCAGCAAGGCATAAAAGCGAGACTACTCGATGATGGTAGAAACGCGGCCCGAACCAACGGTGTGGCCACCCTCGCGAATAGCGAAGCGCAGGCCCTCCTCCATGGCGATCGGGTGGATAAGGGTACCGGTGATCGTCACGTGGTCGCCGGGCATGACCATCTCAATGCCCTCAGGCAGGTCAACGCGGCCGGTGATGTCAGTGGTACGGAAGTAGAACTGGGGACGATAGCCCGTGAAGAACGGGGTGTGACGGCCGCCCTCGTCCTTGGTCAGGATGTACATCTCGCCAGTGAACGTGGTGTGGGGGTGAACCGAACCGGGCTTGCAGAGAACCTGGCCGCGCTCGATATCCTCACGCTTGATGCCGCGGAGAAGAACGCCGACGTTGTCGCCAGCCTGGCCCTCGTCAAGGCTCTTACGGAACATCTCGATGCCGGTGCAGACGGTGGTCTGCGTGTCCTTGATGCCGACGATCTCGAGGGCATCGGAGACATGCAGGGTGCCGCGCTCGATACGACCGGTAGCAACGGTACCACGGCCGGAGATGGTCATGGTGTCCTCGACGGCCATCAGGAAGGGCTTGGCCTCGTCACGCTCGGGCGTGGGGATGTACTCGTCGACAGCGTGCATGAGCTGACGGACGGACTCAACCCACTTCTCCTCGCCGTTGAGGGCGCCCAGAGCAGAGCCGCGGATGATGGGCAGATCGTCGCCCGGGAACTCGTACTCGGAGAGAAGGTCGCGGGTCTCCATCTCGACGAGGTCGATGAGCTCGTCGTCGTCGACCATGTCGCACTTGTTCAGGAAGACGACGATGTAGGGCACGCCGACCTGACGGGCGAGAAGGATGTGCTCGCGGGTCTGAGCCATGGGGCCATCGGTAGCAGCAATAACCAGGATAGCGCCGTCCATCTGGGCAGCACCAGTAATCATGTTCTTGACGTAGTCGGCGTGGCCGGGGCAGTCAACGTGAGCGTAGTGACGCTCCCAGGTCTCGTACTCAACGTGGGAGACGGAGATGGTAATACCACGCTCGCGCTCCTCGGGAGCCTTGTCGATGTTCTCGAAGGCGGTGAAGTCGGCCTTGCAGCCCTCGGTCTCAGAGAGAACCTTGGTGATGGCGGCAGTCAGCGTGGTCTTGCCGTGGTCAACGTGACCGATGGTACCAATGTTCACGTGGGGCTTGGAACGAACAAACTTTTCCTTGGCCATTGTTCCTCCTCGTAGGAAAATTTCTTCCGGCTGGCTGACCGGTAATACCCTTATATATGCCTGCGGCGCGATAAACGCGCCGCATTAAGCATCATAATGGTAGCGGTGACTGGATTCGAACCAGTGACAACACGGGTATGAACCGTGCGCTCTAACCAGCTGAGCTACACCGCCGTATGTGGTGCTGCGAAAGGAAGAAGAAGAATGGAGCCTGCCACCGGATTTGAACCGGTGACCTCCACATTACCAATGTGGTGCTCTACCAACTGAGCTAGACAGGCATGGTGGGCGCTCTAGGATTCGAACCTAGGTAGGCATAGCCAACGGGTTTACAGCCCGTCCCCATTAACCACTCGGGCAAACGCCCATTCTTTGTTCTTCTTTTCTCAGGAACCTCTGCTTGTTCGCGTCGCTCGCTTTGAGTTGGTGCGTTCAAGCAAGTGGGAATATTACGCGCCTCCACGCTGCCTGTCAACGGGGAATTTGGAAGAACTTGAAGTTCATAAGTCCTTCACAACCGTTGGAGGAAGACGTGGTGCCGGCTAGGAGACTCGAACTCATAACCTTCCGCTTACAAGGCGGGTGCTCTACCATTGAGCTAAGCCGGCACGTGGATTCCCACGGCGGGAGACTTTACACGATGTAGCTGCTCTATTGCAAGTCTGCAAGCCATTTGACACAAAGATATCTGTACTAAACAAACTGTGGCGGGTGCACCGGGATCGTCTGGACAAGACCAGCCCGCATCCCCGCACACCCGCCACAGCGAGAGCTCAAATCAATGTAAAACGCCCGTTATAGGACGTTGCCTACCAATACGCCAGCAACAATGACTACGGCTGCTGCAACGATTCCTGCTACTTTACTTGACGCAGGAAGGTTCTTTGAGGCACAGAAGAACAGGGCCCACAGGGCACATCCCGCCGACGCCATCACGACACCGATCGCAGCCTGCGACTTAGCGGCGCGGATGGAACCCGCCTTCTTCCACATGCGCTGCCCGAACAACGTGAGCACAAGGCAGCCCACAACGCCCACGACCACGCAAAGCCAGGTCATATCCGACAGCACGGGAACATACAGCGCCCCTGAGACGACGAGGATGCAGGCGACCTCAAGCGCGATGGCAACCACCCAGAGGGCAAACGCAGCCACACGCATGGGTATGGGGCTCTTAGCGCGGTCGAAATCGGTGCGGTGGGCGTCTTGCGCCTTCGCCCACTGCTGATCGGCGGGTCTTTCCTTACTTTCGGCCATGGCTGGCTCCTTTGCTTTGTCTGGTCATTGCCATCTGCATGAGGCGGGCGCGCACGTCGCTGGGAAGCCTGTCCTTGACCGTTGTGCGCGCAGGCGCGCCCGTGTTAGGAACATAGCGCATCTGATCGATGCGCTCGTTCATGTCGTGCGCCTCATTGGTGAACATGCGTGAGGAGAGCCTCGTGACCCCGTCGGCAAACACCGTGGACTGCACCCCGGCATCAGACGTGATGACCGTGACCTCCCAGCCTTGCACGCGATAGGTACGCGCCAGCTGCTCGATGACGGCATCGGCCTCGACACCCGAGGGCGAAAAAACGATGTCGATGCCCGCGCTTCTGCGCGCAGGACGCTCAGGATCGGGGTTGCCGAATCCGTCGAAGACCACCGTGGTGCGGCTATAGCTTCCCTGCGCGAAAGCGGCCACGTCGGCGATGAGGGCCGCGCGGGCACGCACGTACACGTCATGCAGCACCGGATCGCGCAGATCGTCGTCAACAAGGCCCCTGTAGGGGCCCTGTGAGCGAATCACGTTGTAGCCGTCAACGAGAAGGAGGGACTTGCGCACGTTAGCGGCTCTCCCCCGCAGGCTTGACGGCGGCCTTGGCCTCACGTTCCTCGCGGCCCATGACGCGGCGGAGCCACTCGTAGCACACAGCCGTGGTAGCCTGGGCGACGTTGAGCGACTCGACCTGGCCGCGCTGGGGAAGAGCGACGAGGAAGTCGCACTGCTCCCCCACGATACGCGAGATGCCCTCGGCCTCGTTGCCGCACACAAGAGCGATGCGACCCTCCAGAGGCGCATGCCAAATGTCGGCGTGAGCATGCTCGGAAGCGCCGGCAACCCAGAAACCGCCGTCCTTGAGCGTCTTCAGGGCGCCCACAAGGTTGGGAACGCGGGCGATGGGCACGTGGAAGGCAGCACCGGCGCTCGTCTTGTACACACCCACGGTGACCTGGGCGGCACGCTTGGAGGGAATGACGACGCCGTCGGCGCCCATGACCTCGGCCGTGCGGATGATGGCGCCGAGGTTGCCCTCGTCGGTGATGTGGTCGAGCACGAGCACGAGCGAGTCGCGCTTCTTGGCGCCCGCATAGGCGATGTCCATGATGTCGGCGTAACGGTAGGGCGGGACCTCGCACATGATGCCCTGATGCGCGCCGTGGCTGCCGCCATCGGCCGACATGCGGTCGAGTTTGGCCTTCTCCACGACCTCGATGGGCACGTTGGCACGGCGCAGCTTTGCGCACACGCGCTCAAGCGCCGCGTCGGCCCCGCTGGGAGCGCCCTGCTTCTCACGGCCGCGCCTGGCCTGCTGCTGGCCGCGCTTTGCCTGCTTGCCACCCGTACGCGAGTCCTGGGCCTCCTCTTCGGCCTGCTTGGCCGGTGCCTGGACAAATACCTTGCGGATGGGGACGCCGGCCTTGAGCGCCTCTTCGACCGCGCGGCGGCCCTCGATGTAGTCAGCCATGTTGCCTCCTGCTGGCTTTGGTCTTAGGCGCGCTTGACGCGCGCGCCCTGGGCGGTGTCCTCGATGACAAGGCCCAAATCGGTCAGGTCGTTGCGGATGGCGTCGGCCAGCGGCCAGTTCTTCTCACGGCGGGCCTGGGCGCGCAGCTCAAGCAGGGCCTGCGCGGCGGCGTCGGGGTCGGCGGCGGCGCATCCGTGCTTGGCCGCAAGGTCAACGAGGCCGGTGGGCAGGCCCTCGTCGCCATCGCCCTTGAGGGAGATGCCGAGCACGGCCATACCCCAGTCGATGACGTCGGCAGCAAGGCGGCATGCCTGGGCGTCGACGCGGCCCTGGGCCTGGTCGAGATAGGTATTGGCGGCGGTCACGAGGCCGAAGACGGCACCTGTGGCACCGGCGGTGTTGAAGTCGTCATCCATGCAGGCCTCGAACTCGGCGCGAGCCTTCTCGGCCGTCTGCGCGAGCTCGGCGGCAGTATCTGCGCCCTCGGGGGCGTGATCAGCCGCCCAGGCCAAGTTCTGCACGGTGTTTGCGATGCGCTCAAGCGAGCCGGCGGCACCGCGCAGGCGCTCGAAGGAGAAGTCCAGCGGGCTGCGGTAGTGGGTCTGGGCCATAAGCAGGCGCAACGCGTCGGCGGGGTACTCGTCGAGCACGTCCTTGAGCGTGAAGAAGTTGCCCAGAGACTTGCTCATCTTCTCGCCGTCGACCAAGAGCATGCCCGTGTGCATCCAATGGTTGGCGAACTTGCCGCCCCAGGCGCACTGGGCCTGGGCGCACTCGTTCTCATGATGGGGGAACTGCAGGTCGGCGCCGCCGCCGTGGATGTCGATGGGCATGCCGAGGTAGCGGTGCACCATGGCGGCGCACTCGGTGTGCCAGCCGGGACGGCCCGGGCCCCAAGGAGAGTCCCACGTGGGCTCGCCGGGCTTGGCGGCCTTCCATAGGGCAAAGTCGAGCGGGTCACGCTTCTGCTCGCCGGCCTCGATGCGCGCACCCACGAGCAAATCGTCGATGTTGCGGCCGGAAACCTCGCCGTAGGTCTTGTCGGAGCGCACGGAGAAGTACACGTCGCCCTGCGCCTCATAGGCATGGCCGCCTGCGATGAGCGTCTCAATCATCTCGATCATCGCAGGAATCTCCTGCGTGGCGCGAGGGCGAATGTCAGGCGCTTGGATACCGAAGCGCTCCATGACCTCGATGAACGCGTTGGCATACTGCGTGGAGACCTCGTCGGCCGCAACGCCGCGCTCGTTTGCGCGCTTGATGATCTTGTCGTCGACGTCGGTGAGGTTCTGGGCGAACGTGACGTCGTAGCCGCGCTCGACGAGCCAGCGGCGGATGATGTCGAAAGAAAGGAACGTGCGGGCGTTTCCGATGTGGATGTTGTCGTAAACCGTGGGGCCGCAGACATACATGGTCACCTTGCCGGGAACGACCGGCTCGAAGTCGACCTTGCTCCTCAGCGAAGAGTCGTAGAGCTTCATGGGGCGTGCGTCTCCTTATGCTTACATGCGGGCAAACCGCGGATATTGATTGCGTTACTAATTCTTAGATGGCCTGCATGAGCACAACGGCCCAGGCAGCGATGCCCTCTTCGCGGCCCACGAAACCCAAGCGCTCGGTGGTCGTGGCCTTGACGCCGACTTGGCTCGTGTCAACCGAGCAGGCACGGGCGAGCCTTACGCGCATCTCCTCGCGATAGGGAGCCAGCTTGGGGGCCTGGGCAGCCACCGTGCAGTCGGCGTCGACGAGCTCGAAGCCCGCCTCGCGCGCCACCTCGACGACGCGGGCAAGAAGCTTGAGCGAGTCGGCGCCCTCATAGGCCGGGTCGTCGTCGGGGAAGAGCTTGCCGATATCGCCGCCGCGAACCGCGCCCAGAATGGCGTCTGCCAAGGCATGGGCAAGCACGTCGGCGTCGGAGTGACCGAGAAGACCCTGCGTATGAGGGATCTCCACGCCTCCCAAGATCAGCTTGCGGTCGGGTGCAAAGGCATGGACGTCATAGCCGTGGCCGATGCGAAGGGTTCCTACCATGTTTGCGCTCATTGCTCCTGGGCCTCCCCGTAACGGGCATGCAGAAGGGCGCTCACGGCAGGGAGGTCTTCCGGTACGGTGAGCTTCATGTTGTCGCGCGGGCAATCGACCAGGACGATCTTGCCGCCGATACGCTCAACCAAAGAAGAGTCGTCGGTGCCGACGTAGCCTTCCTGAAGAGCCGCGCGATGTGCCTCAAGCAGGACGTCGGAATGGAAGACCTGGGGAGTCTGGGCAATCCAGAACAGCGAGCGGTCGGGCGTGCCCACGACCGAGGTGCCCTCGACGACCTTGAGCGTGTCGATGGCGGGGTGTCCGCACACGACGCCGTCGGCATCGAGCGTACCCTTGAGCACGTTGATGGCATGCATGATGGTCTCAGGGAGGATGAGGGGGCGCGCGCCGTCGTGCATGGCGACGATGGGGAAATCCTGGGCGACTGCCTCGACGCCGTGCAGGGCAGATTCCTGGCGAATGCTGCCCGACGGGACGAACTCAACGGGCGTCACCAGGCCATACGGCTCGACGGCGAGGCTGCGGTACTCCTCGCAGCGGGCCTCGGGACACACGATGACGATCTTGCCCACGCAGGGCACGGCGTCGAATGCCTGCAGACACCACGACATAAGGGGCTTACCGCAGATGGGCAGTAGCTGCTTGCCCCCGTGGCGACCGAAACGCTCGCCGGATCCACCGGCGACGATGACGGCAGCAACGTTAGCTTTTTTACCGACGACCCCACGCCCCGAGGTGCTCGGGACGTGGGGCGCAGGTGAGGTTGCCTCAGGCGGCTCATTGTGTACCGCATTGCTGGAAACGACAGGCTGGATGCCCGCCGCGGAGTCGATATCTGCCATGGCTTGACGATTCCTTTCGAAGACCCTGCAATGCGGCAATCATAAAACAAACGGGGCGCTTAGTCAGCGACGCCGTTCCCACAAGTGGTGGAAGGCAGCTGAGAGGGCGCGCCCATGCGTCCGCGCGAAGGACGCGCGATACGCTCGTCGGCGAACGTCTCACGCCTGCGCGGGGCGGGGATGACGCCCGCCTGGCAAGCGAAGGTGAGCTTGCCGTCTTCCTCGTCGACCGTGACGACCTGGCCACGCGTGAACTCACCAGCGAGAATCTTCTCGGAGAGCGGGTCCTCCACGAGGCTCTGGATGGCGCGACGCAGCGGGCGGGCGCCGTAGGCGACGTCGTGGCCCTCCTTGGCGATGAGGCGCTTGGCGGCGTCGGTGAGCTCGATGTTCATGCCGCATGCGATGAGACGGTCGCGCAGGTCCTCGACAAGGATGTCGACGATGGAGAGCAGCTGCTCGTCGGTCAGGCTCTTGAACACCACGATGTCATCGATACGGTTCAAGAACTCGGGCTTGAACAGCTTCTTGACCTCGGTCATGACGTTGGCGTGGATGGCCTTGTCGTCCATGCCGCCGTCGGAGCGCTGCACCGCAAATCCCAGGGGTGTGGTCTGGGCGATCTGGCGGGCGCCGACGTTGGAGGTCATGATGATGACCGTGTTGCGGAAGTCGACCTTGCGGCCCTGGCCGTCGGTGAGGCGACCCTCCTCGAGAATCTGCAACAAGATGTTGAAGAGGTCGGGGTGGGCCTTCTCGATCTCGTCGAACAGGATGACCGAGTAGGGCTTCTGACGCACGGCCTTGGTAAGCTCACCGCCCTCGTCGTAGCCGACATAGCCGGGAGGCGCGCCAACGAGCTTGGAGACCGCATGCTTCTCCATGTATTCGCTCATGTCGAACGTGATGAGGGCGTCCTGCGTGCCGAAGAGGAACTCGGCGAGCGCCTTGGAAAGCTCGGTCTTGCCGGTGCCCGAGGGGCCCAGGAAGATGAACGAGCCGGAAGGACGGCGCGGGTCGCGAAGACCGGCGCGCGAACGGCGGATGGCGCGGGCGACCTTGGAGACGGCCTCATCCTGGGCGATGATGCGCTGATGAAGCACGTCCTCCATGCGCAGCAGCTTGTCGGACTCGGCCTCGGTGAGGTTGGTCACGGGCACACCCGTGGCGCGCGAGACGACCTGCGCGATGGTCTCGGGCGTGACTTCGCCGGCGGTGGCGCCGCCGTCGTTGCGCCAGGCGTCCTCGAGGGTCGAGACGCGCTCGGCGAGCTCACGCTCGCGGTCGCGCAGGCTTGCGGCGGCCTCATAGCGCTGCTCGGAGACGGCCTTCTCGCGCTCGGCACGCACGTCGGAGAGCTGCTGGGCGGCCTCGTCGAGCTCGGCGGGACGGGCAACGGCGTGGATGCGCACGGTGGCGCCGGCCTCATCGAGCAGGTCGATGGCCTTGTCGGGCAGGTAGCGGTCTTGGATGTAGCGCTCCGAGAGACTCACCGCGGCCTGGACGGCCTCGGGAGAGTAATGCACGCGATGGTGCTCCTCATAGCGGGCACGCAGGCCTTCGATGATGTCGAGGGCCTGGTCGCTCGAGGGCTCCCCCACCTGGATGGTCTGGAAGCGGCGCGCGAAGGCAGAGTCCTTCTCGACGTGCTTGCGATACTCGTCGGTCGTGGTGGCGCCGATGACCTGAATCTCACCGCGCGACAGCGGCGGCTTCAGGATGGCGGCGGCGTCGAGCGAGCCCTCGGCAGAGCCCGCGCCGATGAGGGTGTGCAGCTCGTCGATGAACAGGATGATGGACTTGTCCTCCATGACCTCGGAGACGACGCGCTTGAGGCGGTCCTCGAAGTCACCGCGGTACTTGGCGCCGGCCACGAGGGCGGACACGTCGAGCGTCCAGACGTGGCGGCCGCAGAGCATCTGCGGGACGTTGCCGGAGACGATACGCTGAGCCAGGCCCTCGACGACGGCTGTCTTGCCGACGCCGGGCTCACCGATGAGCAGTGGGTTGTTCTTGGTGCGGCGGGCCAGGATCTCCATGACGCGCTCGGTCTCGTCGTCGCGGCCGATGACGGGGTCGAGCTTGCCCTCGCTGGCAAGCTGCGTGAGATCGCGGCCGTACTCGCGAAGAGCGGAACCCTCCTGGCTCTGAGCCTGCTGCGTACCGAAGCCCATGGGCAGGCCCATGCCGGCCGCAACGCCTGCCAAGGGCGGCGTCGTGCGCTTGGGGGTAAGCTCGGCCACAGCGGAACGCACCGCATCAGCCGAGACGCCCATACGCGTGAGCGCCTCCATGGCCACACCGTTGCCCTCGCGCAGAATACCCAGCAGCAGGTGCTCAGTGGCAATGTAGGACTGGCCCATCTGCATCATCTCGCGCAGGGCCGCCTCGAGCACGCGCTTGGCACGCGGGGTGAAGGGGATGTGGCCGGCAGGTGCGGGCTCCTCGGGCTTCTCGGCGATCTGCTTGATCTGCTCGGCAGCCTCTTCATACGAGATGTCGAGCTTGCGCAGGGCCTGGGCGGCGATGCCGTCCTCCTCGCGGATGAGACCGAGAAGGATGTGCTCGGTGCCCACGTAAAGCTGGCCGTACTTATGTGCTTCTTCTTGGGCAAGGTTCATGACCTTGCGAGCGCCGTCAGTGAACTTCTCAAACATGGGGCGCCTCCTTTGCGTCTAGTCTGCGCAAGATATCTAAACGTTTGCGCTTAGATTTTGTACCAATAGGGACGTAAAGGCATTCATCCTCACGGAAAATCAATGCTTAGTGCTGGTGATGGCCGCAGGTGCACTCGTCGCCGCAGTCACCGTCGCAGTCGCACTCGCCGTCGTGGCAGCCGCAGCCGCAACCGCAGCCGCAGCCGTCGCCGTGGCCTTCGGTAAGGCCGAGAGCAGCCGCGAGGTCCTGGGCCACATCGGCCAGGGCGACCTTGCGCTCCTCGTGGCTTGCCATGTCGCGCACGGTGCACTGACCAGCGGCAAGCTCATCGGGACCGAGAACGACGACGGCGTCGACGTTGTACTTGTCGGCAAGCTTGAACTGGCTCTTGAGCGAACGGCCCTGGCGGTCGGCCTCGACGATGAAGCCGGCGTCGCGCAGCTCCTGCACGAGGCAGAAGGCCTCAAGGGACACCTCGGGGCCGGTCTGAGCCACGAAGACGTCGGGGTGGACGAGCTGGGGCATGGGGGCGTTGGCGGCCTGCATGGCGAGCACGATGCGCTCAAAGCCGGCAGCAAAGCCCAGGCCGGGGGTGGGCTTGCCGCCCGTGACCTCGACGAGCTTGTCGTAACGGCCGCCGCCGCCGATGGCGTTCTGCGAACCGAGGCCGTCGGTCACCTGGACCTCGAAGACGGTGCGCGTGTAGTAGTCCAGACCGCGCACCAGGCGCGGGTCCTCGACGTAGGCGATGTGCTGGGCGTCGAGGTAGCGCTTGACGGCCTCGTAGTGGGCGCGGCAGTCGGGGCACAGGGCGTCGGAAATCTTGGGGGCGCCCTCCATCACCTCGTGGCAGTGGTCGTTCTTGCAGTCGAAGGCACGCAGCGGGTTCGTGTCGGCACGACGACGGCACTCCTCGCACAGCTCCTCGGAATGCTCGCGGATGTAGGCGGCCACGGAGTCGCGGTAGGCCGGGCGGCAGGCGTCGTCGCCCATCGAGTTGATGAGGATGCGCACCTGGCTCTGCTCGATGCCCAGGGCCTCGATGAAGCGCACGAACATGACGATGAGCTCGGCGTCGGCGGCAGGGTCGGAAGCGCCCAGACACTCCACGCCGATCTGGTGGAACTCGCGCAGACGGCCCTTCTGGGGGCGCTCGGCGCGGAACATAGAGCCGGCATACCACAGCTTTGCAGGGGCGGCACCCTGCGGCACGAGGTTGTGCTCGATGAGGGCGCGCACCGTGCCGGCCGTGCCCTCAGGACGAAGGGCGAGGCGCTGGTCGGCCTTGAGCTCGTCGGCCCTGCCCTCGCTCACCTTGGCGTAACCGTCGGGAGACAGAACGGTGAACATCTCCTTGCGGACGACGTCGGTGGAGGTGCCCAGACCGTGGACGAAGACATCGGCCTGCTCAAAGGTGGGAATCTCGACGGGGATGTAGCCGTATGCAGTGAATGCCTCCTCGGCAGCCTCACGCATATAGCTCCACATGATGGCGTCGTTGCCGATGAGATCCTCAGTGCCCTTTGGCTTGTTAGTTGCCATGCTTTGCTCCTTGGGTAGACGGTTAGCCCCTCAGAATAACACGCGGGGAAAGTGGTGCATATTACTCCACGTAAACTGTGCTTTCAGTGCATAGTTTGTTAAGGTTGACATATGGGCGAAAAAACCGACGCGTCGGGCGCACAATGCACGGGCACAAGAGCGTGCCCAGGACAACAAGATGCCTGGGCACACATCGCGTATAGAGGTGAAAAACCACCCCTGAGAAAGGCAGGCATCATGCCGGAGTTCAACCTTGCAAGCCTCATTGTCGTCGCCGCCGTGGCAGCCGTGGCGATCTATGCCGTACGGCACCTCGTGCGCATAGGCAAAGGAAAGGATTCGTGCTGCTCGGGCGCCGGTGGAGGCGCGCGCACCATACAGAAGACCAAGCATGTGGAGGTCACCGACACCGATCCTGCCCACTACCCCTTCACCACGCAGGTCCGCGTGAGGGACATGGTATGCGAGGGCTGCGTCGAAAACGTCCAGAACGCCCTCAACGCGCTGCCCGGCACATGGGCGACCGTAGACCTCGCCAGCCGCACGGCATGTGTGCGCACAAAGGCCGCCCCTGACGTGGCCGTACTTGAAAAGGCCATTGAGAACGCAGGGTACAGCGTCATCAGGATGTAAGGCGCTCTCCCCCAAAGCAATCCCGTGCAGGCCGTCCTTCGGGGCGGCCTGTTTGGCTGCAGTCCAAGGCGGACACCGCGAGATGACAGGCGAAGGGGCTGCCGGGCAGGCCACGAATACCGGGATGCAATCAAAGCGGGGAGGTTTGTCGCCCGTTTGGCACCTGGCGGCCGGGATAAAAGCTTGCGGCATGACCGCGGCATGTGGCGTTCCCATGGCTTCGGCAGGGCACCAAAAAAGTAAGACGTTGGGCCTCTTGCATGGGGCCACGGGACCTTTGCGCATGCGATGGCGCACCCTCCGAGAGCGACGAGGCGGGTTCGGCGCAGTGCGAGCGCCCCCGGTGGCAGAAAAACGAGTTTCGGTGCAGTTTTGGCGGGTGCATTGGCAATGAAACGAGTTTCAGTGCAGTCCGCTCTCCGCCAATCCCGGCGATTGACGGGATTGCCTGTGTATTTCGTTGTAAAAACAACGGAAAGAGCAATCTGGCCAAGCCGTTTTGGCGCCCGTGCGGCCAAAACGGGGAATCCGAGCCTCGATCGGCCACAATCGCTGCACCGAAACCCGTTTGCCTGCCATCCGGCCCGACGAGAGTGCACCGAAACCCGTTTGCCTGCCAAATGGAATGCGGTCGCTACACCGAAACTCGACCGGCTGCCATCCGGCCCGCCGAGGCTGCACAGGGACTCGCCTGGCCGCCGTCCGCCCGCCAGTCTCAAGCACCCCGAAACTCATTCGGCGGCACAGATTCTGCCTCGCTCTCGCAAAAGCCGCCCTGGAATCGTACCTCGCCCTGCTTGGGGCTTCCACGCGCGTGAAGAGACGAAACCGGGCCCAGTAAACGCAAAAAGGCCGCCGCTCTTTCGAGCAACAGCCTTGTGCGATGCAATGGAGCCAGCAATCGGATTCGAACCGATGACCCCCGCTTTACGAGAGCGGTGCTCTACCGACTGAGCCATGCTGGCAACTCCCCGTAGGGCGAGAAAGAATAGTAGCAGAGAGTCGCGGCACGACGCAAGACTTTTCTTGCACAAGTTGAAACTCGCTCACGAGCAGCACACAATCGGCCCCAAAGAGCACATCTATAATGACACGCCAGAACAACGCCGCACCTAAGGCAGGACGCATGGAACTCGACCACATCATCAACCGCATCACCGGGCTCGACGAGAGCTCAGTGCAGGAAGCGCACGGCCACTGGGCACGCGTGGCCAAGCCGCTGGGCAGCCTGGGAGCGCTCGAAAAGGCCGTGGAACACATCGCCGGCATCCAGGGCAGCGCCGAGGTCGCGCTCGCACCCCGCTGCGTGGCCGTAATGTGCGCCGACAACGGTGTGGTGGCCGAAGGCGTGACGCAGACGGGAGCCGAGGTGACCGCCAAGGTAGCCGCGCAGCTTGCGCATCACTCCTCGAGCGTATGCGTCATGGCATGCGTGGCACACACCGAGGTGCGGCCCTTCGACATGGGGATGCTGCGCGAGGTGCCCGGCGTGCCCGTGCGCAACGCGACGCGCGGGACGCGCTCCATCGCGCAAGGTCCAGCCATGAGCCGCGCCGAAGCCATAGCGGCTGTGCAGGCAGGTGCCGACATCGCATATGACCTGGCAGACGAGGGCTTTCGGCTTGTGGCAACAGGCGAGATGGGCATCGGCAACACCACAACATCTGCGGCGCTGGCATGCGCCCTTGTGGGCATGACGCCCGAGGCGGCCGTGGGCCGAGGGGCGGGCCTGGACGACAAGGGGCTCGCGCGCAAGGTCGCCGTCGTAAAGCGCGCGCTTGAGGTGAACGCCCCCGACGCAGACGATCCCCTCGACATGCTCGCAAAGCTGGGAGGCTTCGACATAGCAGGCCTCGTGGGGCTCTACCTGGGGTGCGCTGTGCAGCGCATGCCCGTCGTCATCGACGGCTTCATCAGCTCGGTCGCAGCGCTTTTGGCCTACCGCATCGCCCCTGCGAGCCGTGCCTTCATGCTCGCCTCGCATCGCTCGGCCGAACCCGCGGCGGCAGCTGTGATGCGCGAGCTCGGCCTGTCCCCCATCATCGACGCAGGCATGCGCCTGGGCGAGGGCACGGGGGCCGTGTGCCTCTTCCCCCTGCTCGACATGGCGGGCGCTCTTTACCGCGACGGCATGACGTTTGACGAGTACAACATGGACGCATACCAGAAGCTGGGCGCATGATCTGCCTGGTATGGGGGCCTTCGGCCAGCGGCAAAAGCGCCTGGGCCGAGGCGCGGGCATGCGAGCTGGCGCGGTGCGCAGCGGGCGGGTGGGAGGCGCAGCAGGCAGCGTCCACCAACGGCGTGCGGCCCGCCCCCGATGAGACCGAGACAGCCGCACCCGCCCGCCTCGCCTACTTCGCAACCATGCAGCGCGGCGGGCGCGAGGCTCGGGCGCGTATCGACAAGCACCTGGCGCAGCGGGCGGGGAAAGAATTCGTTACATATGAGACGCCCGTGCTTTCTGCCCTGGCAGATGCCCTGGTAGATGCAAGCACAACCGTGCTTCTCGACGATTTGGGCAACCTTGTGGCCAACGAGATGTTCGGCGCGGAGGCCCCGAACGCAGGCGCCGAGGAGCTTGCCGGGCGCATATGCACAGGCTTGCTGGGGCTCGCCGGGCGCGTGCGTCATCTCGTGGTGGTGGCCGACGCCGTGGGCGAGGCCGGCTGGCGGGGCGGCGGTTCCACCCTCGCGTGGATCGAGTGCTGTGAGACGTGCTGCTGCCTGCTTGCGAACGCCGCCGGCGAGGTCGTGGAGGTGCGCGGGGGCATCGCGCAAACGGTGAAGCCCGCACGCTCAGCTCGCCTCGAGCAGGCAACAACAGAGACATTCACAAACCCGCCCACGCATCCCTCGACACGAAAGGCCGCCCCATGCAACACCCGATAGAGAGCCTCCGCGCCGCCGGCCGCGCCGTGGTCATGGCGTTCTCCACGTTCTCTCGCATACCCATGCCCCAGATATGCTGGGAAAAGGCCAGCATGCGCTATCTCATGTGCGCCTTCGTGCTCGTGGGCGCGGTTGTGGGGGCAGTGCAGGTCGCCTGGCTTGCGCTTGCCGGCACCCTGGGTCTGTCGAATCTTTTGCAAGGCGTGGGATACGCGCTTGTCGCCGTTGCGATAACAGGCGGCATCCACCTCGACGGCCTGGCTGATGTGGCCGACGCACTTTCGAGCCACGCCGAGCCTGCCCGCAAGGTCGAAATCATGAAGGACCCGCACGCCGGTGCCTTCGCCCTCATCGCCCTTGTCTGCTACCTCATGGCGCAGGTGGCGCTCGCCGGCGAAGCAAGCATCTCGGGCATGCGCGACCTCGTAGCGCTCGGCCTCATCCCCCTCGCCTCGCGCTGCACGGCCGGCCTCGCCACGCTCGTGCTGCCCAGCGCCAGCAAGCACGGCATGCAGCAGTCCTTCCGCGATGCGGGACGGGCGGACACGCGACCGCTTATGCTGCTCGGCGCCGAGGGGACTCTCGTGGCGCTGTCCATGGTGGCGGCACGCCCTGTGTTCGGCCTGATCAGCGTGGTCGCATGCTCTGCCTGTGCGATGTTTGCCACCCGGCGCGCACGCAAGGAATTCGGCGGCTTCAACGGCGACCAGGCGGGATGCCTGCTCCAGACATGCGAGCTTGTGCTCCTCACCCTGTTCGTGGTGGTCCAGAAGGCGGGACTCATATGATTCTCATCACCGGTGGCACAAGCTCGGGCAAGGCAACCTTTGCACGCAACCTCGCGGCACAGCATGGATGGAGCGAGGACGACATCGCCTTCAACGTGGAGGAACTGCTGTGGGGACAAGTTGAGGGTGCCGGCCAGATTGCCCCGGCTGGCGACGATGCCGACGACCGCGACGGCGGCAAAGCCCTACCGGCAAAGCCCGAACTTCTCGAACGGCTCTCGGCCAAAGCAGTCGTCACGTGCGCTGAGGTGGGCGCAGGCGTGGTACCGCTCGATGCGCAGGAGCGCGCCTGGCGCGAAGCCGTGGGGCGCATGTCGTGCGAGCTCGCACGCCAAGCCGACGTTGTCGTGCGCATGGTCTGCGGCATCCCCATCGCAATCAAGGGAGTGCTCGATGATTAGAACGCAACCTCATCGAAGTTGAAATCCTTTTCCTCCCCGTTGATGAGCTTTGCGTTGTTCTCCGATGCCTTCCGTACAAACGACAGGTAATCGCTTTCGCTCATTAAATCGCCGGGAATTTCGGCATCCGCGCCGGAATGTTCTTTGATGAACGACATGAGTTCGGGCCAACGCGTCACGATTTTGCCAGCCTTACGTTCTGCCTCCATGCGATACCACATCGGCGCATTGTGGCTATCTCGGAAACCCTTGGAAGAGCTGTTCTCGGTGTTGGACTTGTTTTTGACCTGAATGAAGGCAGAGCAATCGTCCCGGCAGAAATCGACCGCCGTCAAAATCTCTCCCCTGCACCATACCCAGCCCTTGGATGTGACTTTACTCGCCACATACTCCTCAAGCAGGCTTCCTCCCGTGTTCTCGGCCGACATAAAGTAGTTGTGGTGCCGTGCCCAGGCGCGTGCCTCGGCTTCAGAACCCGCGTGGGGAATCAAAAGTTGGATAAGGGCCTCATCGGTCGCGGCACCTTTCGGTTTCGCAGTCCGTTGGGAGGGAAGCATTTTCCAAGCAGCAAGATACTTCTTCGTCCACCTGGAAAGCCAGCAGTCAAGGTAATCGACACGATTCAAAGCAAGCTCGCTGTCGTTCAGCTTTAAAGACGGGATGAAACCACGCAGCTCGCTATTAAGGAGGACAGGAAACAGGGCCTTCATTTCCCTGCGACGCTGCTCGGGAGCGGCTATGCCGCAATCATCGCTAAGAACCGTGTCCACCACGTGCTCAAAACGTTCCTGCGCAGGATCGTGGTGAGAGTTACAGTAGTTCATCGCCTCGTCAAGCTTTTGCAGAATCTTCTGCTTACGCGCTTCAACGGAACTAGCGGCCATAGCGGCTCCCTCCCATAGATACTCCGATGCAAGCATTGTACTTTTCGGAAGAGCCGAACGTCTATGATTTTAGATGGGTGGGGTCTATATTCTTGGGCGTGTATGGTCTATACTATGTTTACTAATGAACTTTTTATAGACCACAAAAATTGGAATTCTATGTACCTATTGTCAGCATCGCAGGCCGCAGAAAAACTGGGCACCACACAGCAAACCGTTTCCCGCCTGGCAAGAGAAGAGAAACTCGCCAGCGAAATAGTAGGTGGGCGACGAGTGTATACCAGCAAGGCCATCGACGCCTACCTCGCCAGCAACAACCTCGTCTGTGCTCCGAAGGACCATGCCCGAGCCGACGGTACTCTGCCCGATATAACGGCAGTCAGCTTCTTTTCGGGGGCCCTCGGCCTCGACTTGGGGATGGAGAAAGCGGGCATCAAATCGCTGCTCATGTGCGAAAACGACCTGAAGTGCCGTATGACCATCGACTCTAACAGGCCCGACGCGGCGCTTCTGGGAGATATCAACACGGTCGATGCCAATAAGGTATTTGAAATGGCACGCGTGCCCAAAGAACGCGGCATCGACATCGTCTTTGGCGGCCCGCCCTGCCAGGCGTTCTCCACGGCCGGAGCGCGTAGAGCATTCAACGATGCACGCGGGAACGTCTTTCTCAAGTACCTTTCCCTGGCGGCGGAGATTCAACCCAAGTACCTCGTCATCGAGAACGTCCGCGGGCTTCTTTCCACCGCCTTTCCCTTACTAGAGGGCGGCGAGCCCGTGCGTGGCGGGGCACTGCGTATCGTCCTCAACAGACTTGATGCGATGGGATACAAAACAAGCTTCAACCTCTATAACGCGGCCAACTTCGGAGCCCCACAGATTCGCGAGCGTGTTGTCATGATTGCGAAGAGGGACGGCGACAAACCAGTCGCATGGCTTACTCCAACCAATTCCAATGAACCGGCGTGGGGGCTTCCCGCGTGGAAAACCCTGCATGATGCGGTCGACGACATTGAGGACAAGCCTCAAACCTATCAGCAGTTCCCTGAGAAACGGTTACGCTTCTTCCGGCTTCTTGGCGAGGGACAATATTGGAAAAATTTGCCTGCCGAGCTGCAGGAAGAAGCCATGGGGAAGGCATACAAGCTTTCGGGCGGCAAGACGGGCTTCTATCGACGACTCAGTTTCGACAAGCCATGCGCCACTCTCGTCACAAGCCCAATGATGCCCGCGACCGACCTGTGCCACCCGACGGAAGACAGACCTCTCTCCATCGAAGAATACCGCCGTATCCAGGGATTTTCAGACGATTGGGTTTTCAGGGGCGATACGCAGGACATATACAGGCAGATTGGTAATGCCGTTCCCGTCGCGCTAGGAGCGGCAATCGGCAGGGCGATTCTGGCTGATATGGCAGGTGAGAACCCGTCGGACGCTTACGTCGATTTCCCTTATTCTCGCTACAAAGCCGTAAGCGAGACAAGCTGGAACCTCGCATGAGTGAGAGGCGCGCCATCCGCATCGCCTTCATCAGGCACGCGCCCACGCAGGGCAACCTGGAAGGACGTTACGTGGGATCGGGCGACGAGGGGCTGAGCGAGACGGGCCATGCGCTCGCCGAGCAGGCGACCCCCGCACTCGCCCGGCTGAAACCCGGCCTCCTTTTCACGAGCGGCATGCGGCGCTGCGACGAGACCGCGGCCATCCTCTTTCCCAACGTGGCGCCCATTGGCTTGCCCAGGCTGGCCGAGATGCGCTTCGGGGCCTTTGAGGGCAAGACATACGCCGAGATGGACGGGGACGCGCGCTACCAGGCCTGGGTTGACTCCGGATGCACCGCGGCATGCCCGGACGGCGAAGCGCAGGCAGAGTTCATCGCACGCGTGCGGACGGAACTCGAGCAGGTACTCGACGGTCTCGCAGATGTGAGGGCAAGGAGCACAAATCAAGGCTTGCAGGGTAGCGAGCATCACGTAGGCCGCACAAATCCGGACACGCACAGGCACGATTTCGCCGCGGTGGCCACAGACGCCGTCTTTCTTGTCCACGCAGGCACCATCATGGCGGCGATGTCGGAGCTGGCAAGGCCTTCCCGCAGCTACTGGGACTGGAAGGTACATTATTGCGCGGGCTTCGAGGCATGGGCGCACAAGACGGAGAATGGCTGGCGACTCACAGATGTGCGGGAGCTGCCGCGTCGCATGGAGTATCATGGCGCCTGACCGTATCAAGCGCGACGTCTGGGCCACGTGCCTGGGCATTGCAGGGGGAACCGGGTGAGATTCCCGGACTAGGGACATAACTGTGAGGGCACGCGCCCGCAGTCAGATTACCCTGCCCGCCTGAGCGGCCATCCCGCAAACGGGAGGCCGCGCACCGCATCCGCCTTGTGAACCCCGAGGCAGATGCCTGCCAGAAGGCAACGCCGAGCCACACGTCCGGCGGGCCTTGGCGTGCGCGTACTCCACGAGAGAATTGGACACGCACATGTTCGAGACCGCACTTTCCCGTCGCAGCGCCATCGCCGCAGGCCTCACCGCCGCAGGCGCCGGGCTTGCCGCCCAGGCAGGCATCGCCCAGGCCGACGAGGCCAAGGCCCCCAAGCCCGTCATCCTCGTGGTGAGCTTCGGCACGAGCTACAACGACTCGCGCCACATCACCATCGGCGCCATCGAGGACGCCATCCGCGAGACCTACCCCGACTACGACGTGCGCCGCGCCTTCACCGCGCAGATCATCATCGACAAGCTCGCCGAGCGCGACGGCATCGTCATCGACAACTTCGAGCAGGCCATGGACAAGCTCGTGGAAGAGGGCGTGCAGAAGGTCATCGTGCAGCCTACCCACCTCATGGCCGGCTACGAGTACACCGACGTCCTCAACTCCCTGCAGAGCAACTACGCCGACAAGTTCGACGCCATCGTGCTGGGCGACCCGCTGCTCACGAGCGACGAGGACTACAGCGCGGTCGTCGAGGCCATCTGCGACGCCACGGCCGCCTACGACGACGGCCAGACCGCCATCTGCTTCATGGGCCACGGCACCGAGGCCGACTCCAACGAGGACTACACGCACCTGCAGCAGGTTCTGACCGACGTCGGCCACACGAGCTACTTCGTGGGCACCGTTGAGGCAACCCCCACGTTCGACGACGTGGTCGAGGCCGCCCAGGCCGCCGGCTTCACGCGCGCCGTGCTGCGCCCGCTCATGGTCGTCGCCGGCGACCATGCCAACAACGACATGGCTGACACCGAGGACCCCGACTCCTTTGCCAGCAAGTTCATCGCCGCTGGCTTTGAGGTCGAGTGCGTCGTGGAGGGCCTGGGCCAGCTCGTTGCCATCGACGACATCTACGTGCGCCACGTGGCCGACGCAATCGCCCAGCTCTAAGCCTGCATAGCTTCCCTATCTCAAGCAACAGGCCCCGCGTCGCACCGGCGTTCCCCAGGCCGGCATGATTGGCGCGGGGCCCTTTCTCGTTTCTGCAAGACACGCGTCATCCAAGGACGGCACATGACCCACAGCACACATCGCAGCATCGTCGCACTCGCGGCGCTCAGCCTCACACTCCTCTGCGCGCCCCTGCCGTGGGGCGCAAACCAGGCCCAAGCAGCAGTGCGCATCCAGCCCGCAGCATCCCAGCAGGCATCCGATGCCGACGGCTCCTCCGACAAGGTGGCCCAGGGTGCGGCGGCGGCCCAGCAGGACCTGCCCGACACCTCCAAGCTCACCGCCGTGCATGCCGGCGACCTTGAGGAGGGCACCTACACGATCGAGGTCGCCTCGAGCTCGAGCATGTTCCGCATCACCGAAGCCAAGCTCACCGTTGCTGACGGCAAGATGACCTGCGAGCTCACCATGAGCGGCAAGGGCTACGGCAAGCTTTTCATGGGCACGGGCGAGCAGGCCGCGCAGGCCGACGAGAAGGATTGCATCTCCTACGTGGACAACGCGGGCGGCACGCACTCCTTCACGGTGCCGGTGGAGGCGCTCAACACCGAGATCGACTGCGCCGCGTGGAGCATAAAGAAAGAGTCCTGGTACGACCGCACCCTGGTGTTCCTCGCCGACACGTTGAAGCCCGCCGAGGCGGCGCTTGCCGACGGGACCTACACGGCCAGCGTGGCACTTGAGGGCGGCACGGGCCGCGCGAGCGTCGAGACACCCTGCACCCTCAAGGTGGAGAAGGGCGCCATGACCGCCACCGTGGTGTGGTCGAGCCCCAACTACGACCAGATGGTCGTGAACGGCACGCAGTACCTTCCCGTGAACAAGACGGGCAACTCGACGTTCGAGATTCCCGTGGCGGCGCTCGACACGCCCCTGGCCGTGCAGGCCGAGACGTGCGCGATGAGCGAGCCACACATGATCGACTACACGCTCACCTTCTCCGCACCCGTCGCGCAGAAGGGCTAGACGGATGACCCGGAGCCGCGAACGCACGCACACATGGCCTGCAAAGCCCCTCACACGCAGGGGTTTCATCGGCTTTGCCGCCGCTGCTGGCGCAGGGGCGGCGTGCGTTGCGGCCCTGGGACTTGCGGGGTGCTCTGACGCCGGTGACGAGCAGCCCTCGGGCGGCGAGGTCGTGAGCAGCGCGGCGACGTCGACGAACCAGACGGGCGAGCCCGACGAGGGCGGCCCTGCGAGCGCCGAGCGTCCCTCGTGGAGCAGCCCCGAGGTGGGAGGCGGTCTCGTGCACACGGGCAGCCTCGACCTCGCCTGGGCAACGGGCTTCACCGTGGACCTCTACGAGGGAGACCGCGCCCTTGCCTGCATCGCCGACGGCACGCGCTACCTCTTTGTCCCTGCGGGCGATGCGCCCCAAGGAATCGCCGACGACGTCACGGTGCTTGAGCGGCCCCTTTCGAACGTCTACCTCGCAAGCTCCTCGACGTTGTGCCTCTTTGCGGCCCTCGACGCCGTGGATTGCGTGAGCCACGTGAGCGTCACGCAGGAAACTTGTACGGTGGAAGCGTTCACGCAGGCCATCGCCTCGGGGGACATCGTCTACGGCGGCAAATACAGCGCACCCGACTACGAGGCGTTTCTCAACGGCGGATGCAGGCTCGCCGTTGAGAACACGATGATCTACCACACCCCCGAGGTACGCGAGAAGCTCATGCAGCTCGGCGTCCCCGTCATTGTTGAACAATCGAGCCTGGAGAGCGCCCCGCTCGGCAGGCTCGAGTGGATCATGCTGTGGGGCGCCATGCTCGACAAGGTGTCGACGGCGCAAGAGGTTCTCGACGAACAGGCCCAACTCGTCGAAGACGTTGAGAGACGTGTGGCGGCCGAACCGCTCGCGTGCACCGTGGCTTTCTTCTACATCAACGCCAACGGTGCGGCCGTGGTGCGCAAACCCGGCGACTACGTGGCGAAGATGATCGCCATGGCAGGCGGCACATACGCGTTTGCCCAGCTCGGCGGCACAGACGAGAACCGTTCCTCCTCCACCACGCTCGAGATGGAGGCGTTCTACGCCCAGGCAAAGGACGCCGACGTCATCATCTACAACTCCACGGTGGCAGGCAGGATCGGCGGGCTCGACGAGCTCGTGGCGCTCAATCCTTTACTCGCCGACTTCAAGGCCGTCAAAAACCGCAGGGCCTGGTGCTGCGAGCAGAACGTCTACCAGCAGATGACCGCGACGGGCGAAGTGGTGGCCGACCTGCACGAGGCGATAGCCGACACCGACCGCGACGAGCTCACCTTCCTCTTCAGGCTCACATGACACACGAAAGGCACTCGATGAGGCACACGGACAGCTGGCGGGACAGCAAGCGACGATTCGTCGTGACGATGGTGCTGGCAAGCCTGGTGCTGGCGGCGCTTCTGTGCGTAAACCTGTGCATCGGGTCAGTGGGCATGAGCCCCGCCGAGCTGCTGGGAGCCCTCGCGGCAGGCCCGGGGGCAAGCGGCCTTGAGGCAAGCGTCATCTGGCAGATACGCCTGCCGCGCGCCGTGAGCGCGGCCATTCTCGGCGGGGCGCTTGCGTGCTCGGGCTTCTTGCTGCAGACCTTCTTCAACAACCCCATCGCAAGCCCCTACATCCTGGGCATCTCGGCAGGCGCCAAGTGCGCTCTGGCCGCCGTGACGATCTTCGTCATCGGCGCAGGCGGCGCGCTTGCGTCCTGGCAGGTGGTGGGCGCTGCGTTCGTGGGCTCATTGGCGGCAACTGCCCTGGTACTCGGCTTGTCGACCAAGATCCGTTCCATGAGCATGCTCATTGTGGCCGGTGTGATGGCAGGCTACGTCTTCAACGCGATAACCGACTTTCTCGTGACCTTTGCAAGCGACCAGAACATCGTGAACCTGCACAACTGGGCCCTGGGAAGCTTCTCGGGGGCAACCTGGAGCCAGGTGGGCGTTGAGGCGGCCGTGTGCGCCATGGGCTTCGCGGCCTCGATGGCGCTGGCAAAGCCCATGGCCGCCTTCCAGCTCGGCGAGGGCTACGCCAAGAGCGTCGGCGTCAACGTGCGGCTCTTCCGCGCTTCGCTCATCGCCGCGGCAAGCCTTTTGGCCGCCTGCGTCACCGCGTATGCCGGCCCCGTGGGATTCGTGGGCATCGCGGTGCCCTACCTGGCACGCACGGCGCTCGCCTCCTCGAAGCCCGTGCGCGCGGTGCCGGCGTGCCTGGTGATGGGAGCCGCCTTCTGCCTTCTGTGCGACCTGGTGGCGCGCACGCTCTTCTCCCCCACCGAGCTCAACCTGGGCACCGTCACGGCCGTGTTCGGCGCACCCGTGGTCATCGCGCTCATGATGCGCCGCACCCGGGAAGGACGTTAAATGACCAGGCAGATGGCATTGCAGACACGCGGCCTCAATGTGGGATACGGGCGGCGCTGTGTGGTGGGCAACGTCACGCTCGACCTTGTGCCCGGCGAGATGCTGTGTCTTGTGGGACCCAACGGATCGGGCAAGTCAACCCTGCTCAAGACGATCGCAAGCCAGATTGCGCCCCTGGGCGGCAGCGTGCTGCTCGACGGGCGCGACGCGAGCTCCTTCAAGGCAGACGAGCTGGCGCGCAACCTCTCGGTGATGCTCACGGGGCGCATGGCCTGCGAGATGCTGAGCTGCTTGGACGTGGTGGAGACGGGCCGCATCCCCTACACGAACGCCCTGGGCACGCTGCGCGACGCAGACCGCGAGGCCGTGAAGAGCGCCATGCAGGCCGTGGGCGCCTGGGAGCTGCGCGACTGCGATTTCATGCAGATAAGCGACGGCCAGCGCCAGCGCGTGCTGCTCGCCCGCGCCATCGCCCAGGACGCGCCGGTGATGGCGCTCGACGAACCCACCTCCTACCTCGACATTCGCCATCAGTTGGAGCTGCTTGCCATCGTACGTGACCTTGCGCGCACGCGCGGGTGGACCTGCCTGCTGTCGCTGCACGAGCTCGCCTTGGCCCAGAAGGTTGCCGACCGGGTGGCCTGCGTGTGCGAGGGCGGCATATATGCGCAAGGCACCCCCGAGGACGTGCTCGACGCGCCCACCGTGGCCCATGTGTTCGACTTGGGGCGCGCGGCTTGGAGCGCGACGCTGGGGTGCGTGGAGGACGCGCCGCTCGAAAGCGCGACGCGGGTGTTCGTGCTCGGAGGTGCCGGCACAGCCGCAGCTTCGATGCGGGCCCTGCGACGCGAGGGCGTGGGCTTCTGCGCAGGCGTGCTGCCCGAGAACGACATGGACTGCGTGCTTGCGCATAGGCTTACGGCCCACGTGGTGAGCACGCCGGCCTTCACGGTGCCTGATGACAAGACGATGGCGCGGGCCCGTGGGGCGCTTGCCGGCTGCGAGGCTCTCGTGGACTGCCTGGGCTCGATGGACGCGGGTCCCCTGGAGGCCTGCCGGCGCGAGATGCTCACGTGCGCACGAGCGACGGGGCTTCCCGTCTATGGGAGCGCGAGGCAGTATTTGGAAGCGTTGCGCAATCAAAAAGCGCGCGAAGATGCAGGCAGAGAGGTATGTATCTGCTGCGATACCACGGCGGCGCGGGCAGAGGTGGTGAAGCCATGACGCTCGAGCACTACGTAGAGGTGGGCAAGAAGCGCCTGCGCTGCGGCTACACCACAGGAACCTGCGCGGCTGCGGCGGCCCAGGCCTGCGGGCAGGCGCTTCTAGCTGGAGGCTTTCCGCACTCCCTGCGTATCGACACCCCGGCGGGCGTTGCCGTAGTAGTGGAACCAGAAGAGACGCATCGGGGCACCGATGCACAGGGCGCCCCCTGGGCAAGCTGCGGGGTGCGCAAGGACGCAGGCGACGACGCGGACGCCACCGACGGCGCACTGGTCGTGGTACGCGTGAACCTTATGGACACGCCGGGCACAACGATTGAGGGCGGTGCCGGCGTGGGCCGCGTGACACGCGCCGGCCTCGACCAGCCTGTGGGCGCCGCTGCCATCAACTCGGTGCCGCGCGTCATGATCGCCTCCGAGCTTGAGCGGGTTGCCCGCGAGCATGGCTGGCAGGGCGGCTTTGCAGTGGAGGTGTCGGTGCCCGGCGGAGAAGAAATCGCGCGCAAGACCTTCAACCCGCGCTTGGGCATTGAAGGTGGGATTTCGATTCTGGGAACGTCGGGCATCGTGCGGCCCATGAGCGAAGAGGCCCTCGTCGAGTCCATTCGCCTGGAGATGCGCATGAGACGGGTACAGGGCTTGCGCGACCTTGTGCTCGTGCCGGGAAACTACGGCCAAGACTGGGCGCAAGACAGGGAAGGCATCAACCCCACACATATCGTGAGCTGCTCGAACTTCCTTGGCGAGGCGCTTGATTACGCTGGTGTGCTCGGCTTTGAGACGCTTGTGCTCGTGGGGCATATGGGCAAGCTTGCCAAGGTCGCGACAGGCGCCATGAACACCCACTCGCGCGTGGCCGACGGGCGCGCCGAGGCGTTCGCGGCACATGCAGCCCTGGCAGGTGCGGGGCGCGACGACATCGCCCGCCTTATGGAGTGCGCCACGACCGACGAAGCGCTTGAGGTGCTCGCGGGGCACGATCCGGGCGAGGCGGCCATCTCAGATGAGCGGGAGCGCCTGCTTGCCGCGACGTTGCAAAGCCTTACGCAAGCAATTGCGCGGCACGTGAGCCGGCGAGGAGACCCCGTGCGCTGCGAGGTCGTGGTGTTCTCGAAGGCATGGGGCGAGCTGGGACGATCGAGTGGAGCACGGGAACTCTTGGACAGGCACCGCGTGCACGGAACGGCGGCAAGGAAGGAAGACCGGATATGATCGACTTCGTGGGAGCGGGCCCGGGCGCCATTGACCTCATAACCGTGCGCGGCATGCATGCCCTGCAGCAGGCAGACGTCGTGGTGTACGCAGGCTCGCTGGTAGACCCCAAGATGCTCTCGTATTGCCGTCCTGAGGTGGAAGTACACGACTCGGCGCATATGACGCTTGAAGAAGTCGTCGACGTGCTCGTGGCAAGCGACCGCGCAGGCAAGCGCACCGTGCGACTGCACACGGGTGACCCGGCTATGTACGGCGCCATCCGCGAGCAGATGGACCTGCTCGACGAGGCAGGCGTGACCTATCGGGTGATACCCGGCGTGTCGAGCGTGTTTGCCGCGGCGGCGGCCCTCAACTGCGAGTTCACCCTGCCCAGCGTTTCCCAGTCGCTCGTGCTCACACGCGTGGAGGGGCGCACGCCAGTGCCGAGCGGTGAGGAGCTGCGCACATTTGCCGCCCACGGCTGCACCATCGCGCTCTTTCTCTCCTGCGGCCTTCTTGAACGCGCCCGTGAGGAGCTGCTTGCGGGAGGCCTGTCGCCCCAGACCCCGGCGGCCCTTGTGTATCGTGCAAGCTGGCCGGACCAGAAGATCGTGCGCTGCGACGTGGCAAGCTTGCCCGAAGCGGCCCGCGAGGCAGGACTCAGCAGACAGGCAATCGTGCTTGTGGGAGACGCCCTTGCCGGCAGCCTTGCAGCCGCACGCGCCGAGCGGTCGCTGCTCTACGACCCGAGCTTCACGCACGGTTACCGCGTGGGAACAGGCGGAGACGAAACGCTGGCAGGCGACGCGGATGCAGGCCCGGCGGCACAGGCTGGTGCCCGAGACACGTCCAACCTGCACGACGAGGCACGCGCATGAGCCAGATTGCCATCGCAGGGTTCACGACAAACGGCTGCGTCCTGGCCCAAAAGATAGCCAACGAGCTGGAAGACGCACGCGCCTGGGCTCCGTGCCGCATCGCCGAAGAGGTGGGCCTGCCCGGCTTCGACAGTGTCGGGGCATGGGCAGGCGAGGCTTTTGCGCACGGCTGCGACGGCATCGTCTTCGTGGGAGCCTGCGGCATCGCGGTGCGCGCCATAGCCCCGTATGTGGCGAGCAAGATGCACGACCCGGCCGTCGTGTGCGTGGACGAGGCGGGCAGATGGGCGATATCGCTGCTCAGCGGCCATGTGGGCGGCGCAAACGACCTTGCGCGCCGCATCGCGCGCATCGTGGGGGCCACGCCTGTCGTCACCACGGCCACCGACGTGCGCGGCGCCTTCGCCATCGACGAGTGGGCGGCACGGCAAAATCTCGTCATCGCAAATCCCCAGCTCATCAAGCATGTTTCAGGCGCACTGCTCGAGGGTGGGCACGTTGGGGTGCGCGTGGGACGGCAGGTGTCCCTGACAGGCGAGCTTCCCGCGGGGTTCGTGCGCGAGGAGTGTGCAGGCGACACGGACAGCGCAAGCGACACGAACGACGCTGGCGACATCCGCAAGCCCTGCCCCGCAGGAGCCGCCCCCGACTCAACGGACGCGTCCCATGTTCTTCACGCACACGTCCATATCGGACCCGAGCTGCCCGGCAAGAGCGACCCCGACACGCTCCATCTCGTCACACGCAACGCAGTGGTGGGCGTCGGGTGCAGGCGCGGTTGCGAGCCGGCAACCCTGCAAGACAGCGTCGAGACGGCGCTGGCCAGCCTCGGCCTGGCATCGGAAGCCGTGTCCACCCTGGCCACCATCGACCTCAAGGCCGCAGAGCCCGCCGTGGTCGAGCTTGCCGCAAAGCACGGTTGGCGCTTACGCACCTTTAGCGCCCAGACGCTCGCCGCGCAAGACGGCAACTTCGCATCTTCGGAGTTCGTGCGGACCCACGTGGGCGTGGACAACGTGTGCGAGCGGGCCCTTGCCTGCTGCGGGGCCGTACGCGTCCTCAGCAAGCAGGCCCATCAGGGAACGACCGTGGCCGTGGGCCTTGTGCCCGAGGTGCTCAGCTTTGATATGAAGGAAGGAAGCGACCATGTCTAAGCTCTACGTGGTGGGCCTGGGACCCGGTGCGGGAGCCGACCTCACCCAGCGCGCCCGCGCGGCGCTCGAAGAAAGCCAGGTCATCGCCGGATACACGACCTACGTCGACCTTGTGCGCAATGCCTTTCCCGAAAAAGAGCTGCTCATAAGCGGCATGCGCGGCGAGGTTCAGCGCTGCCGAGCAGCCTTGGAGCGTGCGGCAAGCGGGGCGACCGTGGCCCTTGTGTGCTCGGGCGACCCGGGCGTCTACGGCATGGCGGGTCTCGTGCTCGAACTCGCCCAGGACATGGGCCTGACAGACGCAGTCGAAGTGGAGGTCGTCGCCGGCGTCACCGCCGCCACGGGAGGAGCGGCGCTTTTGGGCGCGCCTCTTATGCACGACTTCTGCCTCGTGTCGCTTTCCGACCTGCTCACACCCTGGGATGCCATCGAGGCGAGGCTGCGTGCGGCAGCGCGTGCCGGCTTTGTCATCTGCCTCTACAACCCCTGCTCCCACGGCAGGCCCGACCACCTGGCACACGCGACGCAGATTCTGCTTGAGGAGCTGCCGGCGAGCTGCGTGTGCGGCATCGCACATAACGTGGGCAGACCCGGCGAAGGCGCGCGCGTGCTCACCTTGGGCGAGCTCGCGGACGCCCCGGCCGACATGACGAGCGTCGTCTACGTGGGCAACGCCACGACACGCGAAATCGCAGGTCACATGGTGACGCCGCGCGGCTATCAGGTGAGGCAGTAGATGGCAGGCGAGTCTCGGGCATGCCGCGTCCTCGTGTTCGCCGGAACCACAGAGGGCCGCGAGCTGGCATCATGGCTGAGCACGCAAGACGGCGTGGAAACGTGCGTGTCGTGCGCGACCGACTTCGGGGCGCACCTTCTAGGGGCGCTCCCCCACACTCGCGTCTTGGCACAGCGTCTGGACGAGGTGGGCATGGAACACCTCATGGCGCAAGGCGCGTTTGATGTGGCGGTTGACTGCACGCACCCCTACGCAAGCGTTGTCACCGCGAATGCCCGCGCGGCAGCCCTGGCGCAGGGATGCGAGTACCTGCGCGTTGTGCGCGAGGGGGAGCCCGTTGGCGATTGGATTCGGGCGGAGTCGCCGGCGCATGCCGCCGAACTGCTGGCCGGCCTTCCCGGAGACATCCTGCTCACCACGGGCACGAAGGACATCGCCGCCTACTGCTCGCAACCCGGCCTTCGTGAGCGCATCTGGGTACGCTGCCTTCCCAACGAGGCATCGGTTCAGGCGGCGCGGCAAGCGGGCATCCCGCCCGAGCGCATCGTGGGTGCCATGGGACCGTTCTCCCTGGAAGACAACGTGGCGCTCATCAGACACAGCGGCGCGCGCATCCTCGTGACAAAGGCCTCGGGCACGACGGGCGGTTTTTGGGAGAAAGTACAGGCAGCACGAGAGACAAGGTGCACACTTGTCGTCATTGGGCGGCCGACGAAAGAAGAGGGCCTCACGCTTGAGGATGCCAAGGCACAGCTGGCAAGGAGGTTTGGATGAGGGTCGACATCGTAGGCGCAGGACCTGCAGGTCGGGAAGGCATGACCCTTGGCGGCATGCAAGCACTCGCAGAGGCGCAGCTCATCATCGGAGCCGCCCGCATCCTGCAGGAGCTTGCCCTAGAGACGGCCGCCCGCCAGGTGGCGCTCGTGAGCCCCTCGGACATCGCCGAGGTGCTTGCCGGCCAAGCTCAGGCAGGCGTTGAGCGCGCCGCCGTGGCAGTCTCGGGCGACGTGGGGCTCTACAGCCTCGCCGCCCCCCTGCGCGCCGCTCTGACAAGCATTCCAAACATCGAACTCTGCGAGCACCCGGGCGTCTCCTCTCTGCAATGCCTGTGCGCGCGTCTCCATATGCCCTGGCAGGACGTCCATGTGCTCTCGGCTCACGGACGGGTGTGCGATGTGGCCGGGGCCGCCCAGTGCCACCGGCTCACCTTCGCGCTCACGGGCGGAGCGATTCGCGCCCACAACGTGTGCGCCGACCTCACGAGGCGCGGCATGGGCGACCTCACCGTGCACGTGGGCGAGAACCTCTGTTGCGCCCGCGAACGCGTGCTCAGCGGCACGGCAGCCGAGCTCGCCCATGAGACGTTCGAGGACCTCGCCTGCATGCTCATCGAGAATCCCTCCCCTGTCGAGCGCGCCTGGCAGGCACCGGGCCTGCGCGACACCGACCTCACGCGCGGCGACGCTCCCATGACAAAGGAAGAGGTGCGCCAGGCCATCGTGTGCAAGCTGCGCCTGGCGGCTGACGCCTGCGTGTGGGACATCGGCGCAGGTACGGGCTCGGTAAGCGTGGAGTGCGGCCTGGCGGCGTGCGCCGGGCGCGTCTACGCCGTGGAGGAAGTGCCCGAGCGCGTCGGCCTCATCGCCGAGAACGCCCGCAAGCTCGGGGCGCTCAACGTCTTCACCGTCGAGGGGAAGGCGCCTGCGGCACTTGACGGCCTGCCCGCCCCCACGCATGCCTTCATCGGGGGCTCGGCAGGCTCGTTTGCCCAGATCGCAGACGCGGTGCTCGCCGCCAACCCTGAGACGCGCATGGTGGCAAGCGCCGTCACCATCGAGACGCTCTACCAGGCGCTTCAGGCATTCCAGGCACACAAGATGGCCGACGTCGAGGTCGTGCAGCTCAGCGTGGCGAAGGCGCGCGAGCTCGGCGGGCTGCACCTCATGGCCGCCCAGAACCCCGTGTGGATCATAAGCGGCCAAGGTGTGCGGGACGGGGGCGCCTCATGTTGACACCGCTGCCGCGCATCCTCATCACGGCGCCCAAAAGCGGCGCGGGCAAGACGACACTCACCTGCGCGCTCATGGGGGCGCTGCGCGAGCGTGGCCTGCGCATGCTGGCATGCAAGTGCGGCCCCGACTACGTGGACCCCACCTTCCATGAACGGCTGGGCGCCGTGCGCCGCCTCAACCTCGACGCTTTCTTTCAGTCCGAGACCCTCATGCGCGACCTTCTCGCCCACGCCGGGCGCGATTGTGACATCGCCTGCATCGAGGGCGCCATGGGGTATTACGACGGCGTGGGCACGACAACCAAGGCCAGTGCCTGGGACGTTGCCCGCATCACCGACACACCCGCCCTGCTCGTGCTCGACGCGCGCGGGGCATGTGCCTCGCTTGCCGCACAGGTGCTCGGCTTTGTCGCCATGCGCACGCCCAGTCATGTGGCGGGCGTCGTGCTCGACCACGCGAGCGCCGCACTTGCCGACAAGGTGGCGCCCGTCATTGAGCGGGAGTGCGGCGTGCCCGTGCTGGGCTATCTTCCCCACGACGAGACAATTGCGCTTCCCAGCAGGCATCTCGGCCTCGTTTTGGCCCAGGACCTGCCTGACCTCGACGAGAAGCTCGCCTGCCTGGCCTCGCTGGCGCAGGACTGCCTCGACGTCGACGCGATCCTCGCGCTTGCCCAGGCGGCCCCGCAGCTCAGCTCCAGTGGCGCATGGCCCCTTCCGCCCTGCCTGGATGCACACGAATCCGCCCCCGTTATCGCCGTTGCCCGCGACGAGGCATTTTGCTTCTACTACGCCGAGGAGCTCGAGCTTTTGGAGGACCTGGGGGCCAAGCTTGCCTTCTTCTCTCCCCTACACGACGAGAACCTGCCCGATGGAGCAAGCGGGCTCTTTTTGGGCGGAGGCTACCCCGAGCTGCACGCGCGCGAGCTTTCCTCAAATACCGCCATGCGCGAGGCCGTGCGCGCGGCGCTGGCACAGGGCATGCCTGCGATTGCAGAGTGCGGAGGGTTCCTCTACCTGCTCGAACGCCTGACCGACGACGATGGCACAGCCTGGCCGCTCGTGGGCGCATGCCCAGGCGGGGCCGAGCGAAAGCCCCATGGGCGCTTTGGCTATATCGAGCTTGAGACACAGGGTGCAGGGCTTCTTGGACCCGCCGGCACCGCACTGCGCGGGCACGAGTTCCATCGCTGGGAGGCCGATGACACCGGCGCTGACGTGCTCGCTCGCAAACCCGAAAGCGAGCGCTTTTGGCATGCCGGGCACCACACCCCCAGCCTCTACGCGGGATTTCCCCATCTCTACCTGCCTGGATCTGCTGACGTTGCACGCAGGTTTGTGCATGCGTGTGCCGCATGGGGCGCGCAAAGGAAGGATGCGACGTGTACTTGCACCTTGTAAGCCTGGCCGCAGGCTATGTAGCCGACCTCGCCCTGGGCGACCCACACGGCTGGCCCCACCCCGTGCGCTGGATGGGCTCCCTCATCGCTCGGCTCGAGCCTGCCCTGCGTCGTACCTTCCCCGACACACCGCGCGGCAAGCGGGCTGCGGGCACGGCGCTTGTGTGCCTGGTCACAGGCATCAGCGGTGGTGCGTGCGCGGCCGCGCTCGCCCTGGCGGGAGCCGTCAGCCCCTATCTATCCTGCGCGGTGGGGGCGCTTGTAAGTTACTGGATGCTTGCGACCAAGTCACTCAAGGACGAGAGCATGGCTGTGCTCGACGCCCTGGAACACGCAGGCCTGCCCGAGGCACGCACGCGCGTCTCTATGATCGTGGGCCGCGACACGGCGGCGCTCACCGAAGAGGGCGTCACGAAAGCCGCCGTGGAGACAGTTGCCGAAAACGCCTCCGACGGTGTCATCGCGCCCCTTTTCTACCTGGCACTTCTGGGGCCGGTGGGCGGAGTCGTGTACAAGGCGATCAACACCATGGACTCGATGGTGGGTTACAAAAACGACCGCTACCTCGACTTCGGCCGCGCAGCCGCCAAGCTCGACGACGCGGTGAACTTTATCCCCGCTCGCCTGGCCGGCGCTCTCATGTGCCTGGCCGCCCCCCTTGCAGGCTTTGACGGCAAGCGCGCCTGGCGCACCTTTCGGCGCGACCGGCTCGCCCACACCTCGCCCAACTCCGCCCACACCGAGGCGGCCTGCGCGGGAGCCTTGGGCATACAGCTCGCAGGCCCCAACTACTATGGCGGCGTGCTGGTAGAAAAGCCCACGCTGGGCGAGGAGTGCCGTGCGGTGGAGCCTGCCGATATCCGCCGAGCGAACAGGCTGCTCTACGCCACAAGCCTGCTGGCACTGCCCGTATGCGCGGGACTCGGGGCACTCGTATGGACGCTTGTGAGAGCGGTGGCCGGGATATGAGAAGACATGATTGGATGAAGCCGCGCACACGTGCGGCGCAACGAACGAAAGGAGCGGCATGACCAACAAGCGCGCCAAAGCGATCATGGTGCAAGGCACGATGTCGGGCGCAGGCAAGAGCCTCATCGCCGCAGGCCTGTGCCGCATCTTTGCCCAGGACGGCCTTGCGGTGGCCCCTTTCAAGTCGCAGAACATGTCGCTCAACTCGGCCGTCACACCCCATGGCTTTGAGATTGGACGAGCCCAGGCGTTGCAGGCGCAGGCCTGCGGCATCCCCGCCGAGCCTGCGATGAACCCCATCCTGCTCAAACCCACAACCGACGTGGGGTCGCAGGTTGTCGTCATGGGCAAACCTGTGGCGAACATGGCGGCCCGCGACTACTTCAAATATAAGACGAGTCTCATTCCCACCGTGCAGGCCGCCTACGACGACCTGGCCTCGCGCCATGACGTCGTGGTCATCGAAGGCGCAGGCAGCCCGGCCGAGATCAACCTCAAGCACAACGACATCGTGAACATGGGCATGGCCAAAATGGCCGCCGCGCCCGTGCTGCTTGTGGGCAACATTGACTGTGGCGGCGTGTTCGCCCAGCTTGTAGGCACGCATGCCCTGCTTGAAGACGACGAGCGACGCATGCTCAAAGCTTGCGTCATCAACAAGTTCCGCGGCGACGTGGCCCTTTTGCAGCCCGGCCTCGACGAGCTCGAGCGGCGCATGGGGGTACCGGTGGCTGGTGTGGTGCCCTACACGCCCCTTGACCTCGACGACGAGGACGGTTTCTCCGCCATGCAGGGGTCGGGCGGGGCAAACGCCCTGCTCGACATCGCCGTCGTGCGCCTGCCGCACATCTCGAACTTCACCGACCTCGACACCCTCGCCGCCTTGCCCGAAGTGCGCGTGCGCTATGTGAGCCATGCCGAGGAGCTGGGCCGACCCGACCTCGTCGTGCTCCCCGGCACCAAGGCGACCCTGGGCGACCTCGCCTGGATGGGTGAGCACGGCCTGGACGCCGCGCTGCGTCAGCATGCCGTAGCAGGCGGCCTCGTCTTGGGCATCTGCGGCGGATACCAAATGCTGGGCCTTGAGATACACGACCCCCTGGGAGTAGAGGGGGGCGGGCGCCAGGAAGGTCTGGGGTTGCTGCCCGTGCGCACCACGTTCACCCAGGAAAAGACGCTTTGCAGCAGCGCGGGCGCGACGCTGCAGCTCGCGGGTCCCTTTGCGGACCTCTCAAACCTGGATATTGCGGGCTATCAAATCCACATGGGGCAGACGACGCTCGAGGGCGGCATGCCGTTCTGCCTGCTAGCAGATACCAACGATGCAGCGGGTAATACCGCACAAGCATTCACATGCAGCAACGATAACAACACGGCCTATGACCAGCGAGGATGCACACACTACAACGGCAGGCCCAGTGGCGACGCCACGCCGCCCACCTACGAGGACGGCTGCGTGGCAGGCACCGTGATGGGCACCTACCTGCATGGCCTCTTCGACTCCGTGCCCTTCACGCAGGCGCTTATCGACGTGCTCCTTGCGCGCAAGGGAATGTCCGGCGTGCGCATCAACGCACACGACCGCGCCGCCCGCAGGGAGCAGCAGCTCGACATGCTTGCCGACACGCTGCGTACCAGCCTCGACATGGACCTCGTCTATCGAATCTTGGAGGAAGGCATATGAGTGCAACCACCCTGGGCACGCTCGAGCATGTGAAGCCCGGCGACATCGAGACGCGCTCGTTTGAGATCATCGCCGAGGAGCTCCGCCAGCGCGGCATCAGCCTCGACCCTGCGACGGCACCCGTCATCATGCGCGCCATCCACACGACGGCCGACTTCGACTATGCAGAGAACCTGCTCTTCTCCCCCGGTGCGATGCAGGCGGGAGTGGAAGCGCTCAAAGCAGGGGCGTCGGTGGTGACCGACACCACCATGGCTCAGTCGGGCATCAATAAGCGCGCCCTGGCACGTCTGGGCGGTGAGGCCCTCAACTTCATCCGCGACCCCGAGGTCATGCAAGAGGCACGCGACAAGGGCGTCACGCGCTCGGCCATGGCAATGGAAAAGGCTGCCTCGTTGGGACGTCCCCTTATCTACGCCGTGGGCAACGCCCCCACCGCCCTCGTGCAGCTGCGCGAGCTCATCGACAAAGGAATGGCCACACCACCTGCGCTTATCATCGGTGTGCCGGTCGGTTTTGTAAACGTGACAGAATCAAAAGAGCTCATCATGGAGCTTGAGAACGTGCCTTGGATTGTGGCGCGGGGCCGCAAAGGCGGCAGCAACGTGGCAGCCGCAATCGTCAATGCGTTGCTGTATGTGGCGACTGATAATGTGAGAGAGTAGGCTGGAGGCTCGGGGGGTTTGTTTCTCGCTGGTCCTCGCCGCAAAAAACGCGGCTGCGGATTCGCTCGAAACAAACCCCCCCGAGCCCGCACGCGCCATGCGGACCTGGCGCAAAGCGCGGGGATTGCGGGCAAGGAGACTAAGGGGATGCGAGGTCCCCTTTCTCGGACGCAAGAACCGTCCCCGTACAGATAAATTCTTTCGACCGCATTATCTCTTTATGCAAACGCGCTGGTACATGGCGAAGATGGCCCGCGATCCCCTCCGTGGGTCTGCCGACCCTTTTCTCCACGCGCTGCCAGATACGGGCCCGATACAGCAGGGGCCCACGTCTGCCATCGAGCGAATCCGCAGCCGCGCTGTGCGCGGCGAGGACCAGCGAGATGACAGACGTGGGCCCCGTCCGGGGATGTATCGTGCCCTAGCTGCCTAGATGCTTTCCATCTCCCCCAGCACGGCGTAGTACCATTCCTCGCCGGGGTCGCAGTAGATGTTGGCAGCGTCCATGGTGAGCTTGCCGCCGTACATGTAGCCGAGGTACTCGACATGAGCCCAGATGGCCTCTTCCCAGCTTGAGAAGCTGTGACCCATCCAGCCCCAGGCGTTGTAAGGCCTGAAGCAGTACGCGCCCATCGTCGACTCGATGCAGGAAATGGCCGGTGACCAGCGAGGGTCGACGCCGTAGGCAAGGGCGGCCTGGGCAAAGACGCGGCCGTAGCCCGACAGCGTGGAGCCAGCAAGGTAGGCGTCGATGCGGGCAGCCCACGAGTCGACGGCGGAATCGCCGGAAGTGGAGTTGTCGGGCTGGGAGGGTTCGGGCTCGGGAGTCGGGGCAGGCGTCGAGCCGCCCGACTCAGAAGAACCCTGGTTGCCGTTTTGGCCGGAGTTGATGATCTCGTCGGCGCGGTCCTCGTCCACACGCTCGGTGGTTCCGTCGGGTTTCGTCTCGATGAAGATGGTCTCTCCCGTGGACGGATCAGTCTCGGTCGTCACCGTGGACTGGTCGCGCGACGCGGCAGCGGCCACCTGCGCAGCGAGCGCGGCCTGCCTGGCGGCCTCTTCCTCGGCAACGCGCGCCTCGGCCTCATCGGCAGCCGCCTGCACCTGGGCAAGCGCCTCGGCGGCTTCGTCCTCGGCCTGCTGGGCCTCGGCAAGCAGGCCCTCTAGGTTCGCCTGTTCCTGCTCAAGTTCATCTTGGAGCTCGAGCAAGCCCTCAAGCTGGCCTGATGTGTAAGTTTGCACCGTATTGAGATAGGTCAGCGTGGCAACAAAGTTCTCAAAGCCATCCGACGACAGAATGACGTTCAAAAGGCCGGCGGAATTCTGCGAGAACTTGTACTGCGTGACCATGGCCGAAGCGGCCTTTTCCTGCGCACCGGGTATGCGGGCCTCGATGTCGGCAATGCGCGCACGGCAATCTTCGACATCGGCTTGAGCCTGAGCGGTAGCCTCCATGGCCTCGTTGTATGCCTGGCTCTTGGCAGAGACCTCTTGCCGCAGCTGGGCCAGGGTCTCCCTGGAGTCGGCATGAGCATCACCAATGGTCGGGCCCAACGCCCAAGCGCCGCCAACCGTTATTGCAAGCCCCAGGGCCACGGCCGCGACTGCGCGGCCATGCGGCCTAGAGCAGGCTTTGCTTTCATCTGAAAGCGCCATACGTTTCCTCCTGAAAGGGGTAGGGATCATGGCGTATAGCGCTCTATTGTAATATAAGATTGTGTGCATAGAAAGAAGCCGGGTTCTGCACTTCGTTTCAGGTGCTTGAATAACCCCTGATGGCAAAACCCGGCTTTGTATACACGCTATGCGAAAAGACCTAGTTATGGGTCACTCGAACGTCGCCGAATGCATAACCCCAGTCCATCTGAGCGCAGGCGTTGTGAGCGACAACGGCCTCGCCCTCAACGGGGATGCAGATGAGGCCACCGTCGCCGCCGCGATCTTCCACGGCCTCAAGCACGGCCTTCGCAGCGTCGCTAGGCGTCTGACCCGCCCACAGCACGCGGGCATGCAGCTGGTAGCCAGCGCTTTCCTGGATGAAGCGCTCGCCCGTGCCCGTGCATGAAACGGCCAGCGTCTGCTGGTTGGCATAGGTGCCTGCGCCGGCAATGGGAGAGTCGCCCACACGGCCCGGCTGCTGGTTGGTTACGCCGCCCGTGGAGGTACCTGCCGCGATGTTGCCTGCGGCGTCACGTGCGACGACGCCAATGGTGCCGTGGCCGGGCTTGTCCCAACCGCCGTCAGGCAAGGTCTGGAGTTCGGCGAGCTGCCTCTCACGCTCAGGCAGGATGAAATACGACTGCGGGGCAGTCTCGACGCCCCAGGCCTCGCACTGGGCCTCGGTAGGCTCCACCATGAGGACGTGCGGAGTCTTCTCCATGACGGCACGGGCAGCGTCAATGGGGTTGCGCACACAATCGGCACCCGCAACAGCGCCGCAGCGACCGTCACCGGTCATGACGCAGCTGTCCATCTCCGCCCTGCCCTCGCTCGTGAGGGCTGCGCCGCGGCCCGCGTTGAACTCAGGGGCGTCCTCCATCACATGCACGCCGGCAACAACGGCATCGAGGGCGCTGCCGCCTGCGTCGAGCACCGCCATGGCGGCGTCGAGGGCGCGCTTGATGTCTTGGGAGGCCTGCTGCTCGCGCTCAGGCGGGAAGGGATGACGGCGACGGCCGGCACCGCCGTGGACGACGACGACCGGCTTGCCGGCAGCGCCTTCAGTGGAATAAACGATAGGAGTCTCAGCCATTTGAGCGACCTTTCGTGTGACATAGGCAATGGGCAAAACAGCCCCGCGGGCGCTTCCCGCATGGGTGTGAGCAGTGTAGTCCACCTTGGTGCAGCATGCTTGTGCAAATCGCTAAAGATAGATGTCTTGGAAGGCGAAATTGCCCTCAAATGGTAGAGTCTTTTCGCACATGCGAAGGGAGACATGATGGAGAGAAGCGAGCTGCTCGCGCTTTTGGATGAGGTTTCACAAGGTCGTGTGCCGGCCGAAGAGGCGGCGCGGCGCATCGGCACAGCCGACGTGGCCGAACTCGAGTACGCGACCCTCGACCTACAGCGCGGCGCACGCCAGGGTGTGTCGGAAGTCGTGTACGGCGCAGGGAAGACCGCCGAGCAAATTGCCGGCATCGTGGGCGCCCTCGTGCAATCCGGTCAGGCCCGCGTCATGGTGACGCGCCTTGACCAGGAAAAAGCCGCCGAAGTCCAGTCTCTCTTAGAAAACGATACACAATCAGACATTACTCTCGCCTATCATGAGCAGGCTCGTATGGGCATCGTAGGCGATAAGCCCGCAGCGGATAGCGAGGGGACGGTTCTCGTCGTATGCGCAGGTACGAGCGACCTTCCCGTGGCCGAGGAGGCAGCCCTTACCGCCGAGATGCTCGGCAACCGCGTCGTGCGCGCCTGGGACGTAGGCGTGGCCGGCATCCATCGCCTCCTTCGCCATGCCGACGACATCGCAGACGCAAGTGTCATCGTCGCCGTCGCCGGCATGGAGGGGGCGCTTCCCAGCGTCGTCGCAGGCCTGGCGAGCTGCCCCGTCATCGCCGTGCCCACAAGCGTGGGTTACGGGGCGAGCTTTGGCGGAGTCACCGCCCTGCTGGCCATGCTCAACAGCTGTGCCAGCGGCGTGAGCGTCGTCAACATCGACAACGGCTTTGGGGCCGGCTACCAGGCGAGCCTCATCAACCACCGCCGCTAGCGGCACGTCATTCCGCCGCCGGAAAGGACCATCTCATGGGAAAGACCCTCTATCTCGAATGCGCGTCGGGCATCAGCGGCGACATGGTCGTCGCATCCCTGCTCGATTTGGGGGCCGATGAGCAGCGCCTGCGCAAGACGCTCGCAAGTCTGCCGCTCACGGGGTACGAGGTCGTCGTGAGCGAGGTGGCGAAGAACGGTGTGCGCGCCCGCGACTTCGACGTGCAGCTTCAGGCTGAGCTGGAAAACCATGACCATGACATGGCGTGGCTCTACGGCCATCTTGAAGGTGACGCCACGTGCGGCCATGCGCATGAGCAGGCCGATGATTCCGGGCACGACCACGATCACTCCCATGCGCATGAGGGTGAGCATTCCCACGAGGGCGCGCACCACCACCATGAGCATCGCAGTCTGGCCGATGTTCTTGCCATCATCGACGCCGGCACGTTGACCCAACGCGCAAGATACACGGCCCAGCGCGTATTCGAGGTCCTGGCCCAGGCGGAGGCGCAGGCGCACGGCACTACGCCGGAAATGGTCCACTTCCACGAGGTGGGTGCCGTCGACTCCATCGTCGACATAGTATCGGCGGCCGTGTGTCTCGACGCGCTCGACATCGACGAGGTCGTGGTCCCCTTTCTTTGCGAGGGAAGCGGAACCGTGCGCTGCGCGCATGGCATACTACCCGTGCCCGTGCCTGCCGTATGCGCCACGGTGGCTCAGCACGGCATCGCCCTGCATGTACTGCCTGTCCAGGGCGAACTCGTCACGCCCACAGGTGCAGCCATCATGGCTGCAACGCGCACACAGGACAAGCTGCCCGCCACTTTTCGCATCATCGCGACCGGCGTGGGGGCCGGCAAGCGCGACAACAAGGGAACAAGCGGCATCCTACGCGCGCACCTCATTGAAACGGATGCACCGCAGCACAACGACGCGCAAGACGACACCACGCCTCGCGAGATCTGGAAGCTCGAGTGCGACGTGGACGACTGCACGGGCGAAGCGCTCGGCTATTGCATGGAAGCGCTGCTCGCAGCGGGCGCAAAGGAGGCTCACTTCGTCCCCGTCTTCACAAAGAAAAACCGCCCCGCGTGGCAGATTCAAGTCATCTGCGACGAGGGGCGGCGTGAGTGCTGCGAGAATATTCTCTTCTTGAACACGACCACCATCGGCGTGAGGCGTCAGCGCATGGAGCGCACGGTGCTTGTACGCAGGTCCAGCAAGGTGGCGACCCCGCTTGGCACAGTAGAAGCCAAGACGGTGGAGCTTCCCGGCGGGCAGGTGCGCACGATGCCCGAGCACGACAGCCTTGCAGCCCTTGCGCACGCAAGCGGCAAGGGTTACCAGGAAGTTCTGCGCATCGCGCTTGCTAGCATGCCGCCTGAATCACCTTGCGGGCAAGCATAGAGGCCTCGCCCTTTCCGCTCTGGGCATCAAAAGCGAGACGGTCGATAATTGCCTGACGCACCGCAGGGTCGATGTCGACCTGGACAAACTCAACGAGCGCCTGAAGCATCTCAGGATACTCCTCGTCGCCATGCATGCACTGGATGGCCTCGTCCATGAGCGGCCATGCCTTGCTCGACCACTCCGGGCCGCACATGCCCAGGCTCACAAAATAGAGGAACGCATTGAGGCGCACGAGGCCCGACTCTTCCTCAAACAGGCAGTCTTCGGCACTCGTAAATGCCTCGGCGACAGCCTCGGGCGCATAGGGCGCGATGTGGGCAAGCGCGTCAAGCGACTCCCAGCGCGTCTGGGCCTCGGGGCGCCCGACGGCGCTCACGAGAACGTCAGCATAGGCGGCAACCTTTTCGGGAACGGAAACGCTTGCCACGGCAAAGGCGTGGGCGGCAATCTGACGCTCCTTACGGCTGCGGCCAGAAAGGGCCTGCTGCCACAACTGCATTACCTGCTCTTCGGCTGACATGTCGCTCATAGCTGCCCCCTGATTGACTTGGTTGATGTAGACCTCCCATTTTAGTCAAAAGGGCAGGAAAAAGGCACCTCGCCGCTGGCCCTTGTCTCAAAAACCAAACAAACGGCCAGCGGCGAGGATACAAACTTAGCGAACGCGACGAGCCAGATAGCAGTGATGGATGCGGGCGTTGCGCTCGAAGTCGCGCGGAATGGTGGAGGCGGTCACGTCCTCGAGCTCGATACCGGCCTTGTCGAGCTTCTCAAGGTCGGGCTCAAAACCGCGCAGGTTGCACGAGAAGATGATCGAGCCGGTGCGTGTGAGAAGGCGCGATGCACCGATGATGAGCTCGGAGTGGTCGACCTGCACGTCAAAGCCGCGCTTGTGCATGCGCGCGGAGTTGGAGAACGTCGGCGGGTCGATGTAGATGAGGTCCCAGCGGTTGCCGGTGCGGCGCTGCTGCGAGATCCACGGCATGACGTCGGCCTGCACGTACTCGTGCATGGGGCCGGAGAAGCCGTTCTGCTCCATGTTGCGCTGCGCCCACGCCAGATACGTCTTGCTCATGTCCACCGTGGTGGTCTGGTATGCGTCACCCGCAGCCGCATAACAGCTGGCAGCGCCGGTGTAGGCAAACAGGTTGAGGAAACGCACGCGGCTCGCGCGCTCGGCAATCATCGAGCGCACGATGCGGTGGTCGAGGAAGAGACCGGTGTCGAGGTAGTCGGAGAAGTTGACCTCAAAGAGCAGGCCGCCCTCCTCGACAAGGGCCGTGCGGCCCTGACGGACGCGCTCGGAGTACTGCGAGCCACCCTTGGAATGACGGCGCACCTTGAGGAAGACGTTCTCGGGGTCAACGCCGAGTACGCGCGGCGTAATGGCGAGCGCGTCGGCCAGACGGCGCTGGGCCAGGTTCTGGTCGATGCCGCGAGGAGCAGCGTACTCGCTCATGACAACCCAACGACCAGGCGTGATGTCACTTCCCTGGTAGAGGTCGATGCTCACCGCGTAATCGGGCAGGTCGGCGTCGTAAATGCGGTAACAGCTGATGTTCTCCCTGCGGGCCCACTTGCCTGCAGCCTTGGCGGCCTTGTGCAGGCGCGCCGCAAACTGGTCGGAAGCGGGTACGAGCACGTCGATCTGCCCGGCGTCACCGGGAAGGTCGATGGTATGGAAGAGCTGCGGGGCAGGGGCGGCCTGGGCGGCACGAGAACCCTCGAGGGCCTCGCCCTCAGACTGGGAAGCGTCCTCGTCCTTGGCGTCGACGCCGGCCGCGGCCTTCTGCACCATGGCGCGGGCAGCCTGGGCGGCACTGGGGAAGACGAGGATGGAAGCGTCATCCTTGCCGTTGATGACGTTGCACACAACCTCGGGCTCGATGGAGAGCGTGCGCTGGAGAATGTCGGTGGTGACGAGGGCCGCAAGGGGCGCCTCGGCCAGCTGCTCGCCACGGGTGAGGGCCGCCATGGCCGCCAGACGGGCAGGCAGGTCGCCCATGAGGCCCACGATGCCTTCGTCGGGCAGGGCGCACACCACGACGGGATCACTCAGGCGCTCCTCCCCCAGGTCGAGCACGGCGGGACCACAGGCCTGAACGTCGAGCAGGCCGTCGACGCCGGCGCGCTTGGCCATGTCGGCGAGCTCCACGCGTGCCGCGGGGTCGGTGCAGGCAACGCTCACGCGCACACCGCACGCGCACCCCGCCTCAAAGCGGGCCTGAGCGTCGCGCAGAATCTCGTCCCATGCCTGGGCGTCATGACCGAGCCAGCCAGTAAAGCCCCAGTAGCGCTTTACCAGGCGCGGAGCGCGGTCGGCAGCGATGCATGCGGCCTCGACGTCGAGCGCGGGCGAGGTGCCGAGCGGGTCAACGAGATGGGCGCGGTTGTTGCGGCGGCAGACCTTGGTCCAATCTGCCAGGTTGAGCAGCAGGTCGGCCATGTCCTCGCGCACGAAACCCGCACGGCCAGAGGCGACGCGGCCGCGGGAAGGCACGCGATACCCGTGGTCGATGAGCGAGCCGCCGCCCAGGTCGAGCGAGAAGAGCGTCTTGTTGGCACGCACCGTGGCCACGATGCGCACGTCGGGACGGTCGACGTCAACGAAGGGACGGCTGCCGCGCAGCTCGCGCAGACGGTCGCAGATGGCGTCCTTCACGCGCAGGGTCGCAAAGCGCATGTCGCGCACGCCGTCGTTGCCGCCGTGCGCCTCAACGGCGATGGTGGCGTTCTCGCCGACGTGGCGCTCCCACGGGAACGCCTTTGCGGCCTCGTACAGCTCGTCGATGCTCGCCACGGGGTAGCGCCCCAAGACGAGCGTGACGCGGCTTGCCAGGCGCGCCCACAGGCACACCCGATACGCGCAGGCAAGATCGCCGTAGAACGAGACGCTGCCACGCAAGGGCCTGATGCGGTGCGCGCCCAGCCCATGGAGCTCCTGGGCGAGCGGCTCCTCGAAGCCTGCGGGGCACAGTGCCGCAAACTCAAGCTCGGCGGCGGTGTTGTCGATGTCGGTGCCCATAAGCGTAGGGTCCTTCCTTACTCTCGAGACCCGGACGGGTCGTAGAAACTCTCCAGGCCATAGGCCTGGGCAAAATCAAAGTCTTCAAAATCCTCGTCGTCATCATCGACGTCATGGTTATGGCTGCTGGCGTCGCCGTGATTGTGGTCATGGTCGCAACCGCAGGTATCGCTACCCGTATGGCCATGCTCTTCGTCCTCGTCAAAATCAGAGGTACCCAGGGCCGACCAATCCAGGCCATGGCTGGCGCAGGTCTGCTCATCCTCATACATGAGGGCAACAGCCTGGGTGCCGAGCTTGCCTGCGCCAATCGCAGAAAGCACGCCATAGAGGTCGCGCGCCGTGTCGACACCGGGAAGCGTGAGCTCCATGGACTCGGCTGCCTGCTCGATAAGGTCGATGTCCTTCACGTAGTGGTCGACCGTGAAGCCAGGCGCGTAGTCGCCCGCGAGCACCTTGGGCCCAAAGGTCGAAAGTGCCTTGGAGTCGGCCATGCCGCCGGCGAGGGCATCAAACGTCTGGGCAAGATCAAGGCCCGCCTGCTTGGCGAAGGCAAGGCCCTCGGCGAAGCCCACCATCGCGCCGGCGAGCGCCGTCTGGTTGGCGAGCTTGGCAAGCTGGCCCTTGCCGGCCGCGCCGAAGCACACGATCTTCGAGCCCATGCAGGCAAGCACGTCGCGCACACCGGCGAGCGTCTCGGCGTCGGTGCCGCAGAAGATGGTGAGCGTACCCGCCGCCGCACCCTGGGGGCCGCCCGTGACGGGGGCGTCGAAGGCATGTTTGCCGGAGAGCTCGGCGACCTCCGAGATGTCGCGCGCAAGCTGCGGGGAGGACGTGGTCATGTCGATGAGGTAGGAGCCGGGCGCGCTGACCTCGAGAATGCCGTCGTGACTCAGGTAGAGGTCCTCAACGTCGACAGGGGTGCCCACCATGGTGATGACGACGTCGGCATCACGCACGGCGGAGGCGACGTCGGGAGCAAGCTGGGCCCCACGGGCAACGAGGGGGGCGCACTTTTCGGGAGTGCGATTGAATACGCGCAGCTCATGGCCGGCGTCGATGAGGTGGCCCGCCATAGCGGCCCCCATCGTGCCGCAGCCGATGAAAGCTATCGTGCGCTTTGAGGTCATGGATGTCCTTTCACAGTCGAGGCGCCCGCAGGCGCCCCGTCGAAACAACGTGTGTTATCGCTTGGAAGCCCGCGCGTCCTGCGCACGGTCGGTGCCCCAAAAGGCCAAGGCCACCATTCCGGGACCGACGTGGCCACCGATAGTGGGATCGAGCGTGAAGCGCTGTATGGAGGGGCAGGCATCGCCCAGCTCGGCGCGCACCATCTCCTCCACCTCGTCGGCTGCCTCGGCATCGTCGGCGTCGACGATGCCAATCATGTGCTCGGCGTCACCGCGATAGAACTCCTTGAACTTCTTCACGAGGCCCTTGAGAGCCTTTTTGCGGCCGCGCGACACGCCCGTCAGCGTAAGCGATCCGTCGAGGTCATAGGTAAGGTCGGCCTTCATGTCGAGCACGGCGGAGATGGACGCGGCCGCCTTGGGCACGCGGCCGCCGGCGACGAGCCAATCGAGCGACTCGAGGGTGAAGTAGCCGTGGATGCGGTGCTTGTTGGCCTCAACCCACTCGACGATCTCACGCATCGTCTTGCCCTCGTCGCGTAGCTTGCATGCCGCTTGGCACAGAAGGGCCGCCGTGAGGGAAGGAGCGCAGGAGTCGATGACCGCAAGGTCGAAATCCGGATGCTCGTCCTTCAAAAGGGACGCGGCCTGGCGAGCGTCGTTCACCGAGCTCGAAAGGCCTCCGGTAAGCGAAAGGTACATCGTGGGAACGCCGTCTTCGGCGCAGACGCGGAAGATTTCCACGAACTCGCCCGTAGGGACGGCGCTCGTCAAGACGCGCTCGCCGGCGCGCATCCTATCGTAGAACTCCTTGGCTCCTATCGACTTGTACTGGTCATCCCAATGCTGGCCGTCAGCCATGACAAAGGGGAACTCCACCACATCGACGCCCATACGCTCGGCAAGCCCATCGGTGACAGCGGAGGTGGAGTCGAGGATGATGCGACAGGCGGGATGGGTCGAGAACGTCTTGAAGTGCGACACAGCTGCCATAGGGCACCTTTCATGAAACAAGGCGGGGCGACCACGCAGGCCGCCCCGCCCGAAACTCGATTGACTTGCCTGTTACTGAGCCATCGCGGGCGCGGGGGCAATCGGCTTCAGAATACCGAAGCCGCCGTCCTTGCGACGGTAGATGACGTTGACGTCGCCCGTGTCCTTGTTGGTGAACACGAAGAAGTCGTGGCCGAGCAGATCGGTCTGGAGCAGGGCCTGGTCAACGGAGAGCTCGGTGAACTCGATGAGCTTCTCGCGCAGGATCTCCTCGGAGTCCTCCTCGGCAGCGGGCTCGGCAGGCTGCTCGATGAGATCGGCAAGGTCAACCTCGCTGGCAGGCGCAGGAGCAGCGCCACGCTGACGACGGTCGACGACGCGCGTCTTGTACTTGCGCAGCTGGCGGGAAACGCGGTCGGCCGCAAGGTCGATGGCGGCGTACATGTCCACAGCGGCCTCGCTGACACGCACGACGGCGCCCTTCACACGCACGGTGACCTCAACGACCTGGGGAACCGGGTTGGACGGGTTGTGCTCGACGCGCAGCACGGTCTCGGCTTCCATAGGCATATCAAGCACGTTGGTGGCAGCCTGGAGCTTTTCCTCGACGTAAGAACGCATGGCAGCGGTGACTTCGACGCCACGACCGGTAACGGTGATGTTCATACTCGCTCCTATCTCTCGACTTACTGGATAGCCAAAGCATACCCCATCTTTGACAGAATATGTGCGTGACTGCGGCAAATGGTGGCAGATAGAAAGTGGCCGTTTTGTCACCAGGGGCGCGATTACTCCTCGCCCTCGCCCTCCTGGGACACCTCGGCCGCAGCCGCATCGGCAGCCGCCTGCGCGGCCTGGGCGTCGGCATACTGCTGGGCGACGCCGTTGATGACGAGCTGGTTGGAAGAGGAGATGGTGGCGAGGTCGCCGACCCAGCGCTTGCGGATGGCATCGAGCTCGCCCGAACGGGTGAGCGCGTCGAACGCCGACGTCACCGCGGAGGGCAGGCTCGTGTTGGTGGCGGCGATGGCCACACCGCGCGCATCGGCCAGGTAGAAGGCAGCAGCCAGGCTGATGTCGGAATAACCCATGGCCAAATAGCCGCCCATGAACGAGTCGCACGCCACATAGGCCACGCCGCCCGACTCAAGCGCCGCAAAGGCATCGTTGAGCGTGGAGAAGCCGCTGAGCTGGGCGCCGGGAGCCGCCTGCTGGGTGGCGCGGGCGCTCGCGGAGTCGTTCTGCACGCCGACCATGGCACCTTCGAGGTCGGTATCAGAAAGCGTGCCGGAGAAGTTGCGGGCAAAGACGGCAGGTGCCGACTCGGCATAGTTGCCCACGAGGACCTCGCTGCCGGGCAGCGTGGAGGTGCTCACTCCCATGGCGATGTCGCACGTGCCGCCCGCCGCGCCGTTGTAGGTGGCGCCGACGTTGACGAACTTGACCTCACAGCCCAGCTGCGTGCCCAGGGCAAGGGCCACGTCGACGTCGATGCCCTGCAGGCGGGTGCCGTCGGAAGTGGGCCAGCAATACGGGGCATTGGAGGTGTTGACGCCCACCGTGAGGACGCCCTGCTCAAGCGTAGCGCCCGCCGGCAGACTCGAGACCTGCTTGACGTTGCCCAGAGCCTCCTGGGTGGATGGGTAGTTTGCGCAACCCGTGCACAGGGCCGCCAGGCCCATCGCCGCAGCCGCACCCAACCCCGCCACAAAACGGCGGCGCGTCATCGTCTGGTACATCTTCGCAGGCTCCTGCCTCATCAGGGGGCGCACCAGGCGCGCCCCAACTTGCTTGTCAAGCGTTCCCCTCGCCTGACCTGGTATTTGACCCCACACTCGCGTGCTGGGGCTTTCGCTACGGACGCCGCGGCGCCCTCACTGGAGGCCCTCTCGCCCGCGGGGCTGTTTGCCCTCAAAGTATACGGGCGGCACGACTTACTTCTAGGACGCGCCATGCTCACCCCCGCGCGCACGCGGGTGGCTTACGTGGATCCTTTTGGCCGCGTTTGCCTTGGACTAAGGTTCGCCCCCGCAGGGGCTCCCCCGCAACCACAGACACGAGGAGAACCCGCTTAGCATACCAAAGCCCGATGTGTCCTGCGCACGTCGTATACTTACGGCATGGAAAAGATTGCTTCGGACATACACACAACATGGCAGGGCAGAGCGGTGGGGCTTCTCGACCTCGACGCGTTCTTCGCCTCGGTGGAGGTGCTCGACCACCCAGAGTGGCGGGGCCTTCCCCTCATTGTGGGCGGCGACGCCGACAAGCGCGGCGTCGTGTCCACGTGCTCCTATGAGGCGCGCAAGTTCGGCGTGCACTCGGCGATGCCCTCTGCGCAGGCAAAGCGCCTGTGTCCCGACGCCATTTGGGTGCAGGGCCGCCACAAGCGCTACAACGAGGTGTCTCGCCAGGTGATGGGCCTCATTCTCGACGAGACGCCCTACATGGAGCAGATGAGCGTGGACGAGGCGTACTTCGACGTGACACCAGGGCGTTTCTCGTGCACCGACCCAGTCGAGGTCTGCGCCCGCATCAGCGCGGCAGTGCAGCGCCTGGGCATCACGTGCTCGATCGGGCTCTCCACCAGCAAGACGGTGAGCAAGATCGCAAGCGAGCGCAACAAGCCCAACGGCACAACGGTGGTGTATCCCGGCTGCGAGGCCGACTTCTTGGCCCCCATGGGCGTGCGGGCCCTGCCAGGCGTGGGGCCGCAGACCGCCGCCACGCTCGAGCGACTCGGCATATGCACGCTCGGAGCCCTGGCACAGGCCGACGCGGCGACCCTGGCGCAACTGGGCAGCATGGGCGCATCGCTTGCCGCACGGGCACGTGGCATCGACCCCTCCCCCGTGCAAGACTACTCCCTGCGCGCAGAAACCAAGAGCGTGTCGAACGAGCGCACATTTGTCCACGACCTCACAGGGGCCGAGGAGGTCCGCGACGCCCTGGCGTCGGTATGCGCACAGACAGCGCGTCGCCTTCGCGCAAAGGGGCTCAAGGGCCGCTGCGTGTGCGTGAAATGCTGCCAGGAGTTCGGGCACACACGCACGGCGCAGCAGACACTGGAGCGACGCGTGGACGACGAGCACGACATCCTCCCCGTAGCCTGGGAGCTCCTGGGCCAGCTCTGGCGCCCCGGCGAGCACGTGAGACTTTTAGGTGTAGGGGTGTCGAACTGGCAGGAAGGCCTGCAGCAGGCAAGCCTCTTTGACGATGTGGAGCAGCTCGACCACGAACGCGAGCGGCGCGAGAAGATTGCAGGCACAAAGGACGCGCTGCGCGGAAAGTTCGGCGACGGGGTGCTCATGAGCGGCTCCGAGCTGCGAATGCGCCGCAGAACGCAAGACGGGCAGGCATAGCGGTCGAGCGGCTCTTGGCTGGCTAGCTGGCCGACCCTCTCGGACGCAAACGAAAACAGGGGCGCCGGGCAAGCATCGGGCTGCAGGACGGCTACCCTGCCCAGGCGCGGGCGAAGGTCAGGCCGAACACCCGCGCGGCACCGCGGGCCTTGAGGGCGCGAGCCGCCTCCCCCATGGTGGCACCCGTCGTAAAGACATCGTCGACAAGCAGGATGGTTTGCCCATCGAGGCGATGGAGCACGGCAAATGTGCCCCGGACGTTCGCCGCCCGACCCAGGCGCCCCAGGTCACGCTGGTCCTTGAGGGACCGGCGCGCCAGAACGTCGTCAAGGGGGACGCCGAGGAAGCCCGTAAGCTCTCGTGCCACCGCCTCCATGTGGTCAAAGCCGCGGCGGGCATATGCCTGCGGGGTACAGGGGACAAACGCGACGCAATTGAGCAAGGCAAGCTCCTGGGGCCAAGCCGCCCGCGCTGCCCGAGCCATGCCCTGCGCGATGAGCACGGCAAGCCGGCGCTCGCCGGCGTCCTTGTAGGCCCTCACCATGCGGTCGTGGGGCCACTCGAGCATGGCATAGCTGCGCACGCCGTCGAGAGAGGCGATGACGTCGGCGAGGCTTTCCTGGTCGGGCGCGGCGCCCCCTGCGTCCTCGTCGTCCTCGTCATGCATCCGGCATGCGCATTCGGTGCACACGAGGCTGCCGAACGGCGCCCCGCACCGCGGGCAGGCAAAAGCCTGATCTATCTCCCAAAGGCGGGAGCGGCACTGGCTGCACAAGAGCTCCCCCATGGCGTCGCATCCCACACACCGTGTGGGCCACAGCACCTCCTCCAACCCTGCACCGAGCGCTTTTGCTGCCACGACCGCACCCGGGAAAAGGGCGCGCTTGCGCATGCACCCGTCCATTCGCCTGCGGATGGGACCTCACGTCTCCCATCTCTCCAACCTGACAGAGGGCATCGTATGCCGAGCAAACGTCATGCGCCATGGAGCGCCCATGGATTTGAACCCGGACGTCACGCAGACATAACAGACCTGGTCGGATGGGCAAAAGGAGCCTTTTCGGACAAGTGAAACTGGCCCACAAACAAACGAACGGCGATACAAAAGCCCGCCCGGCATGTACATGCTCGGGCGGGCCAGGCATTGACCGGCATATGTGCTGAGGTCGTACCGAGGCGACCTTACAGCTCCATGTTGGGCACCGCGTCGGCGGTGAGGGGCGCCGTCTCGCCGCGGTCGAACTTGCGGCGGGCGACGAGGGCGATCATGGCGGCGTTGTCGGTGCAGGCCGAAAGCGGCGGCAGGGTCACGCGCACGTGGCGGCGGCCGAACGCCTGCTTGAAGGCCTCACGCAGCTCGGGGTTGGCCGTGACGCCACCGCCGGCGCAGAAGTCGGTGACATGGCACTCGCGCACCGCCGTGACGGCCTTGGCCACCTGCACGTCGACGACGGCGGCCTCGAAGCTTGCGGCGAGGTCGGGCAGGTTGATGGCGCGACCGGCGGCGTTCTCGGCGTTGATGTAGGTGACGACGGCCGTCTTGAGGCCCGACAGCGAGAAGCGGTAGTCGTGGCTGTGCAGCATCGCGCGCGGGAAGTCGATGGCCTTGGGGTTGCCCGTCTTGGCAAGGCGGGAGATGATGGGGCCGCCGGGGTAACCCAGACCGAGCGCCTTGGCCACCTTGTCGAACGCCTCGCCCACCGCGTCGTCGAGCGTCTCGCCCAGGATGCGGTAGTCGCCCCAGTCGCGCACGTGCACGAGCATGGTGTGGCCGCCCGACAGCAGGCTCGCCACGAACGGCGGCTCAAGGTCGGGCGTCTCAAAGAGGTTGGCGAAGAGATGTCCCTCGAGGTGGTTCACGCACACGAGGGGCTTGTCGGCCGCCCAGGCAAGACCCTTGGCAAATGCCATGCCCACGACGAGCGCGCCCACGAGGCCCGGGCCCTGCGTGACGGCGACGGCGGCCAGGTCGTGCGGGGAAAGCATGGCTCCCAGGCCGAGCGCCTCGCCTGCCTGCTCCATGGTCTCCAGGTAGACGCCCACAACGGCCTCGGTGTGCTTGCGCGAGGCAATCTCGGGCACGACGCCGCCAAAGCGGGCGTGGAAGTCAATCTGAGTAGCAACGACGTTGGCAATGATCTTGCCCGCGCCGTCGATGACGGCCATGGCCGTCTCGTCGCAGCTGCTCTCAACCGCCAAAATGAGCTCGCCGGCCGCCTTGAGAGTCTCGACCTGCTCGGGCGTGCGCTCAGGATAGACGGGCGGCCACGCGCAGGAGCTCGCCTGGGGGCCGGGCTCGACGTCGGGGTTGGGGGCGGTGTCTTTGAGCGGAAGCTGCGCAGCCATGATGCGCGCGCCTACGCCCGGGGCGTAGTAGTTGGGGCGAATACCCTGCTCAACATAGCCAAGACGCTCGTAGAGGCGCTCGGCGGGGGCGTTGCCCACCTCAACCTCGAGCGTGGAGGTTGTAGCGCCAAGCATCTGGGCGTCGTAGGCAACGCGACCCATGAGGCGCGCGGCGATGCGCTCGCCTCGACGCTCGGGGGCAACGGCGACGTTTGCAATCTGCAGCTCGCCGTCCACGACGGTGCCGCCCGCATAGCCCACGATGGTGCCGCGGTCATGCGCAACCCACCAGATGTGGCCAGGAAGGGCAACGTCGTCGTAGAACGCGCTCTCAGGCCAGGGCGTGTGGTGGGCATCGGCGAAGACGGCCGCCTCGAGCGCCGCCACGGCAGCGACGTCGTTGACGCTCATGGGGCGCAGCTGCAGGTGGATGTCACCCAGGGCGTCGTCGACGCCGCTCACACGCACGCTTTCGGGCTCGGGCATGCCCAAGCGGATGCGCTCGTTTTCCTCGGCGTCGGACAGGCGCGTATAGACGGGCAGGACAAGCGCGGGGTCGCCAGTCTCGGCTGCATCGAAGCGCTGCGACGCCAGGCTTGCGCGCAGAAGGCCCTCGCCACTGGGGTACCAGGCCTCTCCGGGGGCAAAGCGGGCAAAACCCGCCTCCTCGTAGAGCGCGCGGTACTTGGCGATGCCGTCACCGGCAAGCACGATATCGCCGGCGTCGGCACGACCGGCCCACAGGGCAACGGCGTCGGGGACCTTCATCACCGACTCGCTGGCAAACAGGCGATGTGCGCCCTCGTCGTCGACGCGATAGAGACCGGGGTAGACCTCCTTGCGCATGGCATCGCCCACAACGCCCACTAGGCCGCGCACGCCGTAGCGCCACACACCCCAGGCCACGGCGTCGAGCGTGGAGGTGCCGTGCAGCGCGACCTCAAGGCCACATGCGACACCCTTGGCAGTCGCCACGCCGATGCGCACGCCCGTGAAGGAGCCCGGGCCCGTGCCCGTGAGCACCGCGTCGAGCTCGTCGCGCTTCATGCCGCACTGGGCAAGCATGCCGTCAATCACACTCACGAGCTGCTCGTTTGCATGTCGGCGGCACATCTGGTCGGCGCTGGCGATCATCTCCAGACCGCGAGGGTTTCCCGCCTCGTCGAGCTCCATACGACCCAACGCGCAAGCCAGCATGTCGGTCGAGGTGTCAACGGCCAGAATGTTCCATGCGCACGGGGCGCCTTGCTTTACAGCATTCACGTTCGATGCGTGCCTTTCGTCTTCGTCTTACCGCAGCGCCCGATGGCGCCGAGCCTTGCATCCCCAAGCTTACAGGGAAAGCGCGTTGCGCTCAAACGCATGGGCAAGCTGGGCTGCCCTCTCCCCTGCTGCCGACAGTTCCACCACGCGCGCGGGCTCGGCGGCGGCGGCACCCACGGGCTCCCGCGTGATGCGCACCTCAAGATGCTCGTCGCCCAATTCCTCGGCAAACATCTCCGCCCACTCTATGAGGCAGGCACCATCGTCTTCGAGGGCCTCGAACACGCCCACATCCTCAAGCTGGTCGGCGCTCTCAAGCCTGTAGAGGTCGAAGTGGAACAGCGGCATGCGCCCGGCATCATGGACGCACATGATTTGAAACGTCGGGCTTGTGACAGGGCCCACGTCGCCCAACCCGGCCGCCACGCCTCCCGTGAAACACGTCTTACCTGCGCCGAGGTCACCGGTGAGAAAGACGACGTCACCGGGCTCAAGGGCGCGGCCCAGCGCTTCACCCAGGGAGCGCATGGCCTGCGAGCTGGCACAACGGAAGCGACCGGGGCCCAGGACCTCAGGGGTTTCTTGCTGACTCACCGAGCTTGCTCCTTTCCGGGGGCGGCAAGGCCCTCGGGCCTCACTTCGCCGCGCACAATCTGGCCCATGAGCCTAAAGTCGGCCTCAAGCGCCTCCATCTTGAACGGGTCGCGCAACACGGCCGCCGGGTGGAACGTAGGCAGCACATAGAAATGGCCTGTCTTGAACACCTTACCGCGCAGGTGCGTGATGCCCGCCTCGGTGCGCAGGATAAAACGCGTCGCCGGGTTGCCCATCGGCATGATGATGTCGGGCCAGATGCTGCGAATCTGTTCGCGCAGGTAGGGCGAGCAAAGCTGGACCTCGTCAGGCCGGGGGTCACGATTGCCCGGCGGGCGGCACTTGAGGACGTTGGCGATGTAGACGTCCTCGCGGGGCATGAGCGCGGCCTGCGCAAGCATGCGATCGAGCAGCTCACCGGCACGGCCCACGAACGGCAGGCCCTGCTCATCCTCGTTGGCACCCGGTGCCTCTCCCACAAGAACCACCCGGGCGTCTTGAGACCCCGTTCCAAAGACGATGTTGCGCCGCGTCTCGCACAACGGGCACAAGCGGCAGTCACCCAGCGTCGAGCGAATCTCCTCGAGCTTGACCTCACGGGCATGAGGCGACGGATGACCAGGTATCTTCAAGACACAAGGCATGGCTGCACGACCTTTTTCCTGTTCAGGTGCCCAAGGGCCGCCGTTGCGACGGCCCTGGGAACGTTAGACGTACACCTTGGGCAGACGGATGTCGAAAAGACAGGCAACCTCGTAGTTGATGGTGCCCATCTTCTCGGCAAGCTCCTCGATGCTCACGAACTCGTCGCCGTCGGAACCCACCAAGGTCACGACGTCGCCCTCCTCGACGGGCTTGAAGCCGTCGGCGCCCGCCGCAAGCTCGGGCGGGACCTCAAACATGCACTGGTCCATGCAGATGTTGCCCACCTGGCGCAGGCGACGACCCTGGCAGAGCACCGAGAGGTTGTTGCTGTACACGCGCGACAGGCCGTCGGCGTAGCCCAGCGGGATGGTGCAGACCTGCGTGCCCTCATGGGCGATGCGGTACGTCATGCCGTAGCCCACGCCCTCCCCCACGTTGGGCTGCACGGCACGGGTCACGCGGGCGCGCACGCTCATGGCCTGGGTGAGCTCGAGCTTGTCGCGCGTGGTGTCGGCCGGATGCAGGCCGTAGAGGCCCACGCCCACGCGCACCATGTCGAAATGGTACTCGGGATGCAGCACCGTGGTGGGCGTGTTTGCGCAGTGCACAATGCCCGGGTCGATCCCTGCGGCGCGGATGGATGCCACCGCGTCCTGGAAGCGTCGCGCCTGGACGGTGAAGTCCCAGTCGGTGATGCGGTCGGCCGTGGCAAAGTGCGTGAACGTGCCGTCGACCTCGACGCCGAGCAGCTTGTCGGCCATGCGCATGAACTCGGCCGCGCAGTCAGGCGCGACGCCGATGCGGTCCATGCCCGTGTCGATGGCAAGGTGATAACGGGCCTTCGTGCCCTGGGCAAGGGCCTCCTCGGAGAGCCTGCCCAGAAACTCGAGGTCATAGACAGCAGGCATGATACGGCGCTCGACAAGGGTGCCCACCGAGGAGATCGGGGGCTGGGCCAGCATGATGATGGGCTCGGTGATGCCGCCCTCGCGCAGGCGCACGCCTTCGGCGACCGTGGCGACGGCGAACATGTCAACACCCACGCTGCGCAGCGCCTGGGCGACGCGCACGGAACCATGGCCATAGGCGTTGGCCTTCACGACCGCACAGAAACGCGTGGGAGGCTGCGTGAACGACTTCCACGCGCGGGCGTTCTTCTTGATGGCCTCCAGGTCGACCTCGACCCAAGCCCAACGGTCCTGCGGAAGCAGGCGCTCATCTAGCAACACGGTTCCTCCTCACTGGCGCGTCGTCGTTGGCGTGCGCGCGAATGCAAAGCTGCAAATCGGACAGTATAGCGCGCGGTCGTTACTTCTTGCGGCGAACGCGATGGGCGCGAGGACGCTCCTGCACGGGCGTCACCTCGTCTTCGCCGGCGCGCATCGTGGCGCGCTCATGAAACTCCTCCAGACGCGTCCGGCTTTCCTGGCGCTGCCTGACATCGGGGCTCAAGTGCTCGGAGGAATCCGATACGGCCTGCTCGGACTCGCGCGCGGTGGCTGCCTGCGCCGTGGCACGGGCGATGTCCTCCAACGTAAGCGCCGGCATGATCGTAGTGGCGCATGCCGACGCAGGCACGGGCTTGGGCTGCGAGGGAGACGCCACTTGGCTCAGGAAAGCAGGGACGCCTGCGGGAGCCTCCGGGGCTTCCTGCTCGACGGCGCCCGCCCCAGCAGCGGGAGCCGCGTCGTTTGCGCGCGCCTCCTTGTCGGCCCCCTCATCAGCCTTCGCCCTCTCGACCTTGGCAAGGAAGGCCGGGACGGCGCCCGTCTGAGCCGCCTTGGGGGCAGCGGGAACGTCGGGCTTGGACGAGGACGGATCCTCGCTGGCCTGGGCGACCTGGGCGGAGCGCTTGGGGGCAACGGCGGCACCGATGGCGGCAAGGAATGACGGGATGCCCGCCGAAAGCTTCGCCGTCTTGGGCGCATCGGCTGCGGGAGCCTCCCCTTCCTCGACCGTCTCGCAGGCGACGGGCTTCTCGTCAGGCTCAGGCTCGCCCGCCTCTCCGGCCTGCCCGGAGGCGTCCTCGATGTCTTCGACGTCCTCGGAATCCTCCTGCTCGGAGACGTCCTCGTCGACGTCGTCGAGCTCGGGCTCGTCGAGATCGCCCTCGTAGGCGTGCACCTCACCGGGAACCACAGGCTTGCGCACGGCGGCCTCGGCGGTGATCGAGTCAGTCACCTCGGGGGCGAGCGCAAGCTTCGGCTCGTCGTCAAGCTCGTCGTCGCCAGCCGCAGGGTCGGCGTTGGCCGCAAGCGCCGCATGGGCGTACACGTCGTCGAACGCCACGCCCACGAGGTCGATGAGGTCGGTCGCGATAACACCGCGGGTGCCCACGCGCTTCACGGCTGCATCGGCCGCACGGGCCTGGATGCGCAGGGCCGCCGCGAGCATGAGCGCCAGGTCGGCCGAACCAACCTCGTCAGCGCCGAGGTCGCTCACCTGCTGGGAAAGAAGGCCGGCCACGATGCCGGCAAGCACGTCGCCCGTACCTGCGGTGCCCAGGGCCGAGGGGCCCGCCTTGGGTACAAGCGTGGTCTCAATGCACGACACGCAGCTCGTGGCGGCCTTTGCAACGACAGCGAAGTTGGACGAGCCCACCGCCCAGGCAAGGCTTTGGGCGGCATCCATCAAATCGGTCAGGCAGCAGATGGAGCCCGGCTCCTTGCCGAGCAAGCGCGCCAACTCGCGGGCATGGGGCGTGAGCACGAGCGGGGCCTCACGGCGAAGGGCATTGGGGTGGACGTCGGCGTTGCCCAGGCAGATGCTGGCAGCGACGTTGAGCGCGTCAGCATCGAGCACGAGGGGTGCCGACGATGCGATGAGGGCGCGTACGACTTCGCCCGCGCCAAACGAGGTGCCCATGCCGGGGCCCGCCAGGACGCAGTCGACCTTGGCGACAAGGCTCGCCAGCTCCTGTGCGGCCGCAGCCTCAAACGTGCCGTCTTGCGCGGCAGGCAGGCCCACCACGGGAATGCTGAGGAGATGCGCCTGCGCGATGGGCACCACGGGTGCGGGAACGGCAAGCGTCACGTAACCGGCGCCGCTGCGAGCTGCGGCCTTGGCCGCCATGATGGCCGCGCCGGGGAACCGCGTCGAGCCCGCCACGACAAGGACGCGGCCATGGCCGTACTTGTCGGCAAACTCATCACGCTCCGGCAAGGCGTCGAGGTAGTCGGCCTCGCCGAGCAGGTAGGCGCTCGCGGTGTCGGCAAGCTCCTCGGAACCCTCGTCATCGCCCACAAGGCTCGCCACCACAAGCTGGCCGGATGCCTGCTTGCCGAGGCCGGCGATGAGACCGGGCTTGAGGGCGAACATGGTAAGCGTCGTGTCAGCCTGGAAGAAGGGGCCTTCCGCCTCACCCGTCGCGGCGTTGATGCCGCTGGGGACGTCGACCGAGAGCACCATGCCCTCGAAATAGTCGTCGACGACCTCGACCCACATGTCGAACGGCTCGGACATCACGCCCTTGAAACCCGTGCCGAACACCGCGTCGATGACGACATCGGCCTCTACCAGCAGGGCCGCGAGCTCCTCGTAGTCGGGCGCCACATGGACGGGGATGCCGACGGTGCAGGCGCGCTGGGCTGCCTGGTGCGCCGCAGCGCTGCGGATGAGCGAGGGCTCGGCGGCAGTGACGACGTTGACCTCGAGGCCGTGTCCGGCCAGGTAGTCAGCCGCCACCCAGCCGTCGCCGCCGTTGTTGCCTGGGCCGCAGAGCACAACGACGGCGCCCTGGTCGACCTCGCGCATGGCCTGCTGGGCGACGACCGTGCCCGCTCGGCGCATGAGCTCGGCAGCATCGACGCCGCGCTGCTCAATGGCGGCCTCGAGTCCGGGTACATCGCGCACGTTCAGAACCGGCTGCATTGCATCACTCTCATTCTTGTGTGTCGAGCTCGTCCAAAAGCGAACGAACCTGCTTGAACTGCTGCGCTATCTGCGCTTTCTCGTCTTTCACATCGCGAGGGCGGGGCGGTTGGGACTCCTCGTCGGCTGCAAGGGCGTTGGCGATCGCGAGCCCGCCGGTGTGGGAGATGGAAAGGAAGACCTCGCTTATACCCTGGCTGGCGGCCGCTTCCCTGGCACCGCCCTCCAGACGCGCCACGGGGCGGCCCTTGGAGTCGTGGTCGACCCACACGTCGGCAAAGCCCACGCCCGACTCAAAGCCAGTGCCGAGCGCCTTGAGCACCGCCTCGCGGGCGGCAAAGAAGCCCGCATAGGTCACGAATGGGTCACGGCGTTTGGCCGCCCACTCGCGTTCCTTCGGGGTAAAGACGCGCTCCTCGAAACGAGGCGTGCGCTGAAGAATCTGTTTGATGCGGTCTATCTCGACGATGTCGACGCCGATGCCTGCCACGTACACTCCTCTACTCAGTCGTCACGGACTTGGCGAGGTTGCGCGGCTTGTCGATGTCGCAACCGCGCGCAAGGGCAACCTCGCGGGCAAGCTGCTGCAATGCCACGGCAACGCTCACCGGATAAGCCCACTCGGGTGCGGGCGGGACCCACATCATGCGGTCGGCAAGGGCAGCGACCTCGTCGTCGCCCTCGGTCGCAACCGCACACACCGTGGCCCCGCGTGCCTTGATCTCGGCGATGTTGGAGACCGTCTTGGCGCGCACCGAATCGTCGGGCACCACGACAAGCACGGGAAAACCGGGCTCAAGCAGGGCGATGGGGCCGTGCTTCATCTCGCCGGCCGCATAGGCCTCGGCATGAAGGTAGCTGACCTCCTTGAGCTTGAGGGCACCTTCCTCGGCGCTTGCGGCATTGAAGCCGCGACCCAGGAAGAGCGCGCTCGCGGCGTTCTCGAAGGCACCGGCGCACACGTTTGCCTGGTGCTTGCGGTCGAGCATCGCGCGCAGCTGCCCCGGGATGGCCCGCAAGGCCGCCGCACGCTCGCCGAAGTCGCGGCCCGTGAGGTTGCCGCGCGCCTGGGCGAGGAAGAGCGCCACGAGCGCCATGGCAACGAGCTGGGCGGTGTAGGCCTTGGTGGAGGCAACAGAAACCTCGGGGCCTGCCTGCAGGTAGATGGTGGCGTCGGCCTCGCGGGCGGCGGTGGAACCCAAGACGTTGGTCACCGCAAGCACCTTGGCACCGGCGGCCTTCATCTTGCGCGCCGCCATGAGCGTGTCGGCCGTCTCGCCCGACTGTGTGATGACGATGCACAGGGTGCGCTCGTTGACGAGCACGTCGCGGTAGTTGAACTCGCTCGCCACATCAACCTCGACACGCAGGCGCGCCCACGACTCGATGAGGCGCTTGGCGTACAGGCCCGCATGGTACGAGGTGCCGCAGGCAACGATGTAGACCTGGTCGAGACCGGCGAGTTCCTCGTCGGTGATGTCAAGCTCGTCAAGCGTGACGCCCTGCGGCGTAAGCCTGCCTTCGAGCAGACGCTCGATGGCCTGGGGCTGCTCGGAGATCTCCTTGGCCATGAAGTCGGGCCAACCGCCCAGGCTCGCCGAGGAGGCGTCCCAATCGACATGGAGGACCTCGGGTGTGACAGGGGCGCCCTGGGCATCGACAAGCTCAATGGTGCCATCGGCGCGCATGCGACCGACCTGGCCGTCTGCCAGCATGATCATGTCATGCGTCATGCCGAGGAGCACCGTGAGGTCAGAGGCGCACGCGCAGCAGCCTTCCGTGCTCGCAAGCACCAAAGGAGATCCCTTGCGCGCGACGACGACCTCACCCGGAAGCTCGGCACATACGACGGCGAGCGCGTAGGCACCCTCGACCTGCGAGACCGCCTGCTGCACAGCAGCCATGAGGTCGCCCTCATAGGCTGCCTCGACAAGGTGGACGACCACCTCGGTGTCAGTGTCGCTCGTAAAGCAATGGCCCTCGCTCACGAGACGCTCGCGAAGCTGGGCGTGGTTTTCGATGATGCCGTTGTGCACGACAGCGAAGTTGCCCGAGCAGTCACGGAAGGGATGGGCGTTGCGCTCGGACGGAATGCCGTGTGTGGCCCAACGCGTATGGGCGATGCCGGTGCAACCCGGCATGGGATCTGCTTGGGCCGCCTCCTCAAGCACTTTCACGCGGCCCTTGCGGCGAATGCTGCGAAGAACCTTGTCTTGCGAGACGACGGCCAAACCCGCCGAGTCGTACCCGCGATACTCAAGTGCCTCGAGACCCTGAAGAAGAAACGGTTGAGCCTGATCATGGCCTACATATCCGACAATGCCGCACATGGGGCACCTCCTTTAGAGCGTGCGCGTTGCATACAAACAGGATGGCGAAACAGACGCCATAACTGATTGATTGTATCAGCCCGACGCAAACCGCCCACCGACTATGGGGCGAGTACACGCCACTTCGACGTGGACGACCCGAGCAGGAAACAAAAAAGGAGCCCCACACAAGGTGAGGCTCCTCTTGTACACAAAAGCTGGAGGTAAAGCTTAGCGCTTGGAGAACTGCGGGCGCTTACGGGCCTTCTTGAGGCCGTACTTCTTACGCTCGACCACGCGGGCGTCGCGGGTGAGGTAGCCAGCCTTCTTGAGGACGGGACGGTAGTCGCCAGCCTCGAGAAGGGCGCGGGCAATGCCCAAACGCAGAGCGCCGGCCTGACCGGAGATGCCGCCGCCGTCGCACAGGGCGATGACGTCGAAGTGGCCCTCGGTCTCGGTGACCTTGAGGGGCATCAGGGCCATGTCGACGAGCTGCTGACGGCCGAAGTACTCGACAGCGTCGCGCTTGTTAACGGTGACCTTGCCGGTGCCGGGAACGATGTGAACACGGGCGACGGCGTTCTTACGACGGCCGGTGCCCCAGTAAATGGCTTCGTTGCTCATCGGTTACGCCTCCACGGAAATCTTGCGAGGGTTCTGGGCCTGGTGGGGATGCTCGGGGCCAGCGTACACCTTGAGCTTGGTGAACTGCTTGCGGCCGAGGGAGCTGTGGGGGAGCATGCCCTTGACAGCGCGCTCAACGATGCGCTCGGGGTGCTTCTCCATGGCCTCCTTCCAGGTCTCCTTCTTGAGGCCACCGATGTAACCGGTGTAACGGTACCAGACCTTCTCCTCTTCCTTGTTGCCGGAGAGGCGCACCTTGTCGGCGTTGACGATGACAACGAAGTCACCCGTGTCGACATGGGGGGTAAAGGTCGGCTTGTGCTTGCCGCGCAGGATAGCAGCAACCTGGGCGGCCAGACGACCGAGAATCATGCCGCCATTCTTGCCCTCGGCAGCGTCAATGAGCAGCCACTCGCGCTCGACTTCACCGGGCTTGGCGTAGTACGTGGTCTTCACGTAAAACTCCTCCAACTCATACTCGCATAGGATTTGTCACTGAAACAGAGGTTTCACGGGGCTCTGCGAAAGTGAACTAAAAGAGTCTATGAGGAAGGCTCCTGAGTGTCAATGCGAAATGACCCTCGCGTGGGGCTTTCCTACTCTTACTCCACAAATCACAGGACAGGAAACCTTGAGGCCGACTACGCCTTGAGCGAAAGTACGGTAAGGGTCGCCGTGCCGAAATACTCGTTGGTGTAGGACTGCCAGGCGCTGTACTGGGCAGAGGAAGCCTGGCCGTACAGCTGGGAGGCAACGCTATATGCCGCAAAGGCCATCTGGTAGTTTGCCAGCTCGCCATTGAAGTCATAGGCCTCAAGGGCGCTTGCATAGGGGCTGCCATCGGCCCACGTCTTGTTCTCAGCGTCCCAATCACTGCCGGCAAGCTCCACGATGTAGGCGGCATAGTCGGCATTGGCGGCAGAGTTGTCGCCGTCGGCAGGAGACTCAGGCGCCTGGGGAGACGAACCGATCGAGCCGCTCACCGTGTCGCGCAGCTTGGCCACTGCGGCGCCCTCGGTGATGATGGTCTTGGCCTTTTCCTCATCGAGACCGTAGTAGTTGGCCACCGTGGCGAAGTCCTGAGCTCCCAAGGTGTTCTGCATGTAGGCAGAGACCTCGTCGTCGCTCACTTCGATGCCGTTGGCCTGCACAAGGGTACGCAAGATCTCGTTGCGCACGTAGGTAAGGATGTCCTCGGTGCTAGGAGTGGAGTAGGTGCCGTCGTCGTTCTTGCGCTGCTCGATGTTCGTGGCGTCCTCGATGACCATGCGCGCCGTGATCTCGGTGGCCTTGCCATCGTAGGTGTAGGCGGCAATGGCGTCGTCGAGCTGGTCTTCCGTGAGGTTTACCGGGCAGGCGACGAGCTTGGAGACCGTGTCGGCAAGCGATTCAGACTTCGCCTCGTCGGCAAAGGCCGATGCGGTTCCCGCGCAAGCAAGGGCCATCAGGCCGCCGGCAAGCATCTCACGGCGCGACATTGACGTGATCATGGTCATACCCCTTTCGCACAGCACGGGGCAGACGACAGGTCCACCCCGCACACAGACGTTTGCATCATCATCCCTCAAAGCGAACGACTCACGAGGGCTGGGCGCCCACATCGCACAACAAGGGCATCCCTGAAGCGGGCACAAACAAAAAAAGCCCGCAGCGCATGCGCGTTGCGGGCTTTCTAAGAGGCAAATGGTGCCCCCAGCGGGGTTCGAACCCGCGATCTTCGCCTTGAAAGGGCGACGTCCTAGGCCGCTAGACGATGGGGACAGCGGACGAACATTATGCACAATCACTTGCAGTTGTGCAAGACCATCAGCGATTCTTTACAACTCGAGTCGCTCAGACAAAGCCTTGTTCACAATCTTGAGTGCCTTGACGCGCGCATAGCGCTTGTCGTCGGACTGAATGATGTGCCACGGCGCATAAGGAGTGGACGTAAGACGCACCATGTCGTCGACGCACTCGTAGTACAGGTCGTTCTTGGCGCGGTTGCGCCAATCGTCGGGCGTGATCTTCCAGCGGCGAGCGGGGTCGGCCTGGCGTGACTCGAAGCGCGCAAGCTGCTCGGCCGGACTCACGTCGATCCAGAACTTCACGAGCACGGCGCCCCAAATACGCAGGTCATCCTCGAACTCGTTGATCTCGTCGTAGGCGCGGCGCCATTCGTCCTTGGTCGCAAATCCCTCGATGCGCTCCACAAGCACACGCCCATACCAGGTGCGGTCGAAGATGGCGGTGTGGCCCGAGCGCGGCAGGCGGTTCCAGAAGCGCCACAAGAAGGGACGGGCAAGCTCGTCGCGCGAGGCCGGGCCGATGGGGTTCACGCGATAGCCGCGCGCATCCATGGCGGCGGTGAGGCGCTTGATGTTGCCGCCCTTGCCGGCGGCGTCCCACCCCTCGTAAGCCACGATGAGAGGAACCCTATGGCGGTACATCTCAAGCGACAGACGCGCCAGCTTCTCCTGCTCGCGCTTCAGCTCATGGTGGTACTCGTCGTCGCTGTCCATCTCGTGGGGCTTACGGCGCGAGCGGGCCAAGTCGGGCACGGATTCAAGCTCGAACCTCGAGGTAAGCTTGCTCGCGTCTCCCATACGGCGCTTGGCCTTCTTTACCTCGCGGGCAAGGATCTCGGGCTCGCTGAGAATCTCGACGGGCTCTTCAGGTGCAGCAGACGGAGCTGCGGCAGCGCCGCCGGCGGGTGTCTCAAGCGCGTCGCCCTGACCGATGGGCTGGTCGGGATCGATGCCGCGGGCGCGCAGGCCCTGCTCCATGCGTCGGACAAGCTCCTCCATGATCTGGATGTTGGAGTTACGGCGAAACTCCGCAGGCACCAGGCACCATTGGTCCTTGGCGGAATCGCTGCCAAGCCAGCGCTCGTAGACCTGCACATACTCGTCGTAGTGCTGAATCTGACGAATGTCAGACTGGTCGACCTTCCAGGCGCTCGCCTCGTCGCCCATGAGCTCCATGAGTCGGCGCGACTGCATCTTGCGGGTGATATGCAGGAAGAACTTCACGATGATGAAGCCGTCGTCGGTGAGCTGGCGCTCAAAAGCGCGGGCAGACTTGATGTGTTCGCGCACACGCTGGTCTGCCCGGGCCGCCATTTGCACGCGCGCGGCGCTGTCTTGACTCGGGTCGCCCTGCAGACGTACGTCCTCCACCCAGGCGCGCGACAGCTCGTCGTAGTAGGCCTGGTCGAAGATGGTCATGGTGCCCCGCTTGCCCAGGCGCATCCAATAGCGCGCCATAAAGGGCAGGCGTCCCTCGTAGCCCACGGGCTCTTCCATCGTGTGCACGCTGTAGGCGCGCGAATCAAGGTCGACCACGAGGTCGGAGATGCGGCTTCCCTTGCCTGAAGCGCCCCAACCCTCAAAGAGGATGACCGTGCCCATGTTTGCCTTGATGGCATGTTGCTGGAGAAGCGCCAGGCGCGTCTTCAGCTCCTCGCGCCGAGCCCGGTACTCATCGCGGCCCATCTCGGCGGGAAACACCATGTCCTTGAGTACGCCCATACGCTCTATTCCTCCTTGCGCTCGCGACGCTCGATGGCCTCCCTCAGGGCGTCGATGTCCTTCTGAGTTTTCTTCGTGCGGTTCAGCATCACGATGGCGAACACGAGAAGGATAACCCAAATGAGCGCGTAGCCGGCGATGAGATACGGGGCGGCGTCGATATTGGTGTAAAGCTCGGCAAGAACGGGATCCATGGTTGGCTCCTTTGCTAGATACGACGAAACGACAGGCGACGACCAAGATTAGCGGGAAAGGTCTTCCCAGCGTTGCTTGAGCTCGGCAAGCTCCTCGGACTGCTCGGCGGTCCTCAGCGCCAGGTGGTAGCAGCCAAAGGCCACGAACATCATGCCGAAGATGCCGCAGATAAACGGGATGAGCATGGCAGGCTCAAGGCCGGAGTACGAAATCACCGGGTGCAGCGAGGAGGGCACCATGCGCGTGATGAAGTACGAGATAGGCGCATCAATCGCAGCGAGGATGGAGAAGACGCCCGACAGACGAGCGCGACGCTCGGGGTCGTCGATGGCGGCACGCAGGATGAAGTAGGCCAGCGTGAGCATCGTGAGGATGAAGTACGTGGTAAGACGCGGATCCCAGGTCCACCACACGCCCCATTCGGCGCGAGTCCACGTGTCGCCCGAGACCATGGTGGCGCAGATGAAGACGAGGGCGATAACCATGCAGGTCTTGCTGCGCAGGTCGTAGCGAGCCTCCTTCTTCACCAGGTAAAGCACGGCATAGACTGCCGCCACGATAATGAAGACGAACGAGGCGATGGCGACGGGCACGTGGAAGTAGAAGATCTTCTGCGTGAGGACCTGCATGTGGTCGATGACGACGCCGCCGATGACATAGGTCTGGCTGAGCTCGAGGTCGCCGTTGACCATGGGTGCCTTGAGAAGCGCCCAGAGGAAATCGAACGTCGTGAGCAGAAGCCCCACGACCAGGGAGACGACGCCGGCCGTTCCCCAGTCGAAGCGCCTCTTCACCTTCGCTTCGGTTTGTGCCATGACAAGGTTCCTTTCTATAAGACATGCCGCCACGGCGCGCATGGCAGCGGACACTGACCAAAAGGGCTGGCAGATGCCTAGGAGTTCACGATGAACTCATAGAGGCCCCAGGCTGCGGCCACCATGATGACGTCGTAGCCGCCCGCCAGCATGAGGCTGCGCCAGAACGTGACCATCTGCCCCTCCACGCCGAGCAGGGCGACCGAGGTGGCGCTCACACACGCGTACAGCAGCGGGAAGATGACCGGGATGAAGAGGATCGCGAGCAGCACGTCCTTGCCGCGCGTGTCCATCGTCATCGTGGATAGAAAGGTGCCCACGCCGGCAATGCCAATCGAGCCAACGAGCAGCGGCAGCACGATGTAGGGCGTCGTGTCGGCAAGCGCCGCCCCCGAAAGGAAGAACACGAAGAACAGCGGCACGGCAATGAGCTCCACCACGCAGAGGAACAGCAGGTTGGAGGTCATCTTGGCCAGGTAGATCGCAGCGCGGGAGATGGGGGCGAGCAACACGCCCTCAAGGCAACCGTTCTCCACCTCGTTGGAAAAGGAGCGGTTGAGGCCCAGAAGCGAAGTGAAGACGATCATCGCCCACAGCAGGCCCGCCGCCACAGACAAGATATCGAAGGCGTCGCCGGTCTGGGACATCGTCGCGCCGTAAACCGTGAGCACAAGCAGCGCGTAGACGCCCATGGAGACGATCATGTCGCGTGTGCGCAGCTCCATGCGCACATCTTTGACGAGAAGCGCCTTGTACTGGGCCCAGAAGCTCACGCGAGGAAGGGCGGCCCCACTGGCCTGGCCAGCAGAAGAGCAGTTGGAAGCCATAGTCTTAAGCCACCCCCATTCCGACGGTAGACAGATACAGTTTGCGGAACGCCTCGCGCTCGAGCGCGGCCTTCTCGTCGAAGCACACCACGCGGCCCGCAGCCAGGATGAGGGCGTGCGATGCCAGCTCATAGCCCTTGTCGAGGTCATGAGAGACCATGACGAAGGTGCGACCCTGACGCACGCGTGCGATGAGCTCGTCGAAGAGCTGCATGGCATGCGGATCCAAGCCCGAGTACGGCTCGTCGAGCAGCACGATCGCCGGGTCGTTGATAAGAGCGCGTGCAATGGAGAGACGTTGGGTCATGCCGCGGGAGAACGTGCGGGCCGCGTCGTTTCGCCTGTGGTCGAGTTCGACAAGCTCGAGCAAGTCGAGGATGCGGTTGCGCGCGTCGGGCACGCCATAGAGCTTGGCGAAGAACTCAAGGTTCTCCATGGCCGTGAGGTCGCCGTACACCATGGGCTTGTGCGAGATGAGTCCAATGCGGCCGCGCAGCTCCTCGGGGCTCTCAAGTGCGTCGATGCCGAGCATGGTGAGACTACCGGCAGTGGGACGACTCACAGTGGACAGGATGCGCAAAAGCGTGGTCTTACCTGCGCCGTTAGGTCCGAAGATGGAAAGGAACGCACCCTGCGGGAGGTCGAACGAGACGCCGTCGAGCGCGCGACGGGTCCCGAACGCCTTCTTGATGTCACGCACCGCAAGCGCGGGGGTCTCCACCATGGGGCTACTCCTTCGGCTCGGCAGGCTCAGCCGCACCCTGCTCGCCGGCGCCGCCGGGCAGAACCTCGAGCTGGTCCTTGATCGAGGCGCGCTTGGGAGCCGCAGCGCAGACGATGCCGATGGTCATGACGATGAAGCCCGCCCACACAAGCGAAATCATGGGGTTGATGCGCGCGTTGACGATGTACCCCGAGGAGCTGTAGCCCTGGTAGGACACGAAGAGGTCCTCGAAGGGGTTGGAAACAGTGCAGGCGGTGACGAAGGTCTGGCCGTAGTAGCTCTTGGCCGTCCACTCAAGCGCGGGGTTCAAGGTGTCGATGACCTGCCCGCCCTTGGAGACCTCGACGGTCACGTCGGAAAGGCGGTTGTTCTGCTCGTCGTAATGAGCCTCGGTGGCATCGGTGAGCTTGAGGGTGTAGGCACCAACGCGGGCCGTGTCGCCCTCGTTGAAGATGTAGGTACGGTCGGTGATGTACATGGCCGAGCCCACAAGGCCGATGAGCACGATGCCCAGGCCCAGGTGCGTGAGGTAACCACCCGCCTGAGCAGGGGTCTTGGTCACGATGCCGGCAATCGCGCGGGGCAGGCTCTCGCCCTTGTTCTTCATGCGGGCACGCACGCCGCGCACGACCAGGTAGGCGGAGTCGGCGACAAGAAGCGAGCCAACGAGCATGGCGATGACCGCAAGGCCGTTGTAATACCAGGCAGGACCCATGTTCTGCAGGTCGGCGGCGGCGACAGTGTCGGCCTGGGAGAGGTTGGCCTCATAGGCGGGCAGCAGGTTGAAGGCCCAGTGGCCGATGAGCGCCACGGCGAGCACGGCCGCGATGATGAGCGGCAGGCGCATGTTTGTCCAGAACTGCTTGCCGTCGGTCTTCTTCCACATGAGGAAGGGGCACACGGCAGCCAGGGCGCACAGGATGACACCCAGAGGACGGGCGACCGTCTCGTAGGCACCCGTGCCGATGGTGAGACCGCCGGCAGGCAGCCAGCTGGGAAGTGCGCTGGCCACGGTGAGGTAGGCAAGCAGGATGCCGGCGAACACCATGACGAGGTTCGTGAGGTAGTACGAGCCGTTCTTGGAGACGACCTTCTCGATGTCATCGGAGCTCTGGAAGCTCTGGCGACGCATAATCCAGGCAACGAGCAGCACAATCAGAGCACCGAGCATGACAGCGAGGAACAGATAGAGCGACACGGGGTCGTTGTCGAAGGCATGGACGGACTCGACGAGGCCCGAGCGGGTGATGAACGTGCCGAGCACGACGAAGACGAACGTGAGGGTGGCGGTGAAGACGGCCCAGCCCTTCATCATGTTGCGACGACGGTATACGGTGAAGGTGTGAATCATTGCGACGGCGACGAGCCAAGACAGCAGCGAGGCATTCTCGACCGGGTCCCAACCCCAATAGCCGCCCCAACCCAGGCAGACATAGGCCCACACGGCACCCAGGCCGATGCCGGCGGTGAGGAAGATAAAGGAGAACAGGGCGATGCGTTGGCACAGCTCGACCCAGCGCTTGGAGGGGTCGTTGCACACAAGGGCAGCGATGGCGTAGGCGAACGGCACAGTCATGCCTGCGTAGCCGATGAACAACGTCGGCGGATGGATGGCCATAGCCCAGTGCTGCAGCAGCGGGTTCATGCCCCAGGCAGTCGCCTGTCCGACAAGGGAACCAGTGGCCTCGTCAATGTAGGCGCGGTCAGTAAGAATGAAGGGGTTGTTGCCCGAGCTGAACAGCATGACGGCAATGAAAAGTAGAAGGACCGACATGATGATGACGAGCGCGACGTCGGAAAGACGCTCGGGGTTCTTGTGGCGACGCCAGGCGACATAGCCCGCAAAAGCGCTGATGAGGAACGCCCAGGTGAGCAGCGATCCGGCGCGGCCCGCCCACAGACCGGCGAGCTGGTAGAACCAGAAGAGCGATCCCGTGTCGGTGGGATACTCGATGGCCACGTAGTACAGGGCAACGTTATGCGTAAAGAAGCCCTCGACGATGATGCCGCAGGCCAGAAGCAGCGCGAACATGGCGACGAAAACGCAGATGCGGCCCACGCGCAGGGAGGCGGCATCCTTCGACGCGCCGGCCTTAGCTACGCCTTTACCAACGGGCTTGCCGACCTTGAGGTTGCCTGCAATCAGCAGGACAATGGCGCCGATGGTGGCGGCAAAGGCAACCCAGAGCGCCCCCGCACCAATGGTGCCCATAGCGTACGAAACCATCTTCTAACCTCTCCTTATGGATTACTCGGACTGCACGGAAGCGTCAAGCGCGACATCGGTGGCGACGAACGTCTCGCCGTCGGCGTCAAGAGCGCCGCTCACCACGACCGCGCTGCCATCCTCCATGCCCTCGGGAAGGGCGTCCTTATAGCTGACATTGAGACTTGAGCCTTGCGAGTTCACGACAAAGCGCACGTCCTGGGAGGCGTCGGCGATGGAACCCTCAGTGACGTAACCGGCAAGCTTGACGTTGACGCCGACGTAGCTTGCGGGAGAAGCGGCGATGACGGCAGCCGTGACCGCGCCCTCGGCGCTCTCGTACTTGGAGGGGCACTTGGTGGCAAGCTCGGAGCACAGAAGCGTGCCGTCCTGCAGGGTGCCAGTGCAGATGGCAGTCACGCCTGTACCGAACGAGGAGGGCATGCCCTTGCCGTAGATGACCTCAAGCTCGGCGGTGGAGCCTTCCTCTGAACCGGCAATCTTAAAGATGCAGTTCGTGCCCTCGGTGGTGTAGGAGTCCTTGACAACCGGTCCGGACACCTGGATCTTCTTGCCCTCGTAATCACCCGAGACAGCCTGCTCCACCGTGAGCGTGGCGGCAGCCGCCCCGCCTCCAAGCACGGCGAACAGTGCGATGGCGACGGCGACGATGACGAGTCCCACAACGATGAGGCGTTTCTTGGCTGCTTTGTTCATATGAAAAAGCCCTTCCTCTCCAAGTCGAGCAGATACATGCATTCAGCAGCATGGTACCTGCCAGCCATGGGAAGGAAAGGCTCGAAAGGCTTTGTTGTGAAAATGCAACTTTTAAAACGATGAGCTACTCAGCCACGAGAACTAGGCAGCGAGCTGCGGATTCCTAACGCGCGGCGATGGAAGGGATGGCGGCACGCAGGGCCCAGGCAACCAGCACGGCGGCAATGCACTTGAGCACGTCGGGCAGGATGAAGGGAACGACGCAGACACCCAGCACATAACCGAGCTCGACCGAGGTACCGGCCAGGGCGCTTACCGCAATGAAGTGAGCAGTGCCGATGGCGTAGCACACGACCACAGTTACCACGCAGGCAACGACGTCAGAGGCAATGCGGCGCGGCTTGCCGGCACGGGCGGGATCGCCCAGAACCAGACGGCGCAGCAAGGAACCCAGAAACGCCGAGACCACGAAACCGTAGAGGTAGCCGCCCGTGACACCGCAGAGCTTGGCGAAACCGCCGGCGGCGCCGGAGAACACCGGCAGGCCCACAAGGCCGAGAAGGATATAGCCGGCAAGGGCGATGAAAGCCTGGCGCGGGGTGAAGATGAGCGAGGCAAGCACCACGACAAGCAGCTGCAGGGTAAAGGGAACTGGGCCAATGGCCACGGTGACCTGGGCCGCCACCGCGATAAGGGCAATGATGACGCCGCACTGGGCGATGTCGAGCGTGGAAATGCCGGGCTTGGATGCGGCGACCGTCTGATTCATGCGAGTACTCCCTCTTCTCATGTGGGCAAACCTCAACGATGCGCTCGTGCGCAGGCGTGGAGTCTACTACTCGGGGCGCAGCGAGACCATTTCGGACGTGTAAACAACCTCGGCGCCATCGTCGCGCCTGACAGTGGCGCGGCCCCAACAGTCCAGGCCGGCGAAGTACCCCGTGCAGACCAGCCCGCCCTCGGGAGAAAGCGCCCTCACGCGGTGACCCAGCAGGGGGCAGCAGTCGAAATACTCGTTGAGGATGGGAGCGAGGGGGCCAGCCTGAGCCCTCCCCTGTCGGCATGCAAGGTCCCAGGCGTCTACGCGCGCTACGATGCGACGGCGCAAAAGCTCGGCGATATCCTCGAAGGCGGGAAGCTTCGAGGGGTCCTCGACCAACTCCTCTAGGCACGTGCGCGCCAGGGCCTCGGGGCTCGGGACGACATCCGCCTCGGGGGTCACTTGGGCCTGAGGGGCAGTGCCAGCCATGGCGGTGGCCACGTTGACGCCGACGCCGCACACGGCAAAGGTACCCATGGCAGACGAGCCAGCCTCGACGAGGATACCAGCGAGTTTGGAAGGGCCCGCGATGATGTCGTTGGGCCACTTGAGTGCTACTTGGGCGATGCCCAGGTCGTCGCGCAGGCAGTCGAGCACGCCCAGGGCGCACACCGCGGGCAGGCCGGTGAAGAAATGCATGGGCACGCCGGGCCTCAAGACGCACGAGAGATAGAGGCTGCCGCGCGGCGACTCCCACACGTGGCCACGTCTGCCGCGACCCGCCGTCTGCACACGGGCAGCAACGGCAAAGCCGTGCGGAGCTCCCTCACGGGCCGCCTCACGGGCGTCGTCATTGGTAGAGGTGGTCACATCTACGATCCTGAGCAGGTCGTTTATCTTGGACTGCGACAAGGTGCTCATGGAAGCCGCCTTTCAGAATAAAGCTTGAGTTGAAGGTACGGGTTATCTCGAATCTAGGCGAGATTGCCCAGGACGCGCTCAATGTGACCCACGCGCTGCTCGGTCGGCACGCACGCGATGCCCTCACGGGCGCAAAATGCCTCGACGTCGCCCACGAGGTCAGCGAGGGGCACAAGCACAAAGTCGCGCTCGCCGATGAGGGGATGGGGGCAGGTAAGGCGCGGGCCCACATGGCGTTCACCTTCCATCCAAAGCAGGTCGACGTCGAGGCAGCGGGGGCCGTTCTTCACCGTGCGCACGCGACCCGCAGCGTCCTCGATGCCGAGCAGTGCCTCGATGAGGGCGCGGGGGTGCAAACGAGTGGAGACCTCGACCACGGCGTTGGCAAAGAGGTCCTGGTCGCCCAGGTAAGCAGGCTCGGTCTCGTAGACCCTGCTTGCAGCGACCACACTGGTCTGAGGCAGGGCATCGAGAGCGGAGCAGGCGGCCTTGAGCGAAGCCAGGCGGTCGCCCATGTTGCCACCCAGGGCGATGAAGGCGCGGCGGGCGGGGGCAATGCCCGTGCACGCCTCCAGGCAACGCAGGGCCTGAGCGCTGGTGCGCACGTCGTGGACACGCACGATGCGGGCGCCTGCGAGAGCCGCCGCACACACCACGCCCGCCGTTGCCGCATCGCGGGCGACCGCGGGGTTGGACCCGGAAACGGCACCGACAAAGCGCTTGCGCGAAGGGGCGCACAGATAGGGATACCCCAGGCTCGTCATGGCCGAGGTGGCCGCCTGCACGGCGAGGTCCTCGTCGGCGTTCGTGCCAAAGCCGGGGCCTGGGTCAATGCAGATGGAAGAGGGGTCGACGCCTGCTTGCTCAAGCATGTGCGCCTGATGCAGCAGGTACGCCTCGACCTCACGCGCAAAGCTCTCGGGGTTCTTGCCCACATCGGCTCGCGCCTGGCCTGCCAGGTAGCCCTTGCAGGCGTGCATGGCCACAACACCGCAACCATACTCAGCGGCAATCCGCACCATCTCGGGGTCCTCGAAGCCTGAGACGTCGTTGAGGATGTGCGCGCCTGCGTCAAGCGCGGCTCGCGCGACACCCGGGTGGCGCGTGTCCACCGAGACGAGCACGCCGCGTGCCACAAGGGCCTCGATCACAGGGACGACGCGAGCAATCTCCTCATCCTGCCCCACCGGCGTAAAACCGGGGCGGGTGGACTCGCCACCCACGTCGATGAGGTCGGCACCGTCGTCGAGCATCTTGTCGGCCCAGGCAAGTGCCTCGGCAAGGGAGTCGTGCGCACCGCCGTCGCTGAAGGAGTCAGGCGTCACGTTGAGCACGCCCATGATGCGGGTGCGTCCCAAGTCAAGCGCACGACTGCCACAGCGCCACTCTTGTGCCAGCTCAGCCATATCGCAAACCTCCCCTAGTCGAGAAGCGAAATGGCGCGGGCCGCAAGGGCAGCGTCGTCGGCGAAGACACCGCGCGTCGCCAGGGTCACCGTGTGCGAGCCGGGCTTGGAGACGCCGCGCATCGTCATGCACATGTGCTCGGCGCTCATCTTGACGATAACGCCCTGCGGGGCGAGGTTATCCATCACCGCGTCGGCTACCTGCGAGGTGAGACGCTCCTGAAGCTGCAGGCGACGGGCGAAGAGCTCCACCGTGCGGGCAAGCTTACTGATGCCGCAGACACGGCCCTGTGCACTGGGCAGGTAAGCGACGTGGGCCACGCCGTAAAACGGCAGCAGGTGGTGTTCGCACATAGAGAAGAACTCGATGTCGCGCACGATGACGATCTCGTGGTGGTCGGCCTCGAACGTTGTGGTGAAGAGCTGCGCCGCGTCTTGCCCCATGCCGCCGAGAAGCTCCGTGCAGGCGCGTGCCACGCGGGCGGGCGTGTCAAGCAGGCCTTCCCGCGCGGGGTCCTCCCCCATTCCCTCAAGAATCAGGCGGACACCCTGCTCGATCTTGTTCGAATCTATCAAGTGACGACCTCCCAGACGGGCCATGCAGCCGGCGCGTTTGACGCCTTCCAGCAATTCTCAGCAGAAATGTGCGCCCAATTGTAGCAGTCATGGCCGAGGTCCCCGCCCCGCCAAGGGCTGCTATCATGGCCTGCGCACACCCAGGGTGCCCTCGCAGTAGCGCGGGGCACGACGAGGAAGGAACGCCCGGGCAATGGAGACACAGAACAAGCCGCTGCGTTTTGTGAGCTGGAACGTGAACGGCCTGCGCGCCGTGATGAAAAAAGGATTCGCCGAGCTCTTCGACGCCTTCGACGCCGACGTGGTAGCCCTGCAGGAGACAAAGCTTCAAGAGCCTGACCAGGAGAAGCTCGGCTTCAAGCCCGAAGGCTACCACCAGGTGTGGAACTACGCCGAGAAGAAGGGCTACTCGGGCACGGCCGTGTTCAGCCGCGAGGAGCCCCGCAACGTGCGCACGGGATTCGCCGACGACCCCGACAACGAGGGGCGCATCTGCGCGCTCGAGTTCGACCGGTATTGGTTCGTGGACGTGTACACGCCCAACGCCCAAGAGGGACTGGCGCGCATCGACTACCGCATGGCGTGGGACAGGCGCTACCGCGAGTTCCTCAAAGACCTTGAGACCACCAAACCCGTGGTAACCTGCGGCGACTTCAACGTTGCGCACAACGAGATCGACCTGAAGAACCCCGGTCCCAACAGGGGCAAGGCGGGCTTTTCCGACCAAGAGCGCGCAGCGTTCACCGAGCTGCTCGACGCCGGCTTCGTCGACACCTTCCGCATGCTCCACCCCGACCTCACCGGGGCCTACAGCTGGTGGAGCTACCGCTTCAAGGCCCGCGAGAAGAACGCTGGCTGGCGCATCGACTACTTCCTTGTAAGCGAGGTGCTGGCGGGCAGGGTAGCCGACGCCTCCATCCTCAGTGACGTCTACGGCTCAGACCACTGCCCGGTGAGCCTGGACCTCATGCTGTAGAGCCTTATCCTCCAAGCACGCAGGTCTGCAACATACGTACAAAGAGGGGCCGGCCCAGCCTTGCGACACGCGCAGGCTCGGCCGGCCCCTCTTGTGTGTTTGGCAACCCCCTGGAGCCTAGAGCACCTGGGCGGTATGGCCCATGTCGGCGCAGGAGGAGCGCACGGCGTCCATACCGGGGAAGTCGGTGTGGCTCACCAGTGTGAGCTCGTCGCCCTTGCGCACGAGCGTGTAGCCCGCGATGCCCGTGGTCTTGCGATAGGCCTGGCAGAGGCCTCCGTCGATCACAAGGCGGCGACCGTCGGCACGCACGGGGCTCTCGCCCTTGGGCAGCTTCACCGGCGTGTGGCCGTTCACGATACGGCCGTGCACGGGATCAACCCCGAACTCGGCAAGCACCGACTGGGCCGCATGCGCATCTTCACGCGTGAGGGCATAGTAGGGGTCCTCAGGCTCGGTCCAGGTGGACTTGTCCTCAAGGTAGGTGCGCTCGAACGTCTTGACGACGCGGCCTGCAAACGTGGACTGCCAGCCGCACCAGAGGTACCCCATCCAGTCGAGGTCGGTCTGGCGGCGCTCCTCCCAGGCGCGACGGCACAGGGCGTCAACCCAATCGAGTAGGAGCCTGCCGGAGCGTGCCACGCCAGAGCCGCAGTCTACCTGGGCAAACGTACCGTCCTCGTTCATGGGGACACAGCCGTGGAAGAGCAGCAGGTCGCCGTCGACCTTGTAGACCGAACCGTGGTCGTAGAGCCACTGCACCTGCGACTGCAGCCTCTCGCTCGACAGGAACGCGTCGACGAGCCCATCGAGCACCTCCTGCTCGCGAGCCGTGAGCGCAAAGGGATCGGCCGCGTCGAACGTGGGGAAGTCACGCGTCTTGAGCGGATAGAAGGCGTCGCCGATTCGCACCCGGCCGGCTTCCAGGTCCATTGCGGCCCACAGGAGTCTCTCGTCCATATGCCACTCGGGATGGCGGCGCACGGCCTGGCCCTCGCACTTGAACAGGATGGCGTTCATGGCCTTGAGGCACGGTGTGAGCGAACCTTCGTCAGTGTAGGTGTCCTCGGCAAACGTGAAGAGGGGCTCAAGATCGATGTCGTAGCCCTCTTCGAACTGCTCGACGTTCATGTACTTGATGTTGTTGCGCAGAAGCGTCGCGATGCACACGGGGTCGCCGGCGGCGGCACCCATCCAGCACACGTCATGGTTGCCCCACTGCACGTCGACGCGCGGGGTGGAGATGAGGGTCGCCATGACCTCGTCGCCACGCGGGCCGCGGTCCCAGATGTCACCGATCAGGTGGAAGGCCCCCGTGCAGCGCTGGCGCACGTCCTCAGCCAGATCGACGAGGTCGTCGACGTCGAGGCCCTCGCATGCGCGCTCCCACCCGTCCTCGTAGGCAAACTCAGGGTAGTAGAGCAGCGTGCACACGCAGTCAAGCTCCTCGGACGAGAAACCCTCGCCCAAAGCCTGCTCAACAAAGCGACGTACCTGGCCCGAGGCGGAACGCACAAGATGGTCGAACGCCAGCGAGTCGCCGTGGATGTCGCTCATGAGCTGCTCGTCAACGGGCGTGCATGCCGCAAGCGCCGCATGCACGCACACAATCGCCTCGGCAAGGCGGTCGGGAGCGATGCAGACAGAACGCTGTGCGTCGTACGGTTTGAAGGCGGCCTCTTCCATGGTCGTTACTCCTTTCCCTGTGCAACTGAGTCGGGCACGTCGGTGGCCATCGGGCAGCCAGAAAGCGAAGTGATGTCGCGAGGCAGGCCGTCGGGGCCAAGCTCCCAGCCTTCCTCGCGCGCCTCGCGCGCCACGACGGCCTTCATCGCGGCGATGGCGCACTCAAGGTGGCAGGTATCGGGCTCGTTGGTAGTGATGAGCTGCATGGCCATACCCGGGGCAAGCACGATCTTCACCAGCGGGTTGTCAGGATGCTGGCCGGCCCAGCGCACGGTGACCTCATAGGAGAGGCCCGCCACGATCGGCAGCAAGACGATGCGGGTGAGAAGCACCACCAGGAAGCGTCCCACACCGCCCTCGAGGCCCAGGGCCTCCACGAGCATGTCGGTGGGGAACACGGTGAACACGATGATGGACACGATGAGCACCATGATGATGAACGCCGTACCACAGCGCACATGCTGGCGGGAGAACGACATACAGTTCTCGGGCGTGAGTGGGAGGCCATGCTCCAGGCAGTGGATTGTCTTGTGCTCCGCGCCGTGGTAGCGGTACATCTTCCTGATGTCGGGCATGAGGGCGATGAGCCACATGTACAGCACAAAGATAGCGGCGCGCAGCACGCCGTCGAGCAGGTTCCACGCAACCATGTTGTCATGGGAGTAATCGCCCACGACGAGGTTGGTCACAAAAGCAGGCACGAAGATGAAGAGGGCCACACCCAGCAGCACGCCCAGGGCCATGGAGACGGCCATCCAGCCGGCCATGCCCTTCTCCTCGGCTTCCTCGCTGGCCTGTCGCTGCTCCTCGGCAATCTGCTCGGCCGCCTCGGCACGCGCCGCCTGCTTCTCAGCCTCGCTTCTGCCCTCGAGCTTCTTGGCCTGTTCCTCGTCCTCGTCGAAGTCATAGGCATGGGCGGCGGTGATGCCCATGGCCTTGTACTGCAGCATGAGAGACTCAACCATGGCGACGCAGCCGCGCACGAGCGGCCACTTGCGCCAAGGCTGCTTCTTGCCGTAGCCGGGGACGTCGTGCTCCTCCACATAGATGCCGCCTTCGGGCTCGCGCACGGCAACGGCCCAGGAATAGCGGCCGCGCATCATGACGCCCTCGAGCATAGCGGCGCCACCGATGTGGGTCTGGAAGAGCTCCCCGGTGTTTTGGTCCTTAGTGTCAGCCATTGTGGTTCGAGAATCCTTCCCGTCGGCCCCGCGCATGCCAGGCCGCCCTCGCCGCAGCCCTTAGGCGCGCAGCGTGTAGATGACGATAGCGGCCTTGTCGAGGTAGGCGTTGACGTAATCGGTCCAGGCAGCCGACGAATCGCTTGCCGTGCCGCCCGCCTGCTGGTATGCCACGTTATACGCAAGCATCGCAGCATTGTAGCTGGCAGAGCCCTGCGCGAAAACCTGGTCTTTGAGCACGGCATAGTAGGCGTTGTCGGTGTTTGCCCACGACTGAGTGGTTGCGTCCCAGTTGGCGCCGAGCAGGCCGATGATGTAGTCGGCGTACTCGGGATGGCCCAGCTCGGTGTTCCCGTCGGAGGGCCACGCAGGTTCCTGAAGCGTCTGGGCAGAGGCAGGACACACGCTGTCCTTGAGCTTGGAGATGGTGCAGGCCTGCTGCAGGGCCGCCTGAGCCTGGTCGACGTCCATGTGCAGGTAGGCAGCCGCCTGGGTGATGTCGGTGGTGCCCACGAGCTGCTGCATGTAGGCATTCACCTCGTCGGCGCTCGCCGTGATGCCGGCGTCGGCGGCGATTTGGGCAAGCACCTGGTTGCGGGCGTACGCAAGGACCATGTCCGAGGAGGGCGCGTCGTAGGTGCCGTCGGCGTTGAGCGAGTACGAAAGGGCCTGGGTGCCCTCGATGGCCTCGCGGGCCGTGATGTCGAACGACTCGCCGTTGTAGGTGTAGGTGCCCACCACGCAAGAGAGCTCGGTATCGGCCAAGGTGGGCGCAACGGGGTCGAGCTTCGTCGTGCCCCAGCCAAAGACGAACCGCGCGAGGACGATTGCGGCGAGCACGCCCACCGCAAGGCCGACGAGCGCCGTGACGGCCGCCGTGCGGTGCGACTTCGCGCGAGCCTGCTCCTGAACGTCGTCGATGCCCTTCTGCAGCATGGCCATCTGCCGTTGCTGCCAGGCAACGACCTGGGCGCGGGAGTAGACGGGCACGTTATCGGCCTGCTGGTATTGGCCCTGAGGCGCCTGTTGGTACTGACCCTGGGGGTTCTGCTGGTTGCCGTACGGATTGCCGTCCTGGTACTGGAACATGACACGCTCTCCTGAAGTTCGATTACAGTTCGGCCGGACGCGGGTAGGGGTTGCCGCAGCACATCTTGCCCTCCGGGCACGCCCCGCGCATGCAGCCCGGGCCCGCCGTGCGGAAGATGAAGGGGGCCGTGGGCCTCACAAGCTCGAGCATCTTCCAGGCAAGCTCGCGGATCTCCCACTGTGCGCGGTTGCAGCAACGGTTGGAGAAGAAGTGCATGAGCTCGCGAATGTTCATGGTCACGACGATCTTCGTCTCGCAGGCGTTGGGCAGGATGTAGCGTGCGTCCTCGGCAGGAACGCCGGCCTGCACAAGCTTGTCGTAGGCCTGCCAGCACGCCTCGATGGCCTCGTCGAAGGCCTGGGCAGCCTCGGGGTTGGTGTCGACGCTTGCGGGGCGCACGATGGGCGGCTCTTCCTTGAACTTGACGTAACGCTGCGACTGCTGGTTGTAGCTCGCAAGACGATGGCGCACGAGCTGATGGGTGAGCGCGCGGCTCACGCCCTCAACGGCAAACGTGTAGCTGGCGTGCTCAAGCGTGGAGAAGTGACCGCTTGCCATGATGGTGGTGAGAACCTTGCGAATCTTCTCGTCGGTCAGGCTCTCCATGAGCTCGCGGCCGCCCACGGGGGCATAGCAAAGGCGGGCAGCAGTCGCCACGGCGCGCTCGGGTTCGGGCGTGTGGTAGAGAAGCGTAACGTCCATGGAATCCTCCCAATCCTTCGGTACGAAAAAAGCCGACCCCTCGGTATGACTCGAAGGGCCGGCTTAAGGGCGTGCTGGTGCCTTGCGTGGCAGGGCTAAAGGCTACTCGGCCTCGGGAGCCTCGGCCTCAGCGGCAGGAGCCTCGACGGGGTCGTTGGCGTGAGCAGCAGCGTACTCAGCGGCGCGCTTGGCCTTCTCGGCGGCCTTCTTCTCGCGCTCAATCTTAGCAGCGGCCTCGGCCTCGGCGGCCTTGGCGGCGCGGGCAGCCTTCTCAGCGGCCTGCTTCTCGGCCAGAGCGGCAGCGGCGCCACCGAACTTGCTGGCGAAGCGCTGGACGCGACCGGCGTTGTCAACGAACTTCTGCTGGCCAGTGTAGAAGGGGTGGCAAGCGTTGCAAAGCTCGACGGTGAGCTCAGGAACGGTCGAATGGGTCTTGAAGGTGTTGCCGCAGGTGCAACGGACGGTGCACTCGACGTACTCGGGGTGGATACCCTGCTTCATGATAAAACTCCTTATGGTAGATGACGGACGCTGGTTTCCGACCAGGCGCCCCGTGAGCTGAGGAAGCATACCAAACTTGAGGTCCCTCATGCCAGTGAATCACGAAGGGAACATGAGATTGCGCGTCTTGCAAGGAAGTCTGTCGCAGACCGGTGCGGGAACGGGCGCCGCAGGGCATATACTGGGCTGAAAACACCAGGCACTCACCGCAAGGAGGCAAGCATGGACCGGATGGACATCGCAATTGTCGGCACGGGACCGGCAGGCGTATCGGCCGCTGTGACGGCCAAGTTGCGCAACAAGCAGGTCGCGCTTTTTGGAAGCGCCGAGCTGAGCGCCAAGATGAGCAAGGCACACGAGATACGCAACTACACGGGCCTGCCCGACGTCAGCGGCGCGGAGTTGGCAGTGCACATGCGTGCCCACCTCGACGCGATGGGTGTGACAGTGACGCCCGAACAGATCGTGGCCGTCTACCCCATGGGCGACTACTTCGCCCTGCAGGGCGCACATGACATATATGAGGCCCGCAGCGTGGTGCTTGCCAGCGGCGTCGTCATGGGTAAACCTTGGCCGGGCGAAAAAGAGCTGCTCGGACGCGGTGTGAGTTACTGCGCCACCTGCGACGGCCATCTCTACAGGGGAAAGACCGTGGCGGTCATCGGCTACAGCGAGGAGTCCTGGCGCGAGGCGCTCTACCTCGCCGAGGTGTGCGGCCACGTGCTCTACTTCTTTGGGAAGCGCCACGACGTGCCGGGCGACGAGCGCATCGAAGTCGTGGAGGAGAGGCCCCTTGGCATCGAGGGCAACGGCGCGACCTGCACCCTTCTCACCCAAGACGGAAGTCACGAGGTGAGCGCGGTATTTGTGCTGCGTGACGCCGTCGCCGCCGACCAGCTCGTCGGCGGCCTTGCGACCGACGAGCCCCACGTTGTGTGTGACTTGCAGATGGCGACCAACATCCCAGGTCTTTTCGTTGCCGGCGACATCGCGGGCAAACCCTACCAGTACATCAAAGCCGCAGGTCAGGGCAATGTCGCGGCCCTCTCGGCCGTGGAATGGCTCGCCCGGCAAGACCAGGTGGGCCAATAAGGCTGGCGCACATCAACGGGAGCCATCCCGCACACAAGCAAGGGGCCCGCAGGACACGCGCATCGCGACGTTTCCTGCGGGCCCCTCTTGTTTGGCGCCGATGTGGGCTCGACGCCTCCGGACGCGTCGCCTTACAGCCCGAAAAGCTTGGCAGTCTGGCGCATGCGCTGGGCAATCTTCACGCCGAAGGGGCAGTTGCGCTCGCAGCGATGGCACCCGATGCAGTCTTCAGCATGGGCGGGCAGCGCCTTGTAGTGCTCGCGCACCGAGGGCGGCACCTCGTCGTGGGCCAAGGCCAGGTCGGCGAACTTGTTGACCTCGGCGATGTTGATGCCCATGACGCAGGGCTGGCAATGGCCGCAGTAAATGCACTGGCCGAAATACGAGTGCGACGGAGCCGCAGCAAGCACGCGACCGAAGTCCTTCTCGGCAGGAGTTGCGTCCTCGTAGGCAAGGCAGCCCTCGAGCTCCTCAATGGTGCGGAAACCTGTCATGACCGAGGCGACGGCCGGACGCGCGAGACAGTACTCGATGCACTGCGTCGTGGTCATGGCCGCGCCAAAGGGGGACTTCGCGGCGTCGAGCAGGCGACCGCCGGCAAAGGGCTTCATGACAGTGATGCCCACGCCGTGCATGCTGCACGCACGCAGCAGCTCCTGGCGCTTGGGGTCGACGTTGGACAGGGCGTCGTCGTAATGCTCAACGAACAGCGTCTCGATGTTCTCGGAAGGCGGCAGCATGTCGAACGCCGGGTTCATCGAGAACATGACCATCTCAACCTCGGGATAGTCACAGGCGACAAGCGCGACCTCGGGGTTGTGGGTCGAAAGGCCGATGTGGTCAATGTGGCCCGCAGCCTTCTCTGCGCGGATGTAATCGATGAAGGGGCTGCCCATGATGGCCTTGAACTCGTCGACCGCGTCGACATAGTGGATAAGGCCGAGCTCGATGTGGCCGCCGAAGCACTCAAGCAAAAATTCCCACGCCGGCACGACCTTGTCAAGGTCGCGCGTGCGGACATACTGGCCGTCCTGCCAGGTGGCGCCAAAGTGGCCCTGGACCACCCAGTGGTCGCGCTGCTCGCACACGGCTGCGCCTAGCGCACGGCGCACTGCGGGGTCCGCCATCCAGCAGTCGACGATGTTGACGC
>UQBS01000003.1 GCA_900539345.1 uncultured Coriobacteriaceae bacterium | reverse complement strand
GCGTCGACGCCGTCTCCGGCGCCACCGTCACCTCCAAGGCCATCTTCACGGCCGTTGAGGATTGCCTGGCCCAGGCGAAGTAAGGCCCCTGCAAGACGATTGTTCTCGCATCCGGCGCCTGCCGGGTGCGGTATGCTTCACATTATCACGGCGTCCCCGGCCATGGGCGTGGTCGGGGGCGCCCCTTTGTGTCAGGAATGCGCTCTGCGCATAGACAGCGAGGTGCTGCCCAGTGGAAATCTCAACGATGTTCAACCTGCTTGTCGAGGGTCTCGGCATGAGCATGGCCATATTTGCCCTGACGATTGTAGGTGCCATACCGCTGGGTATCCCGGTGGCCCTCGCGCGCTTGAGCAAGTTCAAGCCGCTGGCGCTTCTGGCGCAGTTCTATATCTCCGTCATGCGCGGCACCCCGCTCATGTTGCAGATGTTCGCGGTGTACTTCATGCCCTACTACGTCTTCAACATCCAGACGGGCGCGGGCTTCAAGTTCACGGCGTGCATCATCGCCTTCATTCTCAACTACGCCGCCTACTTCGCTGAAATCTACCGCAGCGGCATCCAGTCCATCCCGCAAGGCCAGTATGAGGCGGCTGAGGTGCTGGGCTACTCCAAGTGCCAGGCGTTTTTCCACATCATCCTGCCCCAGGTCATCAAGCGCATCATGCCTGCTATGGGCAACGAGATCATCACGCTGGTCAAGGACACCTCGCTTGCCTTCTCCATCGGTGTCGCCGAGATGTTCACCGAGGCAAAGGCACTGGTCGCAAGCCAGCGCAACATGATTCCGTTTGCTATCTCCGCAGGCCTGTACTGGGTTATCTGCCTGGTGATTACTGCCATCCTGAACCGCGTCGAGAAGAAGCTGGCTTACTACCATGACTAAACCTGCCGTTTACGCTGAGCACGTACGCAAATCGTTCAACGGGCGCGAGGTCCTGCATGACGTCGACTTCCACATCGATCCCGGCGAGGTCGTGACCCTTATCGGCCCCTCGGGCGCAGGCAAGTCCACGCTTCTGCGCTGTCTGACGCTGCTCGACACATTCGACGGTGGTTCGTTTGGATACGGCGACCTCGAGGTTTGCGGTGCTGCCTCTTCCACCGAAGGCAAAGCAACCTACACCAAGGCTGCCATGGCTCAGGCGCGCATGAAGTTCGGCCTGGTGTTCCAGAACTACAACCTCTTCCCGCACATGACAGTGCTCAAGAACGTGACCGACGCCCCCGTGCGCGTCCAGCGTCGCAGCCGCGGCGAGGTCGAGGGCGAGGCGCGCGAGCTTCTTGCCCAGCTCGGTCTTGCCGAGCATGCCGACAAAGTGCCCTGCCAGCTTTCGGGCGGCCAGCAGCAGCGCGTGGCCATTGCACGTGCCCTGTGCATGCGCCCCGACGTCATCTACTTCGATGAGGCCACTTCGGCTCTCGACCCCAAGCTCACGGCCGACATGCGTGACCTTATCCGTCGTCTGTCGAGCCAAGGCATGGCAGTGGGCATCGTCACGCACGAGATGGGCTTTGCCCGCGACGTCTCCGACCGCGTGGCGTTCCTCTACGATGGCAGCATCGCCGAAGAGGGTTCGCCTGACCAGGTGCTTGCCAACCCCAAGACCGACTTCGTTCGCGAGTTCCTGAGCCGCGCCGAGGACTAGTCGGACCCTCGACCTTATGGTTACCCTGCGGATGCACGACGGGGTAGCCAGAAGCTGGTATCGGGCGCTATAGTTATTCAGCCTATTGTTGCCAAGGAAAGGGAGAACACCATGCGCATTGCCATCGCTTCGGACCATGCAGGATACGAGCAGAAGGCAGCGCTTGTGCCTTTCCTGCAGTCGCTGGGCCATGAGGTCATCGACCTGGGTCCCGATAACGCCGAGCGCGTTGACTATCCCGATTACGCCGTCGCCGTAGGCAAGGCCGTCGCCGCAGGCGAGGCCGACAAGGGCGTGCTTGTGTGCGGCACTGGCATCGGCATGGCGGTTGCGGCCGACAAGGTTGCCGGTGTTCGCGCTGCCAGCATCACGAGCCCCGAGTTCGCCGAGCTGTTCCGTCGCCACAACGACGGCAACGTCATCGCCCTGTCCGGCCGCTTCGTCTCCCTTGAGGAGAACGAGCGCATCCTCAAGGTCTTCCTTGTCGCAGAGTTCGAGGGCGGCCGCCATGCGGGCCGCGTTGCCAAGATCATGGAGCTCGACCTTGCCGGCAAGGTGGCTGAGAAGGCTCATCCCCACGTCACGCCGCTGCGCTCCTCGCTTGCCGAGAACCTCGACAAGGCCGTCGAGGCCAAGCTCGGACCCGTTGACAAGGCATAAGGCATTATGACGTGCGACAAGCGTCCCAGCTGGGACGAGTACTTCATGCAGATTGCCGACGTTGCGGCCACACGCTCCACGTGCCTGCGCCGCCATGTGGGCGCCGTCCTTGTGAGCAATGATCACCGGATTCTTGCAACGGGATACAACGGGGTGCCGCGCGGTATCGAGCACTGTCTTACGCGAGGCTGCCTGCGTACTGAGCTCAACATTCCCAGTGGCACCAAGCACGAGCTGTGCCGCGGCCTCCACGGCGAGCAGAACGCCATCATCCAGGCCGCCCGTCACGGCGGCGTGGCCCAAGATGGTTCCACGCTCTACTGCACAACGTACCCGTGCGTGCAGTGCGCCAAGATGCTCATCAACGCCGGCGTCAAGCGAATCGTGTTTCGGGAGTCGTATCCGGACGAACTTTCAACCTCCCTTTTGCATGAAGCTGGGGTCGTTGTAGAGAAATACGAGGATAAGGCCCTATAGACTCGAAATGGGTCATGAGGCGGTTTGTGTTGAATTCGGGCAAACTATCTCAAAGACGGCTTAATTTGCCGTTTTTTTGATTGCTTGAAGGCGGTAGAGAGGCTAGCATTCTGCCTTGGCGTTTCGGCACAGCGGAAAGGCGTGATGGTTGGTGGAGCATACAGTGGTTGTCATCATCTGCGCACTGTTGGCGGGGGTGGCGAGCTCGGCTCCCTATGCCGTTGGCCTGGCGGTGTCGAAAAAGAAGCGCAACGGTTCCATTCTTCCGCTTATTGGTGCCGCTTGCGTTTCTGTGGTTGTCATCGCCCTTGCGGTGCTGATAGCCTATGTCGCGACGCGCGAGGATCTTCTCGTCTTCTCGTGCGTTTTGGTCGTTGTGTTCTTGGCTATGACTGTCCTTAGCGTTATCTTGTACGGTCGCAAACCTCGTCCCTAGACGTGTGAGGAGTTATTAATGGAAGAGTTACTCGCGAACTTTGGTGAGGAAATCAACGAGGTTGTTCATGACTTCCTCCCACGTTTCATGTTTGGCGGTGGTCAGGCGGGCCTGACCCAGTACATCTTCTGGATGTGCGTCGCCATTATCGTCATGCTTGCTGTTCTGTTTGCGGTTCGCGGGCGTCTGTCGCTCGTCCCTCGCGGCCGTTTTGTCAACGGCGTCGAGTATGTCGTCGAGTATGTCCGCAACGACATCCTCAGGGGCAACCTGGGCAAGACGGCCGACAAGCACGGCCCCTTCCTGCTGACGCTGTTCTTCTTCATCCTGTTCAATGACATCATCGGTGTCATCCCCGGCTGCAAGCCTGGTACGGGCACCATCGGTGTCACCTTCGCCCTGGCCCTTATCTCCTTCGTGTACTTCATCGTCGTCGCCGTCAAGCACATGGGTGCCCTGGGCTACATCAAGTCCTTTGCTCCGGCCGGCGTCGCCTTCCCGCTCAACATTCTGGTCGGCATCATCGAGGCGTTCTCCACGTTCCTGCGTCTTATTACGCTCGCTGTTCGACTTTTCGCCAACATGTTCGCTGGCCACATCTGCCTGGCGGCCTTCGCTCTTCTCACGAGCAGCTTCTTCGGCCTGCTTCTTTCCGCCGGTGACTTCGTGGGTGTCGCGAGCATCGCCTGGCTTGCCATCCTCGTTGTGATTTACACCATCGAGCTTGTCGTGGCTGTGATTCAGGCTTACGTCTTCACGGTTCTTTCTGCCGTGTACGTGCAGCTCGCTGAGTCTGAGCACTAAGTCTCGGCTCAAGGTTTACTGTTCTACCCGGCATATGTCGGCTTAAGTTTGGTCATTTCGACCGCCCCACGCGGTCGATGACATAGGAGTGTTTTCTGTTGGTATTCGCCCGGCAAAGGGCTGGGCGGCCGTCCTTTAGGAGGAATCGTGGGCGTTATCGGTTATGGTCTTGGTGTTATCGGTGCCGGCATCGGCATTGGTCTGGCTGCTTATGGCGCCGCTACCGGTATGGCTCGCCAGCCCGAGATGCAGGGTCGTCTGTTCACCGTCTTCATCCTCGGTGCCGCCTTCGTCGAGGCTCTGGCACTCATCGGCTTCGTCGTTTCCCTCATCGTTAAGTAGTTTTAGCTACCTAACGAAATGTTGGAAATAACGAAACACGATGGAGGTGAGTCAATGAGCAATCGCAAAAACGGTGCTGCTGCTATCGCTGCCGGTGCCGTTGCCCTGGCTGCCCCCTCGCTCGCTCTTGCAGAGGAAAACTCTGATCTGGGTATCGGTATCCTGATTCCCAACCTTTCTGAGTTCATTCCTGCCCTCATTGCCTTCCTGGTTATTTGGGTGGTTCTTGCCAAGTTTGCTTGGCCGATGATTGTCGGCATGCTCGACAAGCGTCAGGAGACCATCAAGAACAACCTCGACGAGGCTGAGGCTGCCAAGATTGAGGCCCAGCGCTCCCTCGAGGAGTACAAGAAGCAGCTCGCTGAGGCCCGTCGCGAGGCTGCCGGCATTGTCGACGAGGCTCGTCGCGCTGGTGAGCAGGTCAAGGCTGACATCACGGCTCAGGCTCAGGCTCAGGCTGACGAGATGATCGCTAAGGCTAAGAAGTCCATCGAGAAGGAGAAGCAGGCCGCTATCGCCGACCTGCAGTCCTCTGTCGCGGATCTCTCTGTTGCCGTCGCCGGTCGTTTCATCGGTGAGGGTCTGTCTGACGCCGATCAGCGCAAGTTGATCGAGAAGTACGTCGCGGAAGCGGGTGCTCTCGATGCCAACTAAGCGCATTCTGGTCAAGCAAGAGGTAGCAACCTACGCCCAGTGCCTCCTTGAGGCCGCGCAGGTGGCGGACCGTGTCTTCGAGGACATCGAGGACATCAAGAACGTCCGTGCAGCTGTCGTCAAGTCTTCCCAGGTGCGTGAGTTCCTGCAGAACCCCAATGTTCCTGCAGAGAACAAGTCGGCATTCGTCAAGGATGCTTTCTCTGGGTTCGCCCCGGAGGTCGCAAGTGTCGTGGCCGTCATGGCCGAGCGCGGCGACATGAAGCTCCTTGGCCGTGTTGCCGTCGCTTATGAGGCGGCTGCGGAGAAGGCCCTCGACATGGTGGTCGTGGATGTCACCACGGCCGTGCCGCTCGACGACCATCTGCGTGACGTTATCAGCAAGAAACTTTCGGCCGACCTTGGTCATGGCGTGCGCCTCAACGAGAGTGTCGACGCCTCGATTCTGGGAGGCATCATCATCAGCACTCACGGCAAGCGCATGGATGCTAGCGTCAAGACGCAGCTCAACCACGCTCGCCAGGTGCTCAAGACCGCATCTACCGGAGGTGAAGAGTAATGGCGGAAATTACCGCTGCGAACATCGAGGCTGCCCTTAAGAAGCAGCTCGATTCGCTGAACACCACGGTTGATACGCGTGAGGTTGGTACGGTTATCCAGGTCGGCGACGGCATCGCCCGTATTGAGGGTCTGCAGGACGCTATGGCCGGCGAGCTCCTCGAGTTCGTGAGCGCCAGCACTGGCAAGAAGGTCTACGGCCTTTCCCAGAACCTGGAAGAGGAAGAGGTCGGCGCCGTTCTTCTGGGCGACGTCGCCGTCATCAAGGAGGGCGACGAGGTCCACACGACCGGTCGCATTCTTGAGATTCCTGTCTCCCGTGCTATGCTCGGCCGCGTCGTCAACCCGCTTGGCGAGCCTATCGACGGTATGGGCCCCATTGAGGTCGAGGGCTATCGCCCCATCGAGTTCAAGGCCCCTGGCGTTATGGCCCGTAAGGGTGTTTGCGAGCCCGTTCAGACCGGCCTGCTCGCTATCGACGCGATGATCCCGATTGGCCGCGGCCAGCGCGAGCTCATCATTGGTGACCGTAAGACTGGTAAGACCGCTGTCGGCATCGACACGATCATCAACCAGAAGAACGAGAACATGATTTGCGTCTACGTCGCCGTTGGCCAGAAGGCCTCGACGGTCGCCGCAATCCGTGAGACGCTCGAGAAGCATGGCGCTCTTGAGTACTCCATCATCGTTTCCGCTTCCGCTTCCGACGCCGCCCCGCTGCAGTTCATTGCCCCCATGGCCGGTGCTGCAATCGGCGAGTACTTCATGTACAACGGCAAGGACGGCAAGCCTGCTGGTAAGGACAACCCCGGCGGCCACGTTCTGTGCGTGTACGACGACCTGTCCAAGCAGGCCGTTGCTTACCGTCAGATGTCGCTGACGCTCGACCGTCCCCCGGGACGCGAGGCTTACCCTGGCGACGTCTTCTACCTGCACTCGCGTCTGCTCGAGCGCGCCGTTAAGCTGAACGAGGAGAACGGCTCCGGTTCGCTCACGGCTCTGCCTGTCATCGAGACCCAGGCTGGCGACGTTTCTGCATACATTCCGACCAACGTGATTTCGATTACCGACGGTCAGATTTACCTGCAGACCGACCTGTTCTTCCAGGGCCAGCGTCCCGCCGTTGACGTGGGCATTTCGGTGTCCCGCGTCGGTGGTTCGGCTCAGATTAAGTCGATGAAGCAGTTCGCCGGCAACCTGCGTCTGGACCTTGCCGCTTACGACGAGCTCAAGGCCTTCACGCAGTTCGGCAGCGACCTGGACAAGGCTACGCAGGATCAGCTGACCCGTGGTTCGCGTATGTACGAGCTGCTCAAACAGCCTCGTTACAACCCTATGGATGTTGCCGATCAGGTTATCGCCATCTTCGCGGGCACCAAGGGCTACACCGACGACCTTCAGCTTGAGCAGGTCGTGCCTTTCCGCGATGGTCTGCTTCAGAACATCCATGCCACCCATCCTGAGTTCAACGCTCAGATCAAGGCCGGCAAGGTGTCCGACGAGCTCCAGGCTAAGATGGCTGAGGCTATCAAGGCTTACCACGAGCAGTTCGTCGCTGAAAGCCAGGTGTAACCATGGCCAACCTCCGCGACATGAAGAAGCGCATCACTTCTGTCAAGTCCACCAAGCAGATCACCCGCACCATGGAAATGGTGGCTACGGCAAAGATCCGCAAGGCGTCTGAACGTGTCGTGGCGGCGACCCCGTACTCCGAGGCAATGTTGGAGATGCTTGGAAACCTCGCCGGCAAAGCCGGCGAGGCTTCGCATCCTCTTCTTGAGGCTCATCCTGAGAAGAAGAACGTTCTGTTCGTCGTGGTCACTTCTGACCGTGGCCTTGCAGGCGCCTTCAACACCCAGGTTCTCCGTGCTGCTGAGAAGCAGGCTCACGCCTATGCCGCTCAGGGCATTGAGACGAGCTACATCCTCTGTGGCAAGAAGGCCATCGGTTACTTCGGGTACCGTGGTGTCTCCGCCGAGATGAAGTTTGCGGGCTTGTCCGCAGACCCCACCTTCGAGGAGGCCAGCCGCATCGCTTCCTACGTGCGCGACAAGTACGCCACTGGTCAGGTGGACGAGGTGCTGGTGTACTACAACCACATGCGTAACGCCGCCGATCAGGACCTGCGTTGCGAGCAGCTCCTGCCCGTGGACGTGAGCAACGTCTCCAACGGTGCATCTGATGCTGAGGCTACCTTTGACTTCGAGCCCGATGAGGCAGCGGTCTTGGGCAAGCTTCTTCCGGCATACGTTGAGACGATGGTCTACCATGCCCTGATCGACTCGGCCGCAGGCGAGCAGGGTGCCCGCCGTAAGGCAATGAAGTCGGCCACGGATAACGCGACCGAGATCATCAATACCCTGCAGCGTCAGTACAACCGTGCTCGCCAGGGCGCCATTACTACTGAGATCACCGAGATCGTCGCTGGCGCCGCGGCTCAGAAGAAGGAAGAATAGACGATGAGCGATACCAAGAACATCGGGCGCATCGTCCGCATCATCGGCCCTGTCGTCGACGTCGAGTTCGACGAAGGCAGCATGCCGGCGATCTACAACGCCCTTACGGTTGACGCGGACACCCCCGTCGGCCACATCCACACTGTCCTCGAGGTCGAGACTCACCGCCCGGGCGGCATCGTCCGTACCGTTGCCATGTCGTCCACCGACGGCCTGCAGCGTGGCGTTGAGGCCGTCGACACCGGCGCTCCCATGAAGATGCCCGTTGGTCCTCAGACCCTCGGCCGCGTCTGGAACGTCATGGGTGAGCCCGTCGACAACAAGCCGATGCCCGAGGTTGCGGATTACTATCCCATCCACCACCCGGCACCTGCTTTCGAGGAGCTCTCCACCTCCACGGAGATCTTCGAGACTGGCATCAAGGCCATCGACCTGCTCGAGCCCTACGTCCGTGGCGGCAAGACTGGTCTGTTCGGTGGCGCTGGCGTCGGCAAGACCGTTCTGATTCAGGAGCTCATCTCCAACCTGGCCCTCGGCCATGGTGGTACGTCCGTCTTCACGGGCGTTGGCGAGCGTACTCGTGAGGGTACGGACCTCTACAACGAGATGAGCGAGTCTGGCGTTATCGCCAAGACCTGCATGATTTACGGTCAGATGAACGAGCCCCCGGGAGCTCGTTTGCGCGTCGGTCTTGCTGGTCTGACCACGGCTGAGTACTTCCGTGATCAGGGCCAGGACGTGCTTCTGTTCATCGACAACATCTTCCGTTTCTCCCAGGCTGGCTCCGAGGTGTCCGCACTTCTCGGCCGTATGCCTTCGGCAGTTGGTTACCAGCCCACGCTGGCAACGGAGATGGGCGACCTCCAGGAGCGCATTACCTCCACGAAGACCGGCTCCATCACCTCGGTTCAGGCCGTCTACGTTCCCGCTGACGACCTTACCGACCCTGCACCTGCCACGACGTTCATCCACCTGGACGCCACCACCACGCTGTCGCGTTCCATCGCGTCTCTGGGCCTTTACCCGGCCATTGACCCGCTGGCCTCTTCTTCCTCCGCTCTCGATCCGCTGATCGTTGGCGAGGAGCACTACCGCGTGGCTACCGCCGTCCAGGAGCTCCTCCAGGCCTACTCCGACCTGAAGGACATCATCGCCATTCTTGGTATGGACGAGCTGTCTGAGGAGCAGAAGCTCACGGTCAACCGTGCTCGTAAGCTTCAGCAGTTCCTCTCCCAGAACTTCCACGTGGCCGAGCAGTTCACGGGCAACCCAGGCGTCTACATGAAGCTTGAGGACACCGTGCGCTCCTTTGCCGAGATTGTCGACGGCAAGTGCGACGACCTGCCCGAGCAGTGCTTCCGTTATGCCAGTGACATCGACGACGTGCGCGAGCGCGCCGCGAAGCTGGCTGAGTAGGCTTCGGCCCACTCGTAAAGAGAGGTCAGGCTTATGGCGGACAACACACTTACCTGTGAGATCGTCACCCCGGTAAAGACCGTTTTCGCAAGCGAGGTCACCTATGTGGGTCTTCCTGGCGAGATTGGCTCTTTCGGCGTGATGCAGCGTCACGAGCCGCTTGTTTCTGCCCTCAAGGCTGGCGTGGTGAACGTCACTGCGGCCGATGGCAAGCACGAGTTTGTTCTGAGCGGCGGTTATGCTCAGGTCAATGACAACAAGGTCATCGTTCTTGCTAACGACGCTCTTGAGGTTTCCCAGATTAAGGCCGACGAGGTTCAAACCACGCTGGCTGGCGTCGAGAAGGAACTTGCAGCCCTTTCGGAAGGCGACTCTGCTGCCGCCTACCTCAAGGGTCAGAAGGAATGGCTCGAGCTCCAGCTTAAGACCGTAAACGCTTAAGAAGGAGCGCACTCATGGACGTGATCAAAGTAGAAGGCGGCGCTAAGCTGCACGGTACCGTACACGTCGAGGGTGCAAAGAACTCAGCCTTGAAGCTCATGGCTGCAACTGTCATGGCGCCGGGCGTCTATCACCTCAGCAATGTGCCTGACATCTCTGATGTCAGGCTCATGTGCAAGGTGCTCCAGACGCTCGGCGCCTGCGTTGTTCATGGGGAGCATGAGCTCATCATCGACACCAAGACGGTGAGCAACTGGGTCACTCCCTATGAGTACGTTTCGAAGATGCGTGCAAGCATCTCGATTCTTGGCCCGCTTATCACACGTTTCGGCAAGGCAATTGTGGCCATGCCGGGCGGGTGCAACATCGGTGCCCGCTCTATCGACCAGCATCTGTCTGGTCTGGCGGCACTTGGCGTGAAGATCGACAACGACCATGGCAATATCCGTGCCGACGGCACGGCTGGTCTGCATGGCGCTATCGTCACGCTCGATTTCCCCAGCGTGGGTGCTACAGAGAACATCATGATGGGTGCCGTCAAGGCGAAGGGTACGACCATCATCGAGAACGCGGCCCGTGAGCCTGAGATTGTCGATTTGGCAAACATGCTCAATGACATGGGCGCAAAGATTATTGACGCCGGTTCGCATGTTGTGCGCATCGAAGGCGTGGAGGAGCTCCACGCGACCGATCATGTGACGGTTGGCGACCGTATCGAGGCCGGTACCTTCATCGTTGCCGGCGCTCTTTGCTCCGACGAGGGTGTGACCGTTACCGGTTTCGACCCCATGCATCTCGATATCCCGCTTGCAAAAATGGCCCAGATGGGCGTTGAGATCGAGCGCTTTGAGAACGGCGTGACTGTCCGTCGTGGTGAGAAGCTTGTTCCTGTGGATATCCAGACGCTTCCGTACCCTGGTTTCCCCACTGATATGCAGGCTCAGCTCATGGTGCTTGAATGCATGGCCGATGGTGCCAGCTTCATCACCGAGAACGTGTTTGAGAACCGTTTCATGCTGGCTGCAGAGCTTGTGCGTATGGGTGCTTCCATCCGTGTTGAGGAGCGTCATGCCCTGGTCAAGGGTCCGACGAACTTTACGGGAGCACAGGTTGCTTCTCCCGACCTGCGCGGCGGCGCTGCACTCGTGCTTGCTGGTCTTGTGGCCGAGGGTACGACCTATGTGTCGGAGACCCGTCATATCAAGCGCGGATACGAGAACTTTACCGGTAAGCTAAGCTCGCTGGGCGCGAACGTCTGCCACATCGAGATGGAAAACCCGGACGAGTTCTAGTCGGTTCAGGTGGCACAAATCTGTTTCGCATCACAACTTCATAGAGGACAAAAAGGGCGCAGAATCCCTTACGCGACCCTGCGCCCCTGGTTTTGCATGCGTATCGGTTAGTCCTGCGCGAACAGCTGCCCAAGCTCGCAGAGGAAGTCGACCATGGCCTCGACCTGGCTCACCACAGCGAATTCTCGGACGCTGTGGTAGTTGAAGCCGCCCGTGGAAATGTTCGGGCAGGGGAGGTTGCGGAACGACAGTGCAGCGCCGTCAGTACCGCCGCGAATGGGACGCGTGAAGGCTTTGACCCCAATACGCTCGAAGGCCTTGTAGGCGTTGTCGATAAGCGCGGGGTAGGGGGCGACCTTCTCGGCCATGTTGCGGTACTGGTCGCGAATCTCAACAAAGACACGCGGTTCGTTCCAGCGCTTGTTGATGAAGTCGGCAACCTCAAGCAGCATGGCCTTCTTCATCTCAAAGGATTGCAGGTCGTGATCACGCACAATGTAGTGGGCGAAAGCCTCGCTGCAGTCGCCGCGGATATCGCAGAGGTGGAAAAAGCCCTCGTAACCATCGGTGTGCTCGGGACGGGCATTCTCGGGAAGCATACGGTCGAAATCCTCGAACACGCGCAGCGCGTTCACCATGACGTTCTTAGCGCTGCCAGGATGGATTTCGTGGCCCTTGACGCGCACGGTGGCACTTGCCGCGTTGAAGCACTCGTATTCCACGCCGCCGAGCACATCTCCGTCGATGGTATAGCCGTAGGCTGCGCCAAAGCTTTCTACATCGAGCAGACTGCAGCCGTGGCCGATCTCCTCGTCGGGCGCAAAGCACACAGCGATACGGGGATGGCGCAGGGAAACGTCGTTCACGGCACGCGCCAGGTAGCTCATGATTTCAGCCACGCCGGCCTTGTCGTCGGCGCCGAGCAGGGTAGAGCCGTCGGTGCACACGATGTCCTGGCCAACAAGCTTTGAAAGACCAGGCGTATTTTCCTCGGTAAGGCTGATTTTCTCACCCTTGTGCTCGCCGAGCACGAGCTCGCCGCCCTCATAGGTGCGCACGCGGGGCTTGACGTTGCGTGCAGGAGCATCGGGGCTTGTGTCGATATGCGCAATCAGCGCCAGACAGGGCAGATGCTCGCAACCTGCGCTGGCGGGCAAGTGCGCCGTCACATAGGCGTTGTCGTCCATATGGGCATCGGCAAGGCCGAGGTCGAGCAACTCGCGCTCAAGCAGGCGGGCCAGGTCAAACTCGTCGGGGTTGGATGGAACCTCGGCCTCGTTTGCGGGGTCGGACTGAGTGGAGATGCTGCAGTACCGGATAAGCCTATCAATCACATCGCTCATACACTGCTCCTTTTAAAAGAAACCGGGCGCGAAACATGTCGCACCCGGCATGGGAACCTAGCGAATCATACTACGGCGCAGGCGCACTGACCGTGTTTCGAGTTCTAGCGCTTCTCAAGCCACCCAAGCACGCTGTCCTCAACACCGGCTTTAGAAGCCTCAACCACGGTGTCGAACCTGCGGGGAAGGGTCTCCAGAGCCTCGAGACCAGCGGGAACGCGGGTGCCCGTGGCTTCGGCAATGGCACGGTTGAGGGCGATGCCGGAAAGCGACGCAACCTCGGCGGGAAGCTCGTCATGGGCGCCAAGGCCGTTGAGGCCGCGCCACACGTTGGGGCCGAACTTTGCCCAGTGGGCGGTGGAGGCAACGAGCATGGGGCGCTCGCTGCGATGCTCCTTGGCCACCTTCAGGGCGACAGCGGTGTGGGGGTCGAGCAGGTAGTGCTTCTCGGCAAAGACCTCGCCGATTTCGCGCAGGCAGGCGTCGTTATCGACACAGCCGGCGGCGTAAAGCTCCTGCATGCGTGCGCGCGTGTCAGCGTCGACCTCGAAGCGCTTGTCGCGGGAGAGGTCGGCCATCCAGCCACGGACACGCTCGGCGTCGCGGCCGCACAGCTCGAAGAGCTGGCGTTCCAGGTTGGACGACACGAGGATGTCCATGCTGGGGGAGGGGGTAAGCGAGAGCTTGCGCGAACGGATGTCGTAGACGCCCGTTGTGATGAAGTCGGTGAGCACGTTGTTCTCGTTGCTTGCGCACACGAGACGCGCGATGGGGGTGCCAATGCGCTTGGCGTAGTACGCAGCCAGGATGTTGCCGAAGTTGCCGGTGGGCACGCAGACGTCAATCTCTTCGCCGGCGCGCACAGAGCCTGCTGCGACCATGTCGGCGTAGGCGCTCATGTAGTACACGATCTGGGGCATGAGGCGACCCCAGTTGATGGAGTTTGCACTGGAGAGGGCCAGGTTGTGCTCGGCCATGAGCTTGTCGCAGAACGCCGTATCGCCAAAGGCCTGCTTGACGGAGGTCTGACAGTCGTCGAAGTCACCGCGGGCCGCGAAGACGTTGACGTTGTCACCCTGCTGGGTGGTCATCTGGCGCAGCTGGATGTCGGACACGCCGCCGTCGGGATAGAAGACGCAGATGCCCACGTGCTTGCGGCCGGCGAAGCCCTCAAGCGCCGCCTTGCCCGTGTCGCCGGAGGTGGCCACGAGGATGAGGTGGTCGTGGTCGAGTCTGCCCTCTTCGCGCAGCTTGCCCGTCGCATGCTCGAAGAAACGGGGAAGGCACTGCAGGGCCATGTCCTTGAAGGCCGAGGTGGGTCCATGGAACAGCTCGAGCACATGGACGCCGTCGCCCAGGTCAACCACGGGGGCGATGCGCTCGTCGTCAAACTGGGCGCCGTAGGCGCCGGCCATGAGGGAGTCGATTGCGTCGTCGGCGACGTCGACCTCAAATGCGCGGTAGACGCGTGCGGCGCGCTGGGCGTAAGGAAGCTCAGCAAGCGCGCAAATCTCTTCGACGCTCATCGAGGGAATCTGCTGGGGCACGAAAAGGCCGCCACCGGGGGCAATGCCTTCGACGATGGCCTCGCAAAATGAAAGCGCGTCGCTCACGTTTCCACGGGTGTCGATATAGCGGTTCATGGTTGGCCTTTCGTGGTCGATTGGCGTGTCAGGAGAGCCTAATCTGCATATCGTAGCGCGTGCGGAAAGCCCGGGGCGGCTCGGGCGGCAAACGGTATAGAATGTATGCCGACTCGTGAATAAAACGCCACGCATATGAAGAAGTGGCGGCGGTACAATTTCCAATTCATTGCTCGGTGTTCGACTGATGCGGGGGGACGCGAATGGTCGAGAAACTGACAGGGAAGATGGACATCCTTGTCGCGGTGGGGTTTGGCTTCTTTTTGGCATGGAGGCAAAACGTCATCAACTTCCTGTATCCGATGTCGGCGGGCCTGGTGTTCTCGCCGCTTGTGTGCATGTCGTTTGCATGCTGCCTCGTGCTGGTCTTGGCGCTCATCGCGTTCCGAAGCAACCAGGCGACGTTTTCTTCGCGCGTCCTCGTGTCGATGCCGGCGGTGCTCATCGTCGCGGCGACACTGTGCGCTTACCTCGTAGCCAAGGATTTCGGCGGTATGGTGCTTGCCTATGTGGCCGCCCTCATCATCGGCGTGGCGGCGGCGCTCGGCCTCTTCTCGTGGGTCGAGATGCTGGCTGTGGTCGATGTTGCCACGCGCATCGTGACCGTGGTCGTGGCCTTGCTCATCAAGTCGCTCTTGGGGCTTGCCTGCACGACTGTGGGTGGGTACGTGGGTCCCTTGCCCATCACGGTTCTTGCGCTTGTCGTCCTCGTCGTACTTGTGGTGCACGAGGCGCGCAACGCCCATCGTGAGATCAAGCCCCTCATCATGCGCCCGACGAGCTCGAGTCACTTCAAGCTGCTGCTCGGGGCGCTTGTGGTCTATGCATTCATCTTTGGCGTCACGGCGGGCAACACCGCCGCCGTTGCCCAAATCTCGGTGATGCTCGACTTTAATACGGGCGTCGACGAGTGCGTGCTTGCCATTTCGGCCATCTTGCTTGCGGTATTGCTGCCCTGCAAGTCGGACGTGCGCCTCTCTACCATCGGCCGTGTGCTCACGCCGGTGCTTGCCATCCTGTTTTTGCTGCACATCCTCTTGGGTGGTAGCGCAGGGGGACTTCTGCCCAAGCTCACCGAGGCGTTCTGGGACATCGTGCAGGTGTTTGTGCTGCTCGTCCTCATCGATGTGGCCCAAAGCGGCGTGGCGAGCCTGTCGTTCGTGTTCCCTGTGGGTTGGGGCGTGGTGAGCTTCGGCTATGCCTGCGGCACGCTCGCCGGTCAGGTGACGGGGCTCTCGTTCGGCGATGATTTTGCTGCCGTGCAGGCCATCACGGTGACGATGACGATTCTGGCGGTCGTGGCCTCGAGCGTGCTTGCGGCTGCGCAGTATCCCTCGCCCGTGAACGGCGTCGTCCAGCCCTTCGTGCCCGTTGAGCTGCAGGGTGGGGGTTTCGAGGGGTCGTCCCAGCGCGGCGACACGGCTCCCGACATCCCCGCGTCGTATGTCACGCCTGGCGCTTCAGGGCAGGCAGGCGTGGCTCAGACGGCACCCGCTGGGACGCCGACGGTTGTTCCTGTCGACCCCATCGCCCAGGCGTGCGCGGTGATTGCGAAGAAGTATGCCTTGTCGGAGCGCGAGGGCGAGGTGCTCGACCTGCTTGCCCGCGGCAACACGCGCATGTCCATCGCCGAGAAGCTCATCATCTCCGAGAACACCGTGCGCGTGCATGTGAAGAACATCTACGCCAAGCTGCACATCCACTCCAAGCAGCAGCTCATCGACATGGTGGACAAGCGCGCATAGCAAAATCGGGCGCTTGCGTCGATATATGGTCGCGAACGGAAAGGAGCCGCATCCCCAACCCTTGGGGTGCGGCTCCTTTGTAATGCCCTGTTTTTCTTTATGTACTTGCGGAGGTTCGCCCAAGGGGCTGCCAAACATACGCCTCTTCGTCAAGAAATGAATAAAGGCGGGCCCCTTAGAGCCTGCCCTGAACTGCAATGGGTTGAGAAGTGCTTGCACGGGCGCATATTCTGCGCTCAGGCGGGTCTGCGTGCAGACCATGCGCCTCAGCGGCGTCCTTATGTGGTCGGGCTGACCCTTAACCCTCGAGCGCCTTGGCGAGTGCCTCTTCTGCTTGACAGGCGATGTCGGGCAGGATGCCGGTCGTGCGGATGCCCTTGCCCTGAGCCGCCTCGACGGTCTTGGTCATGGGGTACGTGAAGACGAAACGGTCGCCGAAGGTGAGCGTGACGGGGTTGGAGTAGTCGAGCGTGCCGCGCGTGGCCTGGCCCACCTGCGTTGCGCGCGGAGACTTCTTGGCGACGCTCGCGAGCCACTCGGCGGCGTCGGCGGTGCGCTCGCTTGTGAGCAGGAAGACGCGCTGGCCGGTCGGGGCGGCCGCGATGTCGAGCTGCGCGGGGGCAAGCGCCTCCTCTACAAAGCCCTTGCCCATGCTTTCTTGTGCGGCTTGGAGACCCTGGTCGAGCCAGGCGGTGGTGTCGCCGGCACCCTGGGCCTCAAGCAGGGCCTTGAGCTGGGTGAACTGCTGGATGCGGGCCTTGCACGCACCGGTGGAGTAGTTGGTGAGCACCTGCTGGGTGCCGATGAGCGCCTCCAGTGTCGCGGGTTCGTCGAACAGCCAGTCGAGCAGGGGGTAGGCCGCCTGCTCCACGCCGCCCGTGCAGTCGCGCACGTCGATGACGAGCGTCTTTGCCGAACGTACCTGGTCGGCATGCTCGGCCAGCAGGTCTGCTGCCTCGGTGGAGTCGAGGTTGCCCACGGTGAGGACGGCTGCCTCGCCCTGCATCTCGAACGTGCAGGGGGCAGACTCGAGCAGGGCGTCGGTACCCAGGCGCATGAGGCACAGGTTGGGGTCGCCCAGGTGTGCAAGGCGCTCCTGCATCATGGCCTCGAGCAGGTCGTCGTCAAGAAGCCCCAGTTCATCGGCCTTCCTGAAGAGCTTGTGCCATGCCTTGCCTGCATGGTCGTCGCATTCGGGCATGCCAGCATAGTCGTGGTCGAGGGCGATGAGGATCTGCGAGGCGATGGTGCGGGGCTCGGGCGTCATAGTGCGGCCTTTCACTGGGAAGATGCACGTTTTTTCGCCTGCTATCCTACCCAAACGCCTTGTCTATGGGTGCGGCCATGCCAAGCTCGCACCGCTTTACCACGTGTGGGACGGCCTCGGCCGGTCGTGGAGGCCCATGCTAACAGGCCGCGCAAGCATGTGGCATGCTTGCGCGGCCATCGCCTGCAGCCCCTACGCTTCGAGGGCGAGCGCGGCTTCGAGAATCGTGTCGTTCGTGCATTCCTCGGGCGTGAAGGGCACGTGTACGTCGAGCGGCAGCCCTGTGCGCTCGAATCCCTCGCCGTCGTGGTTGGCCTTCGTGCGGCTGATGGGGTAGGTGAACGAGCAGGCGATGCCTTCAAGCTCGCTGGTGAGGTAGTTGGCGTAGTCTACCCAGCCCTTGGTGGCGCGGCCCACCAGGCGCACGCGCTCCATCCCCATGACGGCCTGAGCCAGACGCTCCGCCCCTTCCCCTGTGTCGGAATCGAGCAGGATGCAGGCCAGGTGCGGTGCGTTTGCGTCGGGTGTCACGCGCTCGTCGGTGAAGGGGGAGGGGAGAACCTCGGGCAGCTCGGCCATACGCAGGCGCTCCGCCATGACGTGGGTGGTGCGTTTGCGTGCGAGCACTTCATCGGCTTTTGCCTGAATGTCGGCGCACAGCTCGTCGGCCATGCTGAGGCCGGCCTCGTCGAGTGCAGGCCGCGCGCGGTCAATGTCGGCGATGAGTGCGGCGGCGTTGTCCTTGGAGTAGACGGTGAAGAGCTCGACGTCGTCCACGACCTGCTTCGCGTCGACCTCGGCATCCACAAGCAGGGGAAGAAGCGCCAGGTAGGAGGCGGGGTCTGCGGTGCCGGCGCAGTGGCGCAGGTCGAGCACAAGCTTGCCGGCGCCTTGCTCGGCGAGGGCTGCCGTAGCCTCAGAAACGGCCTGGGCGACCTTGTCGGCCTGGGAGAGGTCGTCGATTCGCATGACGACGGCGCCGTCCTGCACGCGGGTCGCGAACTCGGGAGCGGGTGTCTCCACGGGGTAGCGACGCAGGTCGAGGCGCATGACGTGGCCGTCGCCGGGGAAGACGTCGATGTCGTCGAACATGCGCATAGCCAAGTCCCAGTCCTCGCGGTCCGTGCCTCGACCCCAGACGACGTCGGCTCCCATGTCCTTGAGCAGGAAGTCGATCCTGTTCATGCCCACGGCGACGATGCGCATGCCCGGAGCCAGGCGCGTCTCCTGCCGCGCTTGGGTCACATAGAGGAAGTTCTCATGGCGCTTGACGCGAAAGCCCAGGTCATACTCCTGATAACTGCCGTCGTGGCAGGTGACCTTGCAGGTTTTGGCACCTGCGGTGGAGAGGTACTGGCGCGCGGCAAGCAGGAATTGGTCCACGTCGGCGTGGGCGTTGCGCGACGCCTTGGCCAGCGAGTTGCCGCAGGCCTCGGCGTTGCCGATGGAGCGCCTGCCGGGTGCGGCGTCCATGTGCAGCGTCTCGCAGATGGCGTTGTAGCCAGACAGGTAAAGGAAACCTCGCATTGTCAGTCCTTCCACGACGACTCGTTGAGTCTTGCAGGGCATCTTCTTGGTCTAAATTCGGGCATGTTTGCGTCTTAATGTCGGCGAGGCGACTATCTGCAGCGAGTGCGGTGACGTTGCCGCAGGTAGATGAGGTGAGACCTTGAGCCGTGTGTCTCGCTGTTCCAACAAGGCGCAAACATGCCGGAGTTTGTTGCAATTTGGTGCCGCTGACAAAGCGGGGGCACCCCGAATGTGATTGGGGCGCCCCCGCTTCAGTTGCGTTCATGCTACCTCAGGAGAGGAAGCATGTCTAACGTTTCGAGCCTAGAGCCCCAGGTAGGCAGCGGCACTCTTGCCGGCGACGCGGCCGTTGGTAAGAGCCATGCCGATGGAGTTGCCGGCGGCAGGCGTGGAATAGCCGGTGCCGTAACGGCCGCCCAGGTCGGCGCCTGCGCAGTACAGGCCGGGGATGGGGTTGCCGTCGAGGTCCTCGACGTTGAGGTTCTTGTCGGCCATGACGCCCGACATGGTGACCATTGCGGGGCTCGAGCCGGTGCGGCCGCAGGAGCCGGAGAAGCCGTAGTAGAGCGGGCCCTCGATCGGGATCATCGCCTCGGCGTTCTTGCCGAACTCGGGATCGCAGGTGTAGGTGCCGTCCTGGCAGGCGTAGCACAGGTCGTTGTAGTGGTTGACTGCGGCTACGAAGCCCTCGACGTCCTCGATGCCCAGGCCAGCGGCCAGGTTCTCAAGGCTGTCGGCCTTGTAGATGCCGCCACCCATACGCTCGGCGGTGGTCATGCCGGTGATCTTGATCTGGCTGTTGACCTCGCCGGTCTCGATGTCGTACATCATGTCCATGATGTACTCGGGACGGCCGAAGTTGGGGCCGGTGTGCTCAAGGCCGCAGCTGGCGATGTGCTTGAGGTAGTCGCCGCCGATGATGCCGTAGCAGGCGCCCGTCTTGCGCGAGCAGGCGTCGCCAGCAGCGGTGATGTTGCCCTCGTTGCAGAAGCGCTGCATGTTCTCGTCGAGCCACAGGTGGCAGTTGGCGCCCCAGGTGCCGGAAGGGCCGCCGCCCAGAGACATGTGGCCGCGCGGGGAGGGATCGACGAAGCCGCCGGCCCAGCACAGCATCTTGACGCCCGAACCGTCGCCGGCGCAGGCCATGCCGCCGCCGTTGAAGTCCTCCTTGAGGCCGCCGGTGCGCTCGTACTTCTCCTGGAGCTCGTTGAGCAGGGCCCAGCACATGTCGGCGTTCTGGATGTAGCCGCCGGCGCAGGAGATGACTGCCTTGCAATTGAACTTGACGTAACGGTCGGCGTCGGCATCGTAGACGATGACGCCGGTCACGGTGCCGTCCTCAGCCTGCACGACCTTGTAGCCCTTGTAGCCCAGGAACACCTGAGCACCCAGGGTGTAGGCCTTGGCCAGGCATGCCATCTGGACGTTGCCGAGGATCGAGGAGGCGGCGACGCCACCGTGGCCCTCGCGGCCGTGGAAGTGACCCATCATCTGGATGGTGGTGGCCCAGGTCTTCGTGCCGGGGGCCTTGGGGTAACCGGTGTGGTCGAGGCACTGGTTGTTGTTGTCGTAGAAGGAGGCGCAGGCGTCATAGAGAGCCTGGTAGCCGGCCTGGTAGCCCTCCTCGGTCGTCTCACAGTTGGGGTCGACGGCAAGCGAGGTCCAGTCGATGTCGGCGGTGAGCTCCTTGACCTTGTCGGCATCGAACATGGCCTGGACGATGATCTTGCCGTTGCGGGTCACGTCGTAGGTGTAGAAGGACTCGTCGATGTCCTGAGCGTAGGCGCCGCCCTCGGAGGAATACTCGTTGTTGGTGAGGGCCAGGTCGCTCACGAGCTGGTTGTACAGGTCGTGGCGCTCGGAGTCCTCGACGGCCTCCTTCATGCAGGCGAGCATGTTGTCGAGGCACTCGCCGGAGTTGTTGACGTAGGAGGCGACGATCTCCTGGCTCACGCGGCCGCCCGAGCGGGTCGTGAACTCGTTGATGACCTCGCCGAGGTTGTACTCAGCGAAGCCGGCGTTCTTCACGAAGTCGGCGTTCCAGGCGGCGGCGTCCTCGCCGATATACATGAGGTAGGTGCTCTTCTCGCACATGGCGACCTTTGCGCCAGCCTCGGCAAGGGCAAGCGTGGCCTGCGTGCCGGCGTGACCGCCACCGATGACGACGGCGTCGAAGTCGTTGATCTCCTCGGCGACCTCTACGTCGTCGGGCACGCCCAGCCAGTCGCCGGCGCCTGCGTAGCCGAAGGTGCGGCCCTCAGCGGCAGCTGCCTCGCGGGCTGCGGGGACGTCCTTGGGGGCACCCATGGGGCCAGGGCCACCGGCGCCGGGGCCACCCTCGCCGCCGCCTTCGCCACCCTCGGGGGCACCCTCGCCCTCGGCGGGCGCCGGGGCCTCCTCGGCAAGGGCCGTGGAAGCGGCCAGGGCCAGTGCCATGGCGCTGCCGGCGGCTACGAAGTTGCGACGGGTCATCTCGGTCTTACTCATCAAGAGCTCCAATCCCAATGCGTTCCTATAGATGCACGTCCATGCGTAATCTAGACGGCCAATTGGCCGCCTTGCTACGCGCGAACTGGGTTTCACTCTACTTTTTCTGCGCTGCCAAAAAGGGTTATCCTTTGTGTATTAGTTGATTCTTGCGAAACCGAGGGTATGATATTGGCGTTTCTAGCTGCGTAAATATGCCATTGGTCAGAAAGGGGCCAGAAATGACTGTGGAAGGGGCAATTGCGCTTACCCCTGCGCACGAGGACTACATTGAGGCAATCGTCGAACTCGAGGAGTCGCAGAACCATCCTGAGATTCGCTCGGTCGACATCGCCAATTTGCTGGGGGTTTCCAAGGCGAGCGTCAACAAGGCCGTCCAAACGCTGCGCGATGCGGACTTCATCGAGCAGGAACGTTACGGTCGCATCACGCTGACCGATCACGGTCGCGCCTACGGTCAGGAGATTTGGGGGCGCCACAACATGCTGCGCCGCTTCCTCGTCGAGGACCTGGGCGTCGATCCCGAGCTCGCCGAGCAGGAGGCGTGCGAGATGGAGCACACCGTCTCGAGCGAGACCATCGACCGTTGGAGCGTTTGGCTTGACCGCGTGCACGCCGCTCTCGCACAGGCGGGCGCCGATGTCTCGGCCGTCTCGCAGGTGTCGCGCGCCGAGGATGGCGCTGCGGACAGCGAGCACTAACAGGGTTCGGAACACCGGGGGATGTTTCGTACGTCTACGCCCGCGCCCTCGGCATGACGGTCTGCCGTTTATGTCGAGGGCGTGGGCGTTTCTTTTCAACAATGTGTACGCACATGACGTTCATAAACGTCGGCTTACTTTGCGCATAATACGTTTTAGGCACTTGAGGCCCCCCTTACCTCAAGAACGCGCGACGGGCTCCCCTTACCCGTCAAGACGCACCATAATTCGAACAGGTAGCGTCGCATCCCTCCTTGAGGCCCGGTCCCCCACCGGGCCTCACTTTGTTTGGGGGACCTACTGAGCAAATCTCATCCGATCGCGGAGGCTCATCTGCCGCGTTCCACGGGACCTCATGTACATCTAGTACACATCGGCCCCGTGCGCCTTGCAGATGAGCCTCCGTCTGGCTGGGGTGGTTTTTGACGCAGCTACTGCGTTGCGCTCAGGCTCATGTACATCTAGTAGGCCAAAGGCCCGCACGCGCACTTCACCGCTCTGCGCCTTGTATCTGCGTCTCCGTTTGGCTGGGGCGGTTGCGGGTGCCGTTCACCGGCGGTGAGCGGCCGTATGGGAGCAATCGCTGAATAGCTATGTGTCGAGGAAATGTCTGTTGCTCGATATGTCTACAATCCGCGCTGAAGTGTGCGGCTGCCCGAGGTCGCGCGCCGACGTACCCGTCTTCGGCAGGAGGTTTCCATGACCGGAATAGCGTTGGTCGTCGCCTTCGTCATCGCAATTGCGGCGATGATCGTGATGATCTCCAAGTTCAAGATTCACCCGTTCATTTCCATCATGCTTGTGTCCCTGGTGTTTGGTCTGGTGGCTGGCATCCCGCTGGTCAATCAAACGCTTGAGGACGGCACGACCGTTTCGGGCATCGCCTCCGTCATCGGTGCGGGTTTCTCGGGTACCTTCACCAGCATCGGCATTGTCATTATCTTGGGTGCCCTGGTGGGCTCCATCCTCGAGGCCACCGGCGGCGCGTTCAAGCTCGCTGACATGGTGGTGTCCCTCGTGGGCAAGAAGCATCCTGAGATTGCCATGGAGCTCATGGGTTGGATCGTCTCCATCCCGGTGTTCTGCGACTCGGGCTTCGTCATTCTGAACCCCATCCGCAAGGCCATCGTGCAGAAGACCGCCGCAAGCTCGGTCATGCTCACCGTGTGCCTGTCGTGCGGCCTGTATGTCAGCCACGTCTTCATTCCGCCGACGCCCGGCCCCATCGCCGCCGCCGGTTCGCTCGGCCTTGAGAACGACCTGCTGCTCGTCATGGGCCTGGGCGTTGTCTGCTCCATCCTTCCCCTGATCGCCGGCGTCGCGTTCGCCCGTTTCATCGGCAAGCGCGTCAAGGCTGAGGACGAGGCCGACGCAAGCGGCAACGTTGCCACCTACGAGGAGATCAAGGCCCAGTACGGCCAGCTCCCCGGCGGTTTCATCACGCTTGCTCCCATTGTGGTGCCTATCGTGCTCATGGCCCTGGGCTCCATCTCCTCGATGGCCAAGTGGAGCGGCTTCGGTGCCGACCTGTGCACCTTCTTCGGTACGCCCATGATCGCCCTTGCAATGGGCGTCGTCTTCGGCGTCATCCAGCTTGCCGTTACTGCCAACCTGGACAAGTTCCATGACCTGGTCCAGGAGACGCTCAAGACCGTGGGCCCGATTCTCTTCATCACTGCCGCCGGCGGCGTTCTGGGCAAGGTCATCGCCTCCACCGACATGGTGAACTTCATCAAGGAGCAGGCGGTCACCCTCGAGGCGCTCGGCATCTTCTTCCCGTTCCTGCTCGCGGCCATCCTCAAGACCGCGCAGGGTTCCTCCACGGTGGCCATCACCACCACGGCCGGCATCCTCGCGCCCGTCATGGTGACGCTCGGCCTTGACACCCCTGTTGCCGCCGCGCTTGCCGTCATGGCCATCGGCGCCGGCGCCATGACCGTGTCGCATGCCAACGACTCCTACTTCTGGGTCGTCACCAACTTCGGTGCCATGCAGCCTGACCAGGGCTACAAGACCCAGACTGTCGCCACGGGCATCCTCGGCATTGCCGGTGTGCTCAACGTCTGGATCGTCTACATGATCTGTTCCGCCATGGGCCTGGCCTAAAAACCAACGCCGTCTATGTGCTCCCGCGGGGTCGCGCGCATGTGCGCGGCCCCGTTTTTGCTTCTTGTCGAAAGGATGCCTGCGTTGTACAAGAACTTCCTGATCGTGCCCGATTCTTTCAAGGGCACCATGAGCGCCATCGACGTGTGCCGCATCATGGCCGAGACGCTGCAGGAGCGTTTTCCCGAGGTGCACATCGACACGATCCCTATGGCCGACGGCGGCGAGGGAACGGTAGACGCCTTCCTGGCCGCCAATCCCGGTGAGCGCATTACCTGCGAGGTGTGTGGTCCCTATCGCGAGCCGGTGGAGGGCTTTTACGGCATGCTCGAGGACGGCACGGCTGTCATCGAGATGGCCGCCGCCGCTGGTCTTCCCCTTGTTGGGCAGAATCGCAGGGCTGACAAGACCACGACCTTTGGCGTGGGCCAGCTTTTGCTCGACGCGCTCGACCATGGTGCCAAGAAGGTCATCATGGGCCTGGGCGGCAGCTGCACTAACGAGGGCGGCGTGGGCATGGCTGCGGCGTGCGGCGTCAAGTTCTATGACGCTACTGGCGCGGAGTTCCTGCCGGTGGGCGGTACGCTTTCCCACATCTCGCGCATCGACGTCTCGGGCATGAACCCGCGCATCCGCGACATCGAGATTGTCACCATGTGCGACATCGACAACCCCCTGTGCGGCGTGACCGGCGCCTCCGCCATCTTTGGCCCGCAGAAGGGCGCGACTCCCGAGCAGGTGGGCATGCTCGACGCTGGCCTGGCGCACTTGGCCGCCATCATGAAGCGCGACCTGGGCGCCGACGTGCTCGACCTGCCCGGTGGCGGTGCGGCTGGCGGCATGGGCGCGGGCATGGTGGCGTTCTTTGGTTCGAAGCTGCAGATGGGTACGCAGACCGTGCTCGACACCGCGCATTTTGACGACCTCGTGCAGGAGGCTGACCTGGTGTTTTCCGGCGAGGGATGCTTCGACGGCCAGTCGCTGCACGGCAAGGTGGTCGTGGGTGTGGCGAGTCGCTGCAAGGCCGTGCACACCCCGCTCATCGCCGTGGCGGGCGTCATCGACGACACCGTGGTGCCCTCGGCCGCTCAGGCGGGCGTGAGCCACATCGCCTGCATCAACCGTACGGGCGTGCCGCTCGAGGTGGCCATCAAGCACCCCCGTTCGAACCTCGCCCACACGATGGGCCTGCTCTCGGAGCTTTTGGCGACCCAAGACGAGGCGAGCCTGCCCGCAAGGCTGCACCTGCACACACACGAGGGGGAGTAACGGGGTCCCTTGTAGGTTTACCTGCGCTTAGACACGACGCAACGACAACAGCCCGCCCTCCTGTGCACACTGCATGGGAGGGCGGGCTGCTTGTTTACATGAGGGTATTTGGCCGAGGCTTTCGTGTGCGGGGGTCTGCGCCTTACCCCGCGCGCCAGTTGAGCAGCGATCCCATAAAGACGGCGGCGGTGCCTGCCCAGTAGATGGGGTTGAGGGAGACGCCGAGCAAGATGGAACTTGCCAGGGTGGAGAGCACGGGGGCGGCATAGGAGAAGGCCGCCATTTTGCGCACGTCACCCTTGATGAGGCCGTGGCCCCAGAGGGTGTAACCACTCGCCACACAGGCCGCGGCTGCCACAAGGGCGAGGAGCGAGGGCGCGGAGGGCGCCTGTTCGGGCAGGTAGGGGCCGGAGACGAAAAAGACGATCCACAGCGTGGCGGCTACGCCGACGAAGAAAAGCGACGTGGCGTCGGCGCCCTGCGAGATTTTGGGTGTGACGGTGGAATAGAGCGCCCAGATGACGGCGCCGATGAGGGTGAGCAGGTAGGGGACGGGGTTTGCGCCCAGGTGCTCGGCGAGCTGGGCGGCCGTGAAGCCGGCGTTGCCGCCTACGGCTACCATGACGCCGATGGTTGCGATGATGGCACCCGGTATCACGCGCCCCACGGTACCCTTCTTTCCCGAGGCGGCCGCGCAGAAAAGCACGGTAAGCGTGGGCCACAGATAGTTGACCAGGCTCACCTCGACGGCCTGCATGGAACTCGTTGTCATGGAGATGGCAAGCGCGAACACGGACTCATAGCTCACGAAGAGCGCCCCGCCTATGAGCAGGTAGCGCCGGGGGATGGTCTTGAGCTTGGGAGGACGCGCAATGAGCAGCGCTGTTGCTGCAATCGTGTACAGCAAGGCCGTGCCCAGCGTGGCGCCGAAGCCCATGGAGACGAGTTTGACCAACCCCGCCATAAGCGCCCACACCACAACCGCGCCCATGCCCAAGAAGGTGGCGCGGGGGTTGGGGGAGGAGGTTGTGGGGCTTGAAATGTCGTTGGACATCGCTGCGCTTTCTGGTGTGGGAGCCGGCTCGATGGTACTCAAGGCAGGATATCACTCATTTTAAAAAATGAAATAGGACATAGATGTTTGCCTCGACCAAGGATGATTGCATACAAAATCCCTGGTCGCGACCTCATCCCGCTTGAATGAGCGAACTAAATCCACCTCCAATCATCCCGTCGATACGAAGGGTGTGCCCGGCCTGACCATATTGTTGGCCTCACAGACGTTGCGGGCGTGCGTGCATCTGTCGGTGCGCCCGCACGAGCAACAAACGCCAAGCGTCGCGTTTTGGAGAGGGTGGATGGAAAGATGGCACAAGAGAACCTGGATGAGTTTTTCCTCGATGAGGACGAAGGCGTGTTCGACCCGCTGGCCGATGACTTTGAGCCCGCGCAGGATGGTGTCGACCCCGACGAGGACGGTATCGTCGACCTGCCGGTCATGGCGGAGATGCCCGAAGAGGTAAAGGTAAAGAGTGTCTTTGACAAGGACCGCTTCGCCAGCGCCCAGGACGCCATCGAGGAGCTGTTGCACCGCAACCCCGGCCGCAAGCCGGTCTTCCTGCAGATCATCGAGTTCTGTTGCGACGAGCATACGAGCGAGGAGGTCGCCCAGCTCGTGGAGCAGGCCCAGGCGGAGAATCGCTCGGTCTACACGCCCCAGTCGCTGTGCTCCATCCTTGAGCGCGCCGGCGCCCTCGTGAGCCGTACCGAGGAGCCGCAGGAGTCCGAGGAGCAGGATGAGTTGCTCGCCGATGAGGGTGCCGATGGGCAGGTCGAGGCCCGTGAGGCTGCCGCGCACCCCATGACGTACTGGACCTCCACCGACGAGGGCCTCACGGTGCTTGCCGCTCATCGCGAGGGCTCGGCGCTTGAGGAGCTGCTTGCAAGCGACACCGAGAGCGTCTACCTGCCGGTGTATGAGCGCGTGCTCGCCTTTTGCGCGCAGGAGCCCCGCACCAAGCCCCAGATCGACGCCATCGTCGATGACGACCCGCTTGTGCAGAAGCCCCGCCGCTACTCAAACCATTTCATCGAGCTTCTTGAGAACCGCGAGGCCCTGAGCTGGCACGACGGTGGTTGGAATGTCACCGATCTGGGCCGTCGTTACCTCGAGAAGCACGGCATCGCGGCTGAGTAGCCAGCATTTGATTTTGGCACACAAGATGATTTTTGCCCTGCGCGAACTTTACCGCGCAGTCCAACAGCCCATGTACATTCCCCGTGCATTCCCACCTAAGGAGAGAGACCATGACCGCATCCGCACCCGTCGTTTCCCCTGAACTTGCCGAGCTCGCCAGCGCCATGGACGGCCGCGCCGACACCTACGGCCTGCTTGCGCGCCTGTTCCGCGTCGAGGTCGACGGGCCCCTGCTCACCCAGCTGCGCAGCATGACATTTCCCGAGAACACGGGCAACGCCCATGTCGACACCGGATACGAGCTCATGCACCGCTACCTCACGAGCGTCTGGGAGCCGGCTCTGCTTGATCTTGCCCGCGACTACGTGCGCGTCTTCATCGGCCACGGCGTCAACGGCCACTCCGCCGCGTATCCCTACGAGTCGGTGCACACCTCCGAGAAGCGTCTCATGATGCAGCAGGCGCGCGCTGAGGTGCTGGCGGTTTATCGTGCCAACAACCTCAAGAAGGACGAGCATTGGCGCGAGTGCGAGGACCACATTGCCGTTGAGCTCGAGTTCATGCAGGTGATGTGCCAGCGCACCGCAGCCGCCCTTCGCAAGGGCGACGAGGACGCCGCGGTCGAGATGCTCGCCACGCAGCGCGACTTTGTTGCTGAACACCTGGCCAACTGGGTTCCCATGCTCGTGGCCGACATGCTGCGCTTCTCCGAGACCGAGCTGTATCGCGGTCTGGCCGAGCTCACGCTGGGCTTCGTGCAGACCGAGGGCGAGCTTCTCGCCGAGCTGCTCGACGGCACCCAGGCTGCCTAGGCGACCCTGGGATTGCTGTGGCAACTTTGGGGGCTGCGGGCGGTGGGGCGCGTGCCTGTGCCGCGCACGCCGACTCGCGCTTTCCTTCTTGGCGTCGCAGCGATCTCCTGGTTTTGTTTGAGGGACGGCTTGGGAGGAGCTTACGAGGCATGGATGAAGAAAAGAAGGGCGTGACCAGGCGAAACGCCGTTGTGGGCCTTGCCTGTGTGGCAGGCTCGCTCGGGTTGGGCGCACTTGCCACCTGTCTGCCTGCCGACGACGTGCTGCGCCCGCCGGGCGGCCAGGACGACGCGAGGCTGTTGTCGTTGTGCGTGCGCTGCCAGCGTTGCTTCGAGGCATGCCCGCGCAAGGCGATCTCGCCGGCAAGCATCGAGGACGGCTTCCTCAACCTGCGCACACCGAGGATGGACTTTCATTCGGGTTGGTGCGACTTCTGCGAAGAGGAAAACGACGGGCATCCCCGTTGCGTGCTCACCTGCCCCACCGGTGCCCTGCGTCTCGACGAGGGCGCGAAGAGGCGCGACGTGGTCATCGGCAAGCCGCTGCTCACGCACGACTGGTGCCTGGCCTATCGCATGACGCGCTGCCGCGACTGCTACGACGCCTGCGAGCTCGACGCCATCACGCTCGACGACGCGAAGCGCCCGCACCTCGACCTGGAGAAGTGCAACGGCTGCGGTGCCTGCGAGTACGTGTGTCCCTCGATGCGCGCCGGCTCCATGGTGAGTGGCACGGCGCACAGGGCAATCATCATCGTGAACGTCGACGAGGCGGGGGAGGTGTAGGACCATGGAGAAGAAAAAGAGCTACAAGCCGCAGACTGCAGGCGGTGCCGGGGCCGACACGCCTGCCAAGAAGGCCAAGCGTGCCAGCTGCAAGCCTCAGGCGATGTCCGCGGGCGAGGCCGCCTCGGGCGGGGAGTCTGCGGCATCCAAGGCCAAGCGCGCCACGTGCAAGCCTCAACTTGCAGCCGCAGGCAAGCCCGCTGTGGACGGGGAAGTTCCTGCGCCCGAGGCCAAGCGTGCCAGCTACAAGCCTCGGTCGGGCGAGAAGCGCGGCGGTAGCCTCACGAAGTTCCGTCGCGCCCTGCCGGCCCTCGTGTTGCTCGTGTGCGCCGTTGCCTTCGTTGCCATGGTGCCACTGGGCAACATCTCGGCGTTCGGGTGGGAGTCCATCTCGGCCATCTGCCCCATGGGCGCGCTTTCGAGCCTGCTTGCGAGCAAGACGCTCGTGCCGCGCGTGCTCATCAGCCTCGTCATCGCTTTGGCGCTCATCCTGCTGTTTGGACGCGCCTTCTGCTCGTGGATTTGCTCGGTGCCTTTCGTTGAGCGCATCTTGGGTCTGCGCGACGGCGACTGCGAGGGCGGCCGCAAGGCTGTGACTGGCAAGGAGAAGGGTTCCTGCTCGCAGGGTTGCTCGGGTTGCGCTAAGGCGCGCGGCAAGGCCGTTGACAGCCGTCATTTCGTGCTGGGCGGCACGCTTTTGTCCGCTGCCGTGTTCGGCTTCCCGGTGTTTTGCCTCATCTGCCCCATTGGCCTCACCTTTGCCACCATCTTCCTGGTACTGAGGCTGTTCGGCGGCTCTGTTTCCTGGGCGCTTCTCGTGGTGCCCGCCCTGCTCATCGCCGAGCTGTTCCTTGCCCGCAAGTGGTGCCACCGCATCTGCCCGCTCGGCGCCCTCATGTCGCTCGTGTCGAAGGGCAACCGCACGTTCGTGCCCACGATCGACAAGGACATGTGCCTGGAGGAGACGCGCGGCGCGCATTGCGGGCGCTGCCATGCGGCGTGCCCCGAGGGCATCGACCTGCGCAACCTTGCCGAGAGCCCCGTGGCCATCAACGAGTGCGTGAAGTGCCGTGCCTGCGTGGAGGCGTGCCCGGCGCATGCGATTTCCGTTCCGTTCCTGCCCAAGGCTGGCGCATCTGCCAGGCAGGCTTATGAGTGTGAGGGGGTGCGTGAGGATGGCTAAGGTCGATTCGGCCGCCGCGCTGCTTGCGCGTCTGCAGAGCTCCGACCTCAACGTGTACCCCTACCGCTGCGTTGTGGTGCGCAACCGTCACGCGAGCTGCATGCGCTGCGCGCAGGCGTGCACGTCGGGCGCCATCAGCGTGGAGGACGGTGCGGTCAACGTCGACCCCGACCTGTGCGTTGGTTGCGGCACGTGCGCCACGGTGTGCCCCACCTGCGCTTTGGAGGCTCGCCACCCGGCCGACGCCGAGCTTGCGGTGCGCGCTCACGAGGCGCTTGAGGCCTGCGGTGACACGCTCGTCGTGGCCTGTGACTCCCTGTGGCGCCGCAACGCCGACACCATCGACGCCGACCGTGCCGTGCATGTGACGTGCCTGGGGCGCGTGGAGGAGTCGTTGCTCGTTGACGCAGCGGCGCGTGGTGCCAAGCGCGTTTTGCTGGCGCACGGTCCCTGCGAGTGCTGCCCACGCTCTCCGGGCATGCACACCTATGCCGAGGTCGTGGACAACGCGAACCTGCTGCTTGAGACTTGGGGGAGCCCGATGCGCGTCGAGGTGCGTGAGAAGCTGCCGCGCTGCGTGCGCCTGGCCGAGGCCGACGAGCGTCCCACGCAGGTCGCCCCTGGTTTCGACAGCTCGCGCCGTGAGGTGTTTTCCCAGGTGGGAGACACGGTTGCGGGGATGTTTGTTCCCCAGGACGAGCGGGAGACGGGCGCAGGCGAGCAGGGCGAGGGTGACGATGGGCTAGCGGGCGCCGGCGCCGACCAGGCACCCGGCGTTCTCAAGGCGATGCTCGATGGCACGCTGCCCCACTTTCTGCCCGACCGTCGCGAGCGCCTGCTCGACGCCCTGGCTGAGCTCGGCGATCCCGCCGAGGCTGCGATCGAGACGCGCCTGTGGGGGCGCGTGAGCATCGACGTCTCGCGCTGCAAGGGCTGCCTCATGTGCGCCACCTTCTGCCCCACCGGCGCCATTGCCAAGGTGGAGGGGGAAGACGGCGACGTCGTCCTGGAGCATCGCCCCGCTGACTGCGTGAAGTGCCGCTGCTGCACCGACGTGTGCCCCACCGACGCCCTCACCTTGTACGAGGACGTCCTTTCCAGCGAGGTTGCCGGCGGATGCGTCACCGAGAGCTTCGAGATGCCCCGCGTGCGCGACAGGCGCGGAGGCCCCCACACGATGCTCAGTGCCTTGAAGAAGATTATCCATTGCGACCAGCTCTACGAGCGCTAAAGAGGTGCCCGACATGGCTATTGATTCTACTTGCTCCCGTTCCTGCGCCTCTGAAGCGGCTTGCTCCGTCCCTGCGGCCGACGCCACGCGCGTGCTTGTGCGCGGCGTCGCCAACTCTGGCAAGACCTCGCTGGCTTGCGCCCACGTGCGTGACCTTCTTGAAGCCGGCGTGCCTGCAGGCGAGATTCTCGTTGTTGCCCCCACGTCCACGGCTGCCCGTGACATGGCAGGTGGACTGGGTGAATCCGCGCAGGGTGTGCGCGTCTGCACGGCACGCGATTTCGAGCTCGCGCTTCTTGACGCGCCTGAGGCTCACGCCGTCATCGGTCGTCGCCCCCATGTGCTGTGCGACTTTGAGGAGTCGTTTCTGCTCGAGGACATGCGCGCCACGGGCGTGCCGGCACGCCGCCTCAAGGGCATGCTCGGTTTCTTCCGCAAGAGTCTGACCGAGCTTGCCGATGACGACATGGCGAGCTTCATCATCGACCCACGCGAGCAGGCCGTGCTCGACGCGCTCTACCGTCACCTGGGCGCCTATGACGCGATCCTCGACTGCGAGGTCTCGAACCTTGCCGTGCGCTGCCTGCGTGCCCACCCCGAGATGGCGGATGCCTGTGGCGTGCGTCACATCGTGGTCGACGACTACCATTGTCTGAATCGCGCTAGCCAGATTCTGTTTGACCTGCTCAAGCCGGCAACGCTGTGGGCCTTTGCCGATGAGACGCTCGAGCGCCAGGGCGCCGACCCGTTCCCTTACCCGGCCGGTATCGCGGAGTTTGGCCAGCGCAACCCCGAAGTTGTCGCGGTTGAGCTCGTGGCGCCTGCGACTGGAGCGGTCGCCGCCGCCTCTCAGCTTGCCTCGAGCGGCTATCTCGGTGCGCTCTCGCTTGGCCTTGTCGAAAGCAGGGGCAAAGTCGAGACGGCGCAGGCCTACGAGGTCGCCGCTGCCGCCCAGCCCGTCGAGGGTGTGTCGCAGCGCGTCTATGCCGGCCCCGATGAGGAGGTCGCGGGCGTTGCGGCCTACGTTGCCGGGCTTGTCGAGGAGGGCGCCGACCCTGCCGGCATCTGTGTGCTTGCTCCCAACCGCGCGTGGTTCGGTCGTGTCTGCCGTGCCCTGCGTGAGAAGGGCATCGCCCTTGAGGAGCGCGACGGTCGCCGCGTGGCGGGCGGCTCCTTCCGCGACCTGGACGCGTGCCGCACGGGCCGCATGTACACCGCGCTGGCGTTGCTTGCCGACCCCAATGACTCGCTGGCATGGCGTTGCTGGTGCGGGTGCGGCGACTACCTGGCCCGAAGCAACATCTTCACTGGCATCGAGGAGCTTGCCCGGCAGCGCGGCATCGGTCTGGGCGAGGCGCTGGGGCTGCTCGACGAGGGTATGGCCCCCGAGGTTCCCGGTCAGGAATCGACGCTTGTTGCGTACCGCCAGGGCCGCGCGATGATCGACGAGCTGGGCGCCCTGCATGGCTCCGAGCTGCTTGCGCGCCTGGCCGAGGGGCTGGGCATGGAGGCGGTGCCTTCCGTGTACGCTGGCCTGGTTGCCGACGCCGTCGCGGGCGAAGACGCTGGGGCGGCTGAGCTTCTCGCCTGTGCTCAGGCGCTTGCGCAGGGTGGAGTTTCCAAGCCTGGCGCCGTGAGGGTGGCCATGTACGACCAGGCGAGCGCCCTTAAGGCGACCCACGTTGTGGTGTGCGGCCTCATGAACGGCTGGATGCCCGACCACGCCTACTTTGACCTGGCAGAAGCCGACTTTGACGCCCGCGCCGCCTTGGACGCACGGGCTCGCGCGGACATGTACCGCCTTGCTTCGTGTGCCACGGGCGACCTTGTGTTTACGGGTTTTGCTCGCTGTGACCTGGAGCTTGCCGAGCGCACTCACCTCAAGGGCTACAAGGTTGCCATGGGTGCCGACGGCAAGCGCACGACCACCGTTCGTCCCAGCGACTTGCTCACCTACGCGTTGCATGCCTGGGGTCTGGCTCCGCTTCCGAGCGGCTCCCTGTTGAAGGACTTCACGCCGGCTCGCGTTAACGCCTAGAAAACAACGAATTGGAGACTTCCATGCTCATCCATCCCTCCCTCATCGAGAAGGTCAGCCTCGACTCCCGCGAGCACAACGCCGACGTTGCGGCCGACATCAAGCGCTCCTTTGCCTACGTGGGCCCCATCACGGTGGTTTCGCACGAGCCTTGCGCGCCTGAGGCTCCTGTGAACAACGAGATGCGCCTCATTTGCCGCATGAGCAGGCCGTATTGGACGAGCGAGGGCGAGGGCGACCAGATGTGGGACGCCATGCGCACCTGGCTTGAGGCCAAGGCGTACAAGGTCGCCTCCACCATCGCCAACTTCAACAAGTCGCGCAGCGAGGCGGGCCATCAGACGGTTTCCTATGACCGCGTCGAGCTCGACATGAAGCCTTACGCTTTCGGTATCGCCTGCGCACAGGGCGACGAGCTGCCCGACGTGGTGGCTGTTGCCAGCCGCGTGCGCGAGCTGCTTGCCCAGGGCGTGCTGCCTGCCGACATGGCGGGTATCGAGGCGCCTGCCGCTGTAAGCCTGGCCGAGCAGGTTGAGAAGGCCCGCGTGCAGGCCGAGGCCGCCGCTGCAGCGAAGGCCGCTGGCGAGGGAGAGCCTACGGATGGCGAGGTCGCCGAGGTCCAGGCTGATGAGGCCCAGGCCGCCCCTGCTGAGGCCGGCGAGGCTCAGGCTGTCCCTGCCGAGAGCATCAGGCTCTCGGGTGATGAACAATCTGCCTGCGACGATGCGGCTGAACAGCCTGCCGAGGACGCTGTGCCTGCCGAGGGTGGTGAGCCTGTAGAAAAGGAAGTTCCCGCAGGTGGGGAGCAGCCTGCCGAACCCGAGGCTCCTGCGCGTCTGAAGCACGCAAGCGACAACCTGGCAAGCCTGGATTACACGATGTGGGACGTGCGTTTGGCCGATGGCACCGTACGCACGCTCGACAGTGTCGCTGGAACGTGGGCCTAGCCATGAGCGCCCCCAAGGTCGAGGTCCTGACGGGCGGTGCCTGCTCGGGCAAGACGCGGGCGCTTGTCGCGCGCGTGCATGACGTGCTGGACGTCGGTGCTGCGCCTGCAGACGTGCTTGTGGTGACGCCGAATGCCGATGGGGCCCTTGAGCTGGCAATACGCCTTGTCGCCGACTTTGGCGAGGACCGCACGCCCCACGTTGTCTCCTGGCGCAGGCTTGCCCACGAGCTGGCGGGTTCCCCACGTGTGCTCGGTGCCACGGAGCGCGCGCTTCTCCTTGCCGACCTGCGTGCAGCAGGTTTCTCTGCCGAGGACATCGCGTGCGCCCAGAACCAGGCGGTGGCCATGTGGACAAGCAGGGATGATGCTCCCTCTGATGGGCAGGAGCAGGACGCCTGCCTGAAAGCCCTGCTCGATGCCCTTATCGCACGCGATGCCGTGCTGCCGGAGTCCCTTGTTGCCCAGGCTCGCGCCCGACTTGCTGCAGCAGGGGAGGGCGAGCTCTGTGTGGCTCACGTCCTTGTCGACGACGCCGACGTGGTGCCGTTCGAGGCTTTGAGGCTTGTGGCACATCTTGCCCAGGCAAGCCTCTTCCTTGTGGGCGACGCCGATCGCAAAGGCGCCTCGGATGCAGATGGGGCCGACCCGCGGGCGTTTCTTTCCCTCGCGGGCTCCGAAGGCGCCCATGCTTTGCCTCAGCCCTCCCGCCGCATGAACGCGGCCCGTTCTCAAGCCGTGAAGTGGGGCGATGCCGCTGAGGAGGCCGCGGGCATTACCGCGCTTGCCGATCGCGCGCTATCCGGCGCACGCGTGGGCGAAGGCCCCGTGGCCCTCGTCCCGCCCAATCGCGCCTGGGCACGCCGCATCTCGCAGTCGCTTATGAATGCTGGCATCGAGGTGTGCGACACGGCTTACGTCGGCCCCCTTGCCTGCGACCCTCGCGATCCGAAAGGTTGCGCCCCCTTGCGCTGCTTTGCCGCCCTGGGTCTTTTGGCCGACGAGGATGACGTGGTAAGCTGGCGTACCTGGTGCTCGCTGGGCTACACGGACCTCGGTGCGACTGCCTGGGCAAACCTCCAGTCCTACGCGGCGTCTGGGAGCAAGGGTATTGTCCAGGCGTTGCAGGATATCTGCGCCGAGGTCGACGCGGGCAATGCACCCTTCTCCGGAGCACGCCAGCTCGCAGCGCGCGTCCATGAGGCGGAGGTGCTCTTCAAGGCCTGTGCGGCCATCCCGCGAGGTTTTCGCCTGCTTGAGGCCATCGACCCGGCGAGGACCCCGGCGTTTCGCCAGCTGTTCCCGCTTTTGGGTGACGACCTTGTCGCCTTGGACGCCGCCGGTCTTTTCGCCGTTGCCCAGCGCAGCGTCTTCGACCCCGGCCTGGCCATGGCGCCCGTCGAGGCTTACGGCGTCCGTGTCCACGGCGAGGTCGTGCCTCTCATGGACAAGCGCGCCTACATCTGTCGTCCCGATGCGCTTGTGGGCGTGCGCCCGCGCCTTGTGGTCGCCTTAGGTGCCAACGAAGGGCTCGCCGATGCCAAGCAGCTCAGTACGACCCTGTCTGCCTGCACCGATGAGCTTGTGGTCTCGTATATCCAGCGCATGCCCGCCGAGGCGGCGCGGCGTTTGGGCGCCTCGTTTCACCGCACGCGCACAGAGGCGGGGGAGCAGGTCGCGCTCCTGCGACCCACGGTGGCGCTCGAGGCCCTCGGAGCCGAGACCCCGGCTACCATGAGCGGCCAACAGTACTGTTCCAGCGTCTTGGGCCTGCGTCCCTAGGTCCAGGCGGACAAAAAACAACGCATGTTTGCGTTTTAATGGGAGAGGGGTCAGTAGTCTCGTTTGCTGCTCCCCATCTACCTGGGACGATGATGTGGTCCAATGTCGCCCTACAGAAGGGTGAGACATTAAAACGCAAACGTACGTAGATTTTCAGCGTCGGCACGCAAAAGGCCGCCCGCACAGCCGTTCAAAGCGGCTTATGCGGGCGGCCTTTTCTCGTTTGGGCCGTGTCTGTCGGGTGCCCGTTCGCCCCTACGCGTCGAAGGAGTCGATGAGGCAGATGAGCTCCTGGCGGGAGTGCACGCCGCACTTTTTGTACACGTGGTTTACGTGTGTTTTCGCGGTGCCCTCGGAGATACAGAGCTGCTGGGTGATGTAGTTGACGTTGCGCCCCTTTGCCAGCAGGAAGAGCACGTCGGTCTCGCGGCGCGACAGCAGGTAGGTGTCGGCGACGTACTCGCAGCGGCGCACGAAGCGACCCTTGCGCACCTCGTCGGTCTCGGCGACGGCGCCTGCGGCCGCCAGCGGCGTGGGCTGGGCATACGGCGTGCCGCCATGGCTCTTGGGGATGGCGTTGTCGTCGCGTCGTCCCGCGCGCTCGGCCCCCGCCTCCCAGGCCCCGGCCTGCCGTGCGGTCTGGGCGCCGTCACTCTGAGTGCCTTCGACCTCCTCGTCGGCGCCCCACATCTCCGCCGGCTTGAAGGAGTGCACCACGATGGCCATGATGTCCTCACGGCGGGGCAGCAGCGAGCTGGCGATTGCAAGCGCGATGAGGCTTACCACAAGGGCGAGCACGTTGCTCGGCATGTTCTGTGCGATGGTGTTTGCGATGAGCGCGTTGACGGGCGCGGCGAGCACGTAGCCCAGTGCGAGGCCACCCTGCCCCAGGCCGAACAGGAACATCGGCGACAGGCGGAAGCCCTGGGCAAGCGACCCCAGGTAGGCCCACGCCATCGAGGCCACAATGGTGAAGTTGATGAGCAGCAGCTGGTTGTCAAAAGACAGGCCCTGGGTGACGGAGAGGGCTAAAGGCGGCATGAGAATGGCGATGATGGGCACCATGGAGCGAAATGCCCTGCCGAACGATTGGTCACGCCTTCTAACCATCGTGCACACCGCAAGCACCAGCGCGCCTCCCACAAGCGACAGAGCGACGCACAGAAGTGCTCCCACAAAGCCCGTCTGCGGCTTCATGATGACTCCTGCGTGCATGATGATATTGCCCAGGATCAGGCCCATGCAGAACATTGCGGGGAACGTCACGAGTGCAAGCGACCCACGCTTGACCTTGAGTTCGGCGAAATAGGTGTTCTCGCGCATGCCGGGGTCGGGCAGGTGGTCGGTCACGCGCGTGCGCAGAAGCACCAGGTGGGCGAGCTGCAAAAGCGAGATGACGGCATGCAGCAAAGGGGACTCGGGCAGGAAGGTTCGCAGCAGAACATAGGCGCCGATGGCGCCGATCACGCCGATCACGGAGTTCAGCGTGATGTCGCGCAGGCCCAGGCGCCCGAAGCTGATGCCCCACAAAAAGACGAACAGGCCCATGCTCAGGCCGTTGCAGATGCCGCCGATGAGCGGAAACGTCGTTTGCATCGAGGGGTCCATGTAGCCGCCGGCGATGCCGCAGAAGGCGCCGGGAACGAAAAACGCCATCGCGACGACAACCGGCTTGTAGGTGCGGAAGACCGCGTGCACGCGCTTGTCGATAAGGGCGCCGCAGAGCAACATGACGGCCGCCGCCGCGCAGAAGGAGTAACGCATGAGGCCGGGCATGACACCCGAGCCCTGATCGCCTCCAAGCATCATGTCGAGGGCAAGCAGAAGCATGAGGCCCAAGCCCAGTGCCTCGCCGTGCACCTCTCCCAAGTCGCCCTCGTCGGCTGCCTCCACATGAAGGCTCACCTTTGGTATGCGCAGTGCCATCCAATCCCCCCCGTCCCGCGGCATATGCCGTCTTGCGCGCCCGGCATGGCTGTGGGCGCGCGGTTTGTCCCCGAACGATTCTACTTGAGTGTCCCCATAATGCCAACAACTTCAAGATGAGCCATGTACCTGCTGTTACGTTATAGACCATCCGCACACAGACACAATCATCCCGTTTGGTGTAGAGCGCTCAAACGACCAAAACAACCCGTTGGAATGAGGGGGTAGAGGTGTGGCACCCCTAGAGTCTGGAAGCGTGCAAGGACGCGAGCCTCCCCGCACAGGGGCATGGCATGCACACGAGCACATACGTCATGTAGGAAAGAAGAGAGGAGCACGATATGGCCAAGCTCAGCATGAGCCGCCGTAGCTTCGTCAAGGTCGCCGCCGTCACGGCCGCCGCCTGCGCCATGGCCGGGGGCGCCCCCGAGCCCATGAAGGCGCTCGCGGAGGGTGCCGACGAGACCGCTGGCGAGGTCAAGCGCATCCGTTCCACCTGCCGCGCCTGCGGTAAGGTCGAGTGCGGCGTTTGGGTCACCGTTGAGGACGGCAAGGTCGTCAAGGTCGAGGGTGACGAGTCCACGCCTCACGGCCGCGGCCACTGCTGCTCGAAGTCCCAGGCTTCGATGCAGGCTGCCTACCACCCCGATCGCCTGCGTTACCCCATGAAGCGTACCAACCCTAAGGGCGAGGACGATCCGGGCTGGGTCCGCATCTCCCTTAAGGAAGGCTTCGACCTCGTGGGCGAGAAGCTCACCGAGATCGTCAACAAGTACGGCGGCGAGTCTGTCTTCGCCATGGGCGGTACGTCCCGCGTTTGGACCCAGGCTCCCTACGGAACCCTCAAGCAGGTCTTCGGCACGCCTAACGCTCACCTTGCCTACGAGATCTGCAAGGGCCCGCGTCACTTCGGCGGCATCCTGACCGACGAGATCGGCTCCCCGTGGATGGAGGTCGAGGCCGAGCCCAAGGTCTACGTGCAGTGGGGCACCGCAGCCGAGTACTCAAACTACGACTCCAACAACCGTACCGTCACCGATGTTGCACAGCATGCAGCTTGCCACATCCTGGTCGACCCGCGTCTGACCCCGCTGGGCAAGGAGAGCTCCATCTGGCTGCCCCTGCGTGTCGGCACCGACCTGTGCCTGTCGCTGTCCTGGCTGAAGTGGATCGTTGACAACGAGGCCTACGATGACGCCTTCGTGCGCCGTTGGACCAACGCCCCGTTCCTTTGGTGCGAGGACAAGGAGAAGGAGGGCGAGCCCGGCGACGGCGTTTGGTTCATGGAGATGAACGGCGGCATCCACATGAGGACCCGCCTGCTCACCGAGGCCGACCTCAAGGAGGACGGCTCCCCCAAGCGCTTCATGGTGTGGGACGAGGCCAACGAGCGCCTCACCTACTGGGACTCCGAGGCCTGCCAGTGGGAGGGCGAGGAGCATCGCATCCCCACCACCGGCATGTGGGTCGAGCACCCCTACAAGCCGCTGGCTGCCGACGCATGGCTGCCCGACATCTCGACCTTCGCTGACCCCGCCACCGAGCCCGACCGCTTCCCGGCCGGCTCCGAGGAGTGCAACCCCGAGGGTCTGCCCAAGCTTCCTTCGCTCTTCCCGGGCGAGGTCGAGGTCACGTGGAAGGATGGCAGCAAGCATGTCGCCCGCACCGTGTGGGACGCTTTCGCCGAGAACCTCGAGCCCTACACCCTTGAGTACGCCGAGGAGGTCACCGAGGTCCCGGCCGAGCTCATCGAGCAGGCCGTGAAGACCTACACGACCCGTATCGACCCGGCCATGGGCAACGGCGGTATCCACTACCAGCTCGCTCCCGACCAGACCGGCCACGCCGTTCAGAACACCCGCGCCCTGCAGCTCATTGCCTGCATCACGGGCAACTCCGACGAGCCCGCCGGCAACCGCGGTTCCTCCAAGGCTGAGGTCGACGGCTGCCCCGGCCGCGCCACGATGCTCTCCACCGATTACGGTGAGGACGCCATCACGTGGGAGGGCCGTGACAAGTCCATCGAGGACCAGATCCCCGAGATCCAGGACTTCGTCCAGTACCTGATCGACAACGACTCGCCCCTGGCTGAGCGTTACGACAACAAGGTTCCCACCGACGAGGAGGCCCGCTGGATCGCCGAGCGCAAGGGTGGCGCATACCGCCCCTCCACCGCTTGGCCGAACCCCAAGACCACCTGGGAGCGCAACGCCAAGCAGATCAGCGCCGAGCGCTTCCCGCTGCTGCGCTACTGGAACCGTTGGGCCGACTCCGCCACCATCTGGGACTCCATCAACGAGATCGACACGCCCTATCAGATTCACGCCGGCGTGTGCATGTCGGGCGACTTCATGAACGAGTCCAACCTGACCGAGGCCTGGGAGGCTCTCACCAAGCTCGACTTCTGGGTTGACATCAACCTGTGGAGCTGCCCCAACAACGGTTGCGCCGACGTCGTGTTCCCCTGCCTGCACTGGCTCGAGGTCAACACCACGCGCGTCTCGCAGGGTGCAGGCGGCGTCTTCGGCGCCGGCCAGCGCGCCAAGCAGCCCGAGGGCGAGTGCATCTTCGACCCCGTGTTCGTCGTGCTTCTCTACAAGGCCATGGGCGTGCCGTTCAACAACACCGACCCGGCCTACGACGAGTGGCTCAACCTCAACGTTGAGGACTTCGTCCAGTGCGGCGGCAACGTGTCCTACGAGGAGCAGGAGGCCCGCGTTCTGAAGGCTGCCTGCGACGCTTGGAAGACGCCTGAGTTCCCCGACGGTCCCACCTTCGAGGAGTACGCTGCCAAGTTCCAGGAAGAGGGCTGGTTCGACTGCCGTAAGTACCACCCCGAGCGTTGGGGCACCTACCGTCGTTGGGAGATGGGCTACCGTCGTCAGGAGGGTGGCTACAACCTGTACCCCGCCGTCGACGAGAAGGCCGGCTTCATGACCCCCACCGCCAAGGTGGAGATCTGGTCCACGATCATGGAGTCCTACATCGACGACGAGGACAAGTTCCCGCACTGGCGTGAGCCGCAGAACTCCAAGGTTGCCAACCCCGAGTTCTACGATGCGGCCCTGGTCGACCAGATTGGTGAGAACCAGGCTGTTGCCGGCAAGATGGAAGAGAACGACCACATGATCAACAAGGAAGGCTACAAGGCCGCCCTTGCTGCCAACCCCGAGGCTGCCTTCATCATGACGACCGGCGCTCGCCAGCCCGTCTACTTCCACACCGAGCACCGTCAGCTCCCCTGGTGCCGCGAGCTGTGGCCCTACCCGCGCTTCGAGATGAACCCCGCCGACGCCGCCAAGCTTGGTCTGGAAGAGGGCGACTGGGTGTGGATCGAGACTCCGTGGGGCAAGGTCCGCGAGGTCATCGACCTGTACTACGGCATCAAGGAGGGCACGACCAACGCCAACCACGGCTGGTGGTTCCCCGAGGTCGACACCGCAAGCCACGGCTTCGAGCTTGTCAACATCAACTGCACGCTCGACAAGTACGCTCAGTGCTGGATTTGCGGCGCTTCTCAGATGCGCGGCATCCCCTGCGTTGTGTACAAGGCAACGCCTGAGAACTCGCCTTTCGGCAACCCCGTGCCTTGCGACCCCGACGGCAACCCCGTCATCTGGGAGTCTACTGACCCGCGCCTGAAGGAATGGCTCACGGCTGATCCTGCAGCCGAGGGCATGAACTACTACCGTGCCGGCGTCAGCGGTCTCCAGACGGAGAAGTCGCTCGTTAAGTAAGACCGAGTCTCACCCGATCGCGGAGCGGCATCTGCCGCGTTCCGCGAGGCCTCACGTAGCACCAGTACGCATCGGCCTCGCGCGCCTTGCAGCTGCCGCTCCGTTTGAAAGCACGTTGCCCTTTGTTTCACCCGATCGCGGCGGCCCATCTGCCGCGTTCCGGAACGGCTCATGTACTCCAGTACACCTCACCGTTCCGCGCCTTGCATATGGGCCGCCGTCTTTACGGAAGGTTTTGATACGACCTGGTGGTCGCCATGCCTCCGTCTACTGGGATGGTTTGATCCATCCTTCCTGCTGAATGACTATTGAGAGGAGAGGAACCCGCTATGTCTCAGTATGCAGTCGTCACTGACCTGAACCGTTGCACGGGCTGCCTTGCCTGCACTGTCGCCTGCAAGGCTGCCAACGGCGTGCCTGTGGGCAACTTCTGGATCCGCAGCATGCGCGTCGGCCCCGTCACCAAGGAAGAGGGCGGCCAGTTCCCCGACGTCGACATGTACTTCCTGCCGATGCAGTGCCAGCACTGCGCCACTCCCGAGTGCGTCACCGTGTGCCCCACCGGTGCCTCCATCAAGACGGAGAACGGCACCGTGCAGATCGACAAGGAGCAGTGCATCGGTTGCGGCGCCTGCCTTTCTGCCTGCCCCTACGGCGTGCGCTACATCAACGAGGACAGCAACGTTGCCGAGAAGTGCACGCTGTGCTCCCAGCTCGTCGAGCAGGGCGAGCTCCCCGCTTGCGTCTCCCAGTGCGGCGCTCGCGCCCGCTTCTTCGGTGACCTCGACGAGGGCATCGACTCCTTCGAGGGCCCCTGGCGCCCCGAGGCCGCCGGCACCTACGAGGAGCAGCAGGCCGTTCGCGTCAAGATTCGCGACGCCGTGCAGCCCTTTGAGGACGACGACCTGCACCAGCTGCCCGACACGGGCAACGCCCCTTCGAACTACTACATCCTTCGCCAGCACTACGGCGACCGTCGCGATCGCGAGTGGAGGAGCTAAACCGCTATGAATTCCCAGGTCTATCTAGCGCTGTATACGCTGGTGACGTGCCTGGGCGCAGGGGTTCTCGGATTTCAGGGCGCAGCATGCGTGAGGTGGCGCTCTGAGCGGCTCAACAAGGCGTCGGCGATTGTTGCCGGCGCCTTGGCGCTAGCTGGAATCGCGCTGTTTGCCTTGTGCCTGGGACGCCCCGAGCGTCTGTTCGGCGGTTTTGCCAACCCCACCTCGGGCGTCACGCTTGCCTTGTACGGCGTGGTGCTCTTCGTGGTTGTCTGCGTTGCGATGCTCGTGATGTCGAGCCGCACCGAGGACGGAAGCGTCCCCCGTTGGTGCGGCATCGCGGCCATCGTCGTCTCTGTCCTGCTGGTGGCTGCCATGACCTGCGGGGCAGTGCTGTCGGCAAGGCCGGGCGCGGGCCTGTACACCCTCATGGCCCTCTACCTCGGTGCGGCGCTGCTTTTTGGTTCCGCCGCTCACCTGGTGTTGGGCGCGTTGCTCAAGGACGAGGCAGCCTGCAAGACCGGCCGCGCGACTTTGGCCGTGTGCGCCGTCCTGGCTGGTGTGGGTCTTATCGCCTACCTCGTGTGGTACGGCCTGGACACCCAGGCTGCCGCGCAGGCCACGAAGTCGACCTACTCCATGAGCACCCACATGATCGGTGGTGCCAAGCAGGTCGCTGCGACCGACAAGCTCGCCGTGGTGATGTCGGGTGCCCAAGCCGTGCTCTTCTGGGGCGGCTCTGTGGCCTGCGGCATCGTGGCCCCGCTTGTCTGCGGTGTCGCGGCGCTTGTCGTGGGCAAGGGCGGCGTGCTTGAGAAGCGCGGCGTGCTTCTCGTCCTGGGCCTTGTGGCTCTTGTGTGCGCACTTGCCGGTGGCTGGTGCCTGCGTCTGTGCCTTGCGACATTGGCGTAAGCGCCTCGCTCGGGATTTCTTGCAATTCAAGCTTCACTTACAAGGACGGCCGACCCTCAAGCGCGAGGGCCGGCCGTTTTTGTCTCTCTACAGGGTTTGAGACGTGGGGACGCTGTGCCGCTCTGTCCAATTTGATGCGTTGCATCTAAACTGTTCTTGACATGTTGCGCGACGAGAGGGGGCGATGATGGGACTGTATCTCAATCCAGGTAACCGTTCGATGCGGATGGATCGCAACAGCAGCATCTATGTTGACAAAAGTGGTCTGCTCGCCGCCCTCAATGCTCGTGTCAACAGGGGCGGGGAGCGCTATGTGTGTTCAAGCCGCCCTCGTCGGTTCGGCAAGACTATGGCGGCCAATATGCTGTGCGCCTATTACCAGCGCGGCATCGATTCGCGTGCCTTGTTTGACGATCTCTCTGTTTCCCGCACGGCCGATTATGCCAGGCACCTTAACGCCTACGATGTCGTATGGCTTGATATTCGCCAGTTATTGAGCGCTGCCACTTCTGCGTCTAATCTCCCTCGATACGTGACGTCGAAGATTGTCGGTGAGCTTGCGGTCGCATACCCTGATTGCGTCGACCAAGATTGTCCGACGTTGTTCGAGGCGTTTTCGCATGTCATTGCCGCGGATTCCGCGCACCCTGGTTTCATTTTTGTCATTGACGAGTGGGACGCCCTGTTTCGCGAGGTTCCCTACGATCATGCTGCGCAGGAGGCGTACATCGGTTTTTTGCGCGACATGCTTAAAGACAAGCCGTATGTTGCACTGGCGTATATGACGGGCATCCTACCCATCAAGAAGTATGGAACACACTCGGTTCTCAATATGTTCCAAGAGGCTTCGATGACCGACCCTGAGCCGCTGCAGGAATACATTGGGTTCACCCAGAGTGAGGTCGAAGCCTTGTGCTGCGAATGGGGGAGGGATTTTTCTGCCATACGCTCCTGGTACGACGGCTATCTTCTGCACGGAAGCCACGTGTATAACCCATGCTCGGTCGTGAGCGCCACGATGCAGGGCACGATTAAAAGCTTCTGGTCTTCCACTGAGAGCTATGAGGCTTTGCGTCCCTACATTGACCTCGACCTCGAGGGTTTGCGACAGGACGTTGTGGCGATGCTCGGTGGGCAGCGTGTGCGTGTCGAAGTGGGCGGTTTTGCCAACGACATGGTGACGATGCGCGACCGCAATGATGTGCTGACGCTCCTCATCCACCTTGGGTACCTGGCCTATGATGCTCAGACGGCCGAGGCGTTTGTACCAAACGAGGAGATTCACAAGGAGTTTGAAAACGCCTTGCGCAAAAGCCATCATCCCGAGCTTGCTAGACTCGTCCTTGACTCTGATGCTTTGCTCCAGGCAACTCTTGACGGCAATGCATCTGCCGTGGCGCGTGCTCTGCGGCAGGCTCACTCTTCGGCTGCTGCGCCCTTGTTTTATAACAACGAGCAGGCTCTGAGGGCTGCTGTCAAGCTCGCGTACATCTCGGCGATTGACGAGTATGCGACCGTGGAAGAATTGGCGAGCGGCAGGGGCTACGCAGACCTCGTGTACCTGCCCAAGCGAGGGTCAGCTCTGCCCGCCTTGCTCATCGAACTCAAATGGAATAAGCCCGTGTGCGCAGCTATCGAGCAAATCAAGCAGCGTGATTACCCTGCTGTTTTGCGACATTGGCACGGTGAGATTGTGCTGGTGGGCGTGTCATATGACGAGAAGACGGGCGAACATGAGGCACTGATCGAGCGGGCCGAAGTGCCGCTCAACTAAGGCGAGGGGGCGCGTCTTAGTTCCCCGCCTGCACCACGCGCTCGAGTTCTTTGCGGGAGTGCACGCCGAACTTGGTGTAGACGTGGCTGATGTGGGTGTGCACGGTGGCGTTCGACACGCTGAGGCGCTGCGCGATGGTGGCTGCGTCGAGGTCGTCTACCAGCAGGGCGAACACCTCCGCTTCGCGGGCCGTGAGCCCGTGTGAGACGATGAGGCCACTCAGGCGCTCGCGCTTCTCCTCGTCGAGGTCGCGCAGGCTCGTGGGTTGGCTGGCGGCCACGCTGATGACCTTCGCCCCCGCGGTGGGCAGACATACGATGGTCACGATGAGCATGAGAAAGCCGATGGTCATGGCGACTTTGGGCTTGTCGAGCGGGGCCCATACAAACCATCGCACGACGATGTAAGCCAGCGCCGCGCCTGCGCAGGTCATGGCACGGATGATGCAGAAGGTGCGCGCGTCTTGGGCCTGCGAGTTTCGTGCCGTGCACACGTGGATGACCCAGCACATGAGGTCGGCAAGCAGGAGGCCCTCGAGAGTCAGGCATACACCCAGGTCATCGAGGTAGCCGGCGTTGTTCTCGGGCAGGAACTCGAGCAGGATGGACAAGGCGCATAAGGGTACGCACACGCGGCAGATGAGGTCGTAGCCGATGGGGCTCTTCCTTGACTGGAACGCCGATGCGCTCAGGGCAAACGCGACGAGCACCGCCAGGCATTGGAGCACGATAACGAATGAGGGTAGCTCCTTGGGCAGGTGGTTGTACTGCCCGGCGTTGTTGAGGGCCCATCCGCCCATGAGGAAGAGGCCCAAGGAGATGGCACCGTAGCGCCAAGCGTCCCTTTGTTTGATGGGCACGAGCGTCAGGCTTTTCTCGCCTGGACGCGACAGGTCGGCATAAGGCACACGGTCATCTGCCATGTGGCCCAACACCAGGGTTGCCACCGGCACGAAACAGATGAGCAGGCATGCGGCGACGCCCGACACGAAGGCGGCGCATACGATGATGGTTGCCGCCACCATGAAGGCGCCCGTGCACGCCACCACTGAGCGGGCAGGGGAGAGGCGCTTGAGAAGGCGCGACGCCTGCAGTATGGCACAGGTCGAAGAGACGGCCGCCAGCGTGGCGCCGATGCATCCTATGAGCACGGTGAGGCAGGCGTCGAATCTCAAAGGCATGCCGGTACCCTTGACCTCACTGCCCAGCTCAATGCCGTCGGAGATGGTGCCGGGCAGTGAGAACGTGTCAGGCACAGCCATGAGCGAAGACCCGACGAGCAACACACCGCCTATCACGCCCATGGCGGCATGCACCGCGCCGTAGCTCAGTGCGGTCTTTGCATGCGGGTTGGCCCTGAAGGCGGCGTTGGCGAGATATGTCAGCGCGCTTGCTGCAAAGAAGGCCACGGCGGAGCCATCGGCCCCGAAGAGCGCCGCTCCCATGCCCACGCCAAGGGGGGTCAGGAAAAGCGGCGTGTACGTCCATGCCAAGGCGATGCCGATGGCAAGAGAGAACAGCACGAGCCAGCGGCCGTCTTTGGACGCGATCATCTCCATGGAGCTGCGAATGAATGCAGTGGGCTTCACGCTGGTGTTCCCTCCCGGTTTTTGTGCGGGGCAATCGTCGTCTGGTGTGGGTGGAGGCCTCTCATTAAGGAGGGGAGACGCCTTTTGCCACTCGTGCGGCATTGTACCTTGCAAATCTTGCGAATTGAAGAATTCCCAGCTAGATATCTCAACAATGAGGTTGAGAAAGGTGCTTTTGCCCAACTTCAACATCTCAAACGATGCTTTGGACGCCTTGGCCGGGCTAATGTGCAAGCCGTCAGATGGGAACGCGCCCAGCGGGGTCACACATCACGTGGCCCGCACCCACAGGGAGGGTGCAGGCGGGCGTCCCACGTCGAAAAGGATGGATTGAACATGGCTAGTGAGCTCTCCCGCAGGAACTTCATCACCGGCGGTGTCGCGGTTGCGGCCGGTGCTGCCACCGTGGCCGCCAAGGCCGCCCTGGCCGGCGAGGCCGTCGACCCCACGCAGCCTTGGATCCCGGCTTGGGATGAGGAGTGCGACATCGTTGTCGCCGGTTATGGTGCAGCTGGCGTCACGGCCGCCATCAGCGCTTGCGAGCAGGGCATGAAGACCATCGTCCTCGAGAAGAGCCCCATCGAGGACGGCGGCAACTTTGGTTGCTCCACCTCCAACCTGCATGACACCTTCCGCTGCGATCTTGACGAGATCAAGACCAAGGCCAAGCGCATGAGCTTCTACTGCGTGCCCAACGAGGACGCCATCGATCACCTCTGCGACGTCATGGTGCAGGACATGTACCCCTGGCTGACCGATGAGCTCGGCTTCAGCTTCTTTGAGGGCACCCGCGAGGGCACCGCTCGTCACGCCACCGACTCCGCCATCATGTTCTATCGCACTCCCGAGGGACATCCCGGCGCCGGTTATGAGTTCTTCGCCGCTCTCTCTCAGATCGCCAAGGACAAGGGCGCCGAGGTGCGCCTGGGCTCGCCCATCACGGGCCTCGTGCAGAACCCGCTGACCCGCGAGGTCTTGGGCGTCGAGTACTCCGACGACGGTGGCGCCACCACCAAGACCATCAAGGCCAAGCACGGCGTCATCATGTGCGTCGGCGGTTTTGAGAACAGCAAGATCAAGCAGGCCTGGTACAACCACGCCGGCATCTTCCAGCAGTGCTGGGGCACGCCTTACAACACGGGCGACGGCATCGACATCTGCTCGGCTGCCGGTGCCGCCATGTGGCACCTCGAGGGCTGCGAGTGGAGCGCCTGCGCCTACCGCCTGCCTTCCGAGGAGGTCGGTTGCGCCGTCTCCATGCCTGAGAAGGACTACGACCCCTACACCACCACGTACTTCTGGGTCAACAAGTACGGCTCGCGTTTCATGAACGAGCAGACCACGATGAACCACAACATCGGTAAGACCCCGCTCACCGACTGGACGCACAACAAGGGCAAGTACCCCAACGCCGACGAGTACCCCAACCTCCCCTTCTGGATGGTCTTCGACCAGAACATGTACGACAAGGTGCAGCTGTACCAGGGCACCGGCTACTGGGGCCTGCTCGACACTTACTGCGCCGTCCAGGGCCTGCAGCCCACTGAGGATTGGAACGATTACGCTCTCGACAAGGGCTGGATCGTCAAGGCTGACACCATCGAGGAGCTTGCCGCTAAGATGCAGGGCGTGAACCCCTCCAACGAGGTTGAGACCTGCGATGCCGAGGGCCTCAAGGCTACCTTCGACGCCTACAACGCTGCCTGCAAGAAGGGCAAGGACGCCGACTTCGAGCGCTCCGCCGACTCCATGCAGGCACTCTCGGAGGAGGGCCCGTACTACGCCATTGAGATGTGCTGCTCCTCGATCAACACGCAGGGTGGCCCTTGGCACGACGGTTACAACCGCACGCTCGACGCTCAGGGCAACGTCATCCCTCGTCTGTACAACTGCGGCGAGTTCGGCTCCATCAACGGCTTCGCCTACCTCATCGGCAACATCTGCGAGGCTCTGACGACCGGTCGTATTGCGGCCCTCGACTGCGCCGCCCTCGACCCGCAAGCCTAAGTAAGAAGCCGCGGGACCTCACGCGCCGCGTTCTCCACGGGACCTGTCGCGAAGAATGCTCCATGCGCGGAGCCTCACGTACGTCCAGTACGCATCGGCTCCGCGCGCCTTGCGCGTGAGAACCCGCTTTTAGAGGTATGACGACGATGTCCTGCTTAGAAAGGGACAATGTAACTATGGCAACGTATGTTGACGGACTGTACAAGGGTACGGCGCGCGGTATCGGCGGCAAGGTGAACGTCGAGGCCGTCATCGAGGGCGGTCAGCTTGTGGACCTCGTGCTTGCGCGCCTTAAGGAAACGAGCGGCATCGGTCTGGATGCAGGCCCCATCGTGGCACAGAACATCGTGGCTGCGGGTGGCGTCGAGGGCGTTGACGGCCTGGCTGGCTGCACGGTGACCTCCAACGCCATCATCTCGGCCACTGAGCAGGCACTTGCCGCGGCCGAGGGCGGCTACAACGACGGCACCTTCGCCGGCACCGCGCGCGGCATCGGCGGTCAGGTGAATGTCGCGGCGACCTTCGAGGCTGGCAAGCTGACCGACTTCAAGCTCACCCGCCTTAAGGAGACGAGCGGCATCGGCCTGGATGCGGGCCCTCTGGTGGCCAACGCCATCCTCGAGGCCGGCACCTACGAGGGCGTTGACGGCATCGCCGGCTGCACGGTGACCTCCAACGCCATCCTCCAGGCTGCCCAGATGGCCTTCGAGGCTGCCTCCGGTGCCAAGGCCTACGAGGACTACCTCGCCGAGCAGGAAAAGGCAAGCAAGTAAGCAAGCCTGCCATTAAGCACGAGCACCCAAGCGGGGGACGCCACACAACGCGGCGTCCCCCGCTTTTTATGTTTGATCGGCGACCATGGGAGGACGGCTTACATGGGGTTTTTATGCGCATTCCACCGCGAGGTATTTGCGGTTGCGGCTGGTGGCGGGGGCGGTTGCCAGAACCTCTCCGGCATCGATGAGCTCGCGTATGGCACGTCGTGTGATGGGCAATGATTTTTCGCCTCGTTCGGCAATCTCATGGATGGTGAGAGGCTCAGGGTATCGCTCGCGCAGGATGTCGAGCACCCAGCCGTCTTTGGTCATCATGAAGTAACGGCCTTGTTCGTCGTTGCGCACGCGCTCTTCGACCTGCTTATCCTGCATGTACGCCTTGAGCTCTTCCTGCCATTCTGTCACGGGGTCGTATCCAGCCGGGTGAAACCCCTTGGCTTTTTCGGCAGCACTTGGTCCAAACCCCGCGGGTGCGAAGCCGTCCTTGTCAATCCATGAAGGCGACCATTCTCCGGTAAAGGCATAGTCGGGCAGAGAGGTTATGCGCGGCGCGTCTTCGGAGATGCGAATCTCGGGTATCTTGAGCGGCGGATTCTCCGGAAACGTCACGTTGCCCCATTGGTCGACTTCCGGTGGCCAGATGCTCGGCCGGAAAAGCCGCACGGTAACCTGGTCAGGCGTCACTTTGAAGGACGGGGCGGGGAGTCCCTGATCGCGCATCTTTTTTGTCATGGTGGACACGCCGCGCCCGATGCCCTCGGTTCTCGCGCTGCCGTCTATTCCGTATGGGGTGTTGCATGCGATATGCATAAGGGAGGGATTGCGGCAACGCGATACACCGTCGAAAAGGTTTGCGAGCGTTTTCCCACCCCAAAAGCCTCCGGGACTGGTGATTTCGATACGGTCGCGATAGATGCCGACGGTGATGTGGGTGCCGCGGAAATAAGGGGAATACTCGCGATGCAGGGCGGCGTTGGCAATTGCCTCGCGGACTGCCTCCTCAGGTACCTCGGGGATGTCGATACGTCCTATCCCTTGCAAAACACCGCAGCATCGTAGGTTTCTCATTACAAACGAAACAGCGCTTTGCACCATTTCGGGGAGAGGGCCTTCGCAAATCTTGCGGTCTGTATAGCGAAGGTTTGTCTCAAAATCATCTGCTGTGCCGGGCCAGGCGATGACATCTATTGAGCATGCAGGTAGAAAGCCTTGTGGATACGCGCCGAGTGCCACAAGGCTGCAAAGGCGCAGCTTTCCGTCTGCCGTGGTGATGCCGAGCCAAGCGAGTTTTTGTTCGAGTGTTTCATTTAGGGCCGTTGAGCCATTCCCGCATTTGCTGAGAAAGCGGTCGAGCAGCTCTTGGTCTAGATACTTTGCCGACGAGCCCTCAATTTCCTCACGCTCTGATGCGCTGGGCGTCATGAGGTTGACCATCTCGAAGACGTCAGTCGTGCTCATCGTAACATCGTGGTCGTCGACACGATGATAGGCCCCTGTCGGTAGTCCTCGTCCTGTGACGTAGCAAGGCTTGTTTTGCGGTTTGTTTTCCTCGATCCGAATGGCAACGGCTTGCCTGCCGTCGACTTCAACGCGTGCAAGCTCATATGCGGGCGGGTTTGTGAGGCGTGCCCCACTGGCCGGCCCGTCGCCGATGCCGTCTATGAATTGGGCGATGACCTTGTTTGCGTCGAACCCGTCGGGTACGGTGAATCCTGCGTTCTCATCTATGCCAAGCAACAGCAGGCCGCCATTGGTGTTTGCAAGGGCCGATACGCTCGCCCATACGCTTCGTCCCAGTTCGTGCTCACAAGATTTAGCCTCGCAGAGTCCGTCATCGGTGCCCTGCTGCCGCATCCTCTTGATGACTGCCGTCACTTCTGCCTGCGTCGGTACCGTGCAGCTCATTTTGACCTCCAAACACACGCCAGTGCATGCGCTCAGAATATCATGAATGTAAGTGATTGTCACTGACAGTATGTGACCCTAGCTGTTCCCGAATTCGACGAAACGCCTTCTCGCCAAGGGAGGCGGCGCGTGTGCGGCCCTTGGATGCCCCCCGAACCCAACGAAACGCTTCTCGCCAGGGGAAGCATGGTTCGTGCGGGCGGGGCGCTTCCGAACAGGCAGAGTTAGCCGTGCGCTATGCGAGCCAGTCGGAGGGGTTGACGGCTGTGCCGCGTTTTGGACGGTAGAGCGACGACATGTCGACACCTTCGTGCTCAAGCAGCTTCACTTTCATGTCAATGCCGCCGCCGAAGCCAGTAAGGCTTCCGTTGGAGCCGACCACGCGATGGCAGGGGGCGATAACGCAAAGCGGGTTACGGCCGACGGCGCCGCCGACGGCCCGCGCCGACTGGCGTTTGCCCGTCTGCACTTCGATGCGCTTGGCAATGGCTCCGTACGTGGTCGTTTGCCCATAGGGTATGTCGAGCATGCTCTCGCGCACAAGGAGTTGGAAGGGGGTGGCCTGTGCCGAAAGAGGCAGCTCTCGTGGGTTGGGCTTCTCGCCTGCGAAGTAGCTATCGAGCCAATCTCGTACCTGGGCAAAAACAGGCAGGTCGTCTCGTTGCGCCATGTTACCTTTAACGCCATAGCCAAAATAGCGGTCGTTCTCGAACCAGCACCCCACGATTGCCTCGCCGTCGCTTGCAATGGTAAGCGGGCCAATGAGGTTAGATCGGTACTGCGTGCAGTAGACCGTCATGTCGAATCCTTTCTGTGTATGAGCCATGAGTTTATGCCCGCTTCCATTTAAGGGAATCATGCAGCGCGGACCGTCCCCGCCTCGCGACCCTTCGATACCCCCCGAATTCAACGAAACGTTTTTCGCCAGGGGAAGCGTGGTTCGTGCGGGGCGGGGCGCTCCCAAAGCGCGGCCTCCGCAGTGAAGACAAAGAAAGAGGCATAAGCGCGAAGCGCCCATGCCTCGGGTTTCTGCAGTCTTCGATACGAGGATACGCCGCGCGTCGGGAGTGCCCCGCCCCCTCGGCGCACAGCCCTACTTCCCTGCCTTCTCCCTGTTGTAGTTGATGAGGCACCCTGCCAGCACAATCTGCCTCTCCTCAGGCGTCATGTCCGCCACGTAGAGCGAGATCTTCTCGACGCGCCCCGTCGCGGCGCGCACCACCCAGCAGGAGATGTCGGCAAGCTCGTTGTTCTCAAGCGCCGCCCTGATGCCCGGCACGTAGAGCCAGTCGCCCACCTCGAAGGTGGGGTCGCCGGCCAGCTGGAACGGCACCATGCCCCAGTTCATGACGTTGGAGCGGTAGCGCTTCGTAGCGAACTCGCGCACGACGTTTGCCAGGCCGCCGATGACGCGCTGGCAGCTCGCCGCCTGCTCGCGGGCGCTGCCGTCGCCGGGCTTGACCGCGTAGATCATGCTGCCGATCTCGACATCGCCGGCCTGCGGCACGCGTCCCTCGAGCTCGGGGCAGCCGCGCAGAGCGGTGAAGGCCTGCGCCACCTCAGGCGCGACCTTGGAGGGGTCGCCGCCGGCAAGGCGTGCCTTCTCCCAGGTGTCCACCGTCTTGGAGCGGCCCACGTAGCCCGGGTCGCGCCTGGAGAGCGTGAACTCGGCCAGGCCCAGGGGGTTCGAGCGGTACGAGCTCGTCTCGCCGGAGGGAATGAGCTCGTCGGTGGTGGTCACGGCGTCCATGATCTTGGAGCACACGCGCACGAGGATGTTGTCGGCCAGGGGCTCCATGGCGGGCCAGTCCTTGATGTTGGGGCCGTACACCAGCTCGCTTCGCGTCTGGGCGCGACCAAATCCCTGGTAGACGCGCGCATCGTAGGAGGTGCGGTCGAAGGTGTAGGCGGGATGCTCGTCCCAGGTGTCCTCGGGCAGGTCGGTGGCGGCCGTTAGCACGCCGCCCGCGGCAGCCGTGGCGGCGATGGAGCGTGCGTCCATGAGGGCCACGGCGGCAAGCTGACCGACGCCGGGCTTGGAGCCCTCGCGGTTGGGGAAGTTGCGTGTGGTGTGACGCACGGAAAGGCCGTCGTTGCGGGGCGTGTCGCCGGCGCCGAAGCACGGGCCGCAGAACGCCGTGCGCCAGATAGCGCCTGCCGCCATGAGGTCGAGTGCGGCTCCCAGGCGCGTGAGCTCCATGCACACGGGCTGCGAGGAGGGGTACACCGAGAGCGTGAAGTCGCCGTTGCCGCAGTTCTTGCCCTTGAGAGCGCGGGCTGCGTTCAGGACGCTGCCGAAGTTGCCGCCTGCGCATCCTGCGATGACGCCCTGCTGCACGTGCAGCTTGCCGTCTTTCACCTTGTCGAGCAGGTGCAGCGTCGCCCTGCCGTCGCCTACCTGCTCGGCCGAGACCTCCACCTCGTGCAGGATTTCCTCGAGGTTGGCGTTGAGCTCGTCGATCGTGTGGACGCGCGAGGGGTGGAAGGGGAGCGCGATCATGGGGCGCACCTGGGAGAGGTCCACGCGCACGCAACCCTCGTAGTAGGCGACCTTGCCGGGGCGGAGCTCGCGGTAGTCGGCCTCGCGGCCGTGTGCGCTCAGGAACTCACGGGTCTTGTCGTCAGTCACCCAGATGGACGACAGGCAGGTGGTCTCGGTCGTCATGACGTCGACGCCGTTGCGGAAGTCGCAGTCCATGCTCGCCGCGCCCGGGCCCACGAACTCCATGACCTTGTTCTTGACGTAGCCGCGACCGAAGACCGCGCCGATGATGGCCAGCGCGATGTCCTGCGGGCCCACGCCGGGCACGGGCGCCCCTTCCAGATAGACGCACACGACCTCGGGGCGCTTGACGTCGTAGGTGTCGCGCAGCAGCTGTTTGACGAGCTCGCCGCCGCCCTCGCCGATGGCCATGGTGCCCAGGGCGCCGTAGCGGGTGTGCGAGTCGGAGCCCAGGATCATCTTGCCGCACCCGGCCATCGTCTCGCGCATGTACTGGTGGATGACGGCGATGTGGGCGGGGACGTAGATGCCGCCGTACTTCTTGGCGGCGGAGAGGCCGAAGGCGTGGTCGTCCTCGTTGATGGTGCCGCCCACGGCGCACAGCGAGTTGTGGCAGTTCGTGAGCACGTAGGGGATGGGGAACTCGGTGAGGCCCGAGGCGCGCGCCGTCTGGATGATGCCCACGAAGGTGATGTCGTGGCTGGCCATGGCGTCGAAGCGCAGCTTAAGATGCTCCATGTCGGGTGCGGTGTTGTGCGCCGCCATGATGGAGTACGCCATCGTCTGCATGCGCGCCTCCTGGGCGTCGAGCACGCACCCCGTCTGCTCGCTGAAGGCCTGCGCCTCGTCTGCTGCTACAAGCGTGCGTCCATCGACAAGAAACGCGCCGCCTTCGAAAAGCTCAACTGCCGCCATCGGCTATCCTCCCCATACCATGTGCGGGTCGGTCCCGCATTGTTTGACGCAAGCCATTATCACGTGCCTTTTGAACAGGCATGTTTCGGACACACAAATCGCCCAGATGCGGACGGGTTGCGTGCGGCCCGTGCCGCTCGGCTAGTGAGAAAGCCCGTTCGCGGCCGCCTCGAGCCGCTCGAGCGCCTCTTTCACCACACTGCGCGGACATGCCACGTTCAGGCGGATGAAGCCTTCGCCCTCCTTGCCGAAGATGGAGCCCATGTCGAGCCACAGGCGCGCGTCGTGCTGGATGAAGCGCGTGAGCTCTTCGTCGGTCAGGCCCAGGCCGCGGCAGTCCACCCACAGCAGGTAGGTGCTCTCAGGTTCGGTGAACTTGAGGGTGGGGATGCGCTGGGCGATGAAGTCGCGCACAAGGGCGATGTTGCCCTCGAGGTAGTCTTTGAGCTGGTCAAGCCACTCGTCGCCCTGAGTAAAGCATGCCTGCGCCGCCGCCAGGCCAAAGCAGCTCGGCTCGTCGTAGCCTGTGGCGCACACTTCGTCGGCGAAGCGTCGGCGCAGCTCGGGGTTGGGGATGAGGATGTTGGAGAGCTGCAGTCCCGCCAGGTTGAACGTCTTGGAGGGTGCGGTGCACACCACGCAGTTCTGCGCGAACGCCTCGCCCAGGCTTGCGTAGCACACGTGCGGGTGGCCTGGTCGGTCGAAGTCGGCATGGATCTCGTCGGCCACCACGAGCACGCCTGCCTCCTGGCAGATTTGGCCCATGCGGCGCAGCTCGTCTTCGGTCCAGGCGCGGCCCACGGGGTTGTGCGGGTTGCTCATGATGAAGAGGGTGGGGCGCTCCTGGCGCACCACGCGCTCGAACACGTCGAAGTCGATGCTGTAGGAGCCGTCGTCGTTGCAGGTGAGGGGGGCGTTTGCGACGTGGCGGCCGTTTTGGACGATGGTGTTGGCGAAGGGATAGTACACGGGCGGCTGGATGAGCACGGTGTCGCCCTCGCGCGTGAAGCAGCGCACGGCCATGGAGAGGGCGAAGCACACGCCCGGCGTGATGACGACCCACTCCTCGCGGGGGCGGAAGCCGTGACGGCGGCCGAACCAGTCGCACATGGCGGTGTAGTAGCTCTCAGGCGTTTGCGTGTAGCCGAAGATGCCCTCCTGCGCGCGTGCCACCAGGGCGTCGATGGCGGGCTGGGGGCAGCGGAAGTCCATGTCGGCCACCCACATCGAGATCTCGTCGGGGGAGTGTCCCGCCTTCTCGGCGCCGTCCCACTTGCAGCAGTTCGTGCCGCGCCTGTCAATGACCTCGTCGAAGTTGTACTGCATGATTTTGCACTCTCTTTCAACCAAAGGCGACAGGGATGCGCTGTGGCAAGGCGCTCAGGGCCGATGTGTACTGGAGTACATGAGGCCCTGAGGAACGCAGCCACAGCGCATCCCGGGACTTCTAGTTCTTGATGCTCAGCACGTTGCCGGCCATGGCCTTGACCTTCTTGGCGCGCACCATGCGCAGGATGCCCGAGGGGTCGATGTGCCACACGGCAAATGAGGGCAGGCCGTCGGCTGAGTCGCGCATGTAGTCAATGAGTTGGGCGAGCATCTGCAGGCCGGGCAGGTCGGTGTCGGCCGCCTCCTCCTCGTCGCCTTCGCCCTCCTCGCTTTCGTGTGCCATGAGGTAGCTCAGGGCTGCCTGGCGGGTGGTGGTGCCCACATGGATGCGCAGGCCCTCGGGTGCGGGGACGGGCTCGTAGTCGAAGGGGTTCTCGCCGCCTTCTTGCGCGTCCTGCGCGTCCTGCTCGCCTTCGGGCTCCTCACAGGCGCCCTCGCCCTCGCCGTTTGCCGACGCGTGCTTCGCGTCAGCGGCTTCCTCGTCGCCCTCCTGCTCGTCGGCCTCGGCCTCGGCTTCCATCTTCGCGCGCTCGATGGCGGCCTGCGTGGCCTCCATCACCTCGCCGCGTGCGGCTTCCAGGTCGAAGTCTTCAGGGATGAGAGTCTTGGCCTGTGCCCATACCTCTACCGGTGAGCTGGCCTTTTTGGCGCTTTCGAGCGACTCGGGGTCTACCACGAGGCGTGCGGAGTCCCAGCGGCCCTCCACGATCTGGCGGCCCCACTCGGCGAGCTCGGCACGGTCGGTGTAGAAAAGCCACGCGGCGCGGCGCGGGTCGTCTCCCTTGTTCATGAGAACGGGCATGGTTGCTCCCATCGTCGAAGTGTCGTCTGGGCAGGAATTATAGGCCGTACGCGGTGCCTGCCGCTATCAGTCGCGCCGATGGCTGGCAATCAAAACATATCGCGCCCGCGCGTGGTTCTGCGCCGCACTTGGCCGCCGGAGAGGGTATCTTTATCCCTTGGAAATTTGCGCCATTCAAAACGACCCTGCACGAGCCATGTGCCTTCTCCCAAGGAGCCCTCATGCCTATCAACATCCCCACCGGACTTCCTGCCAAGGAGATTCTTGACGATGAGCGCATCTTCGCGCTTGAGGAGAACGTCGCTTCCAAGCAGCACATGCGCCCGCTGAGGGTCGTTCTGCTCAACCTCATGCCCAAGAAGATCGAGACGGAGACGCAGATCCTGCGCCTCATTTCCAAGTCGCCGCTGCAGGTGGACATGGACTTCATGTGCATGGCGAGCCACGAGAGCAAGAACACCCCCCACGACCACCTCGTCAAGTTCTACGACACCTTCGAGGCGTTTCGCGATCGCCGCTACGACGCGCTCGTCATCACCGGCGCCCCCGTGGAGGAGATGGACTTCGAGGACGTCGACTATTGGGACGAGCTTGTCGAGGTCATGAAGTGGAGCCGCACCAACGTCTACTCCACGTTGCACATCTGTTGGGGTGCCTTGGCGGGCCTGTACTTCCATCACGGCGTGAACAAGGTGGCACTGCCCAGCAAGCTTTTCGGCGTGTTCGCCACCAGGCTCACCGACGAGTACAACTTCCTCACCAACGGCTTTGACGAGCGCTTCTTCATGCCGCACTCCCGCCATGCCGGCATCGACCTCGCCCAGCTCGACGAGCATATCGGACACGACCTGTACGCGCTGGGCACGAGCCCGGTGACCGGCCCCTCCATCCTGGCGACCTCCGACATGCGCCAGGTGTTCATCACCGGCCACCTCGAGTATGCCAAGGGCACGCTCGATGCGGAATACCGCCGCGACCTGGGGCTGGGCAGGCCCATCGACATGCCGCGCAACTATTATCCCGACGACGACCCTGCCAACGAGCCCTGCCTCACCTGGCGCAGCCACGCCAACCTCTTCTGGCGCAACTGGCTCAACTACATCTACCAGATGACGCCCTTCGACCTCACCGAGCTGAGCGAGGACTACAAGGGCTACCGCATCTCCGAGCGCGTCTGGCAGCCCGGCACCCGCGGCGGCGACATCCGCTAGTCTCGGGCTATCAAGCTACAAGTACGGGTATCATGTGCCGAGTCAAAAAACGATTTCGTGGCGCGGATCGTGTGGTTGAGGAGGCATTGCGAGGTATGGCTATGCAGATGGTGAGGCTCGGGGACGTGTGCCGGGCGGCAAGGGAAGGCGAGCAGGACCTTACGGTGGCCGAGCGCTCGGCGCGCAAGGGGCCGTACGCCTACTTTGCCGACAACTGTCAGTCGTTTGGCGTCGATGATTGGCTCGTGGATGCGGGCGGTGCAATCATCGTCCCTGCGTACGGCCAGATTGTGGCAAACACCGGGTATGTTATGGCGCGCAAGGAGCAGGGGCGTTTCTCCTTTGGCAAGCAGGTGTATGCCCTCGTGCCCCACGACCGCACCGACACCGACTACCTCTACAACGTCATCACGCACTCCCCGCAGGTGGCCCACCAGGTCACCGGAACCCCTCAGCTGCGCCAGATTTCCCTGACCGCGCTGCTTGCCTCGCGCATTCCCTGGCCCTGCCGCGCTGTGCGCGACGCGTTTGTCGAGATGATTGAGGCTGACGAGGCCGAGTTCAAGCGCCTGCGCGCCCTGCCTGCCCAGCTTATGGCCGAGGGTGATGAGGCGTTTGCGAGCATCGTGGCCGCCGACGGGCCTGAGACCCTCGCCATGGCGGATGCCGTGGCATGGCGTACGGGCACCTCGGTGGCGGCCGAGTTGCGCGGCCCCGACAAGGCGGTGCGCGTGGAAGGCAGCCGCTGCACGCTGGGCCGCTGCGATGAGGTTCTGGCCGAGGGACCCTGTGTCGTGGCCGCCCCCCAGGGTCGCGCCATGGTCGCGCGCTACGTTCCCGAGGCATGCCACCCCTTGCAGGATGTGCTCTATGCCTGTGCGGCCGACTCCAAAGTCGAGCTGGGTGTCCTGCTGTTTGCCCTGCGTGCCGCCCGTGTGCGCGAGGGTCTGCCCAGGCAGGACTGGGTGAGCGAGCAAGACTTCGGTGCCCTGTGCCTGCACGTGGGCACCATCGAGCAGCAGGAACGCTTCGCTTCTGTCGCAAGCGACATCTTCGACCGCCTTGCCAAGGCCGAGGCCGACCTTGTCCAGCTCGAACGCGACCACGCGGCGCGCCTGGCGGAGTTCTTCACGCATGGCCGCGTGGGGGTCGATGAGTCGAGCGCGGTCGACGACGAGCCGCTCGGCGAAATCCCCGCGGCGCCCGAGGCGATTGCCGCGTGTGGAAAGGACGCCGGTCAGGAGCGGGAAGATAGCGCTGATGCCGACTCCATGCCGGCCGACCTGCGTGGGCGCGTTGCGCAGATGAGCGTGCTTGCTCCTCTTGCCGCTCAGGGGCTGGAGATTCTGAGCGATCCTGCCGATGTTGCCTGGGAGCTTGCGCCCCTGGCCGTTGTGCGCGCGTGCGCCTCGAGCTCGCAGTGGGCGTTCGTCGCCGCCGCTGCCGGCCCCTATGCCGCGCCTGCCTATGCCAATCTCGTGCGCGCGCTCGACACGGTCATGACCGAGCTCTCCGAGTCCAACGACCTGCTGTCGTTCTTGCCCAACCTCTCGTACAGTTCGTCTCTGCTGACGGTTGAGCAGCTTGCTGGGTGGGTCGGCATGCTCGACGCCATTGAGCCGGGCACCATTACGGGTGCTGCCGTGCGCGCCGTGCTACGCCTCGATTCCTCGTTTGTCGTGCTGCCTGACTCAGTCAACGGCCTGCTAGAGGGCGCGGTGCGCTCCTGCGCCTGTGGCCTGGGTCACGAGCCGCAAAGCGCCTATGTGCCCTGTTCGTCGGGCGAGGGTCTCATCGACCTGCTCGCACATGATTTTCCCGAGGTCACGCTGCGCTCGCAGACGCAGGAGTTCTCCCATATCCTGGCCGACATGCTCGTGAGGGCCGCCGAGCTCGAGGGCATGGGCGAGCGGCGCGGTGGCCTGGGCGCTGCCGTGGGCAGTGCGCTTGCGCATGATGAGTTCAGCGACTGGCGGGCCGACCTTGTGTGCGCTGTACTTCCTTGTGAGGAGGGCGCTTGGCACGAGGGTGCTGTCTCGCCCGACGATGCCCGCTGGGCCGCGCTGGGTGTGCCGCCGCGCAACAAGGCGACGTTCGCCTGGATTGAGCAGGCGATGTTCCACCAGGTAGCGGGGGGAGCCGTCGTGCTTCTCGCGCCGAACTGCGCCCTGCATTCATGCGTGGGCAGCGAGACCGAGCTGCGCCGCAAGCTTGCCACCTCGGGTCGCGTGCGTGCCGTCGTGTCGCTGCCCTCGCGCATCTTCGCCGACGGCCGTCCCGCCTCGAGCCTGATTGTGCTGGGCGACCCGCGCGACGCCGAGTCCGCGCAGACGCTCATGGTCGACATGCTTGGCTGCGGTGTGCCTGCGGATGGCGCGGGCGCTGCTGCGACCCGCGAGCTTCCCGCCGAGGTTGCCGCCCAAGCCGCGCGTGTGCTCGCGGCTTGGGTCGAGCGCGGCGAGGCACCGTGCGAGCAGGGTTTCTGCCGCGTCATCGGTGCCGAGGAGATTACCGCAAACGCCGACGTCCTCACCCCTTGGACCTACGTGGGGTAGACCTTACCGCCTGGGATTGACGTGCTGTGTCCACGAGGTCCTAGACGATGATTAAGTCCGATTGGTCTCATCGAACACGGTTTCTGCCTGCGGTGTTGCAATGGTGAAGTACCGTGCGGCCCGCTTGTTCATCGTCTAGGGTCAGTGGCCGAGTGGACCCCACCGCCTGGGATTGACGTTCGCCGTTCGTGAATCGTGTTTCCGGATGGCCCGACGGCTGTCGTCACGTTTGGTGCCCAGGCTCCGTGACGTGGTAATCTTGCTGCGCACCCTACGTCATGGGCGTTGTGTGCTACCTGATTTGTACTGCCGCGCTTCGTGACACGCCGTGTCCAAAGCGCGATTCGTTGTCTGTCAATGCGGCTGTGAGCCGCCCGTGAAAGGAGCTCGTCCATGAGTGGAATCGACACCGTCCTGCAGTACCTCCAGGCCGTTCCTGCCTGGTATCTCGCCACGAGCGTTGACGACCAGCCCCATGTGCGCCCCTTCAGCTATGCCGCTGAGTGCGACGGCCGCGTGTGGTTCGTGACCGCCACGACCAAGGACGTCTGGCAGGAGCTGCTTGCCAACCAGAAGTTCGAGGCCACGAGCTGGTGGCCCGGCCACGGCTGGCTCATCCTGCGCGGCTTGGCCGGCCTCAAGGACGAGGTCACGCCCGAGATTCGCAAGGCCGGCTACGAGCACCTCACGGCCCTCGGCGAGTCCTACGACGGCCCCGACGACCCCACCCTCGTCTTCTTCTCCGTCGAGCAGCCCCAAGCCTGGATCTGCAACCACGACGAATGGGTGCCCGTAGAGCTGTAGCCGTTGCGCCCCCAACCCTTGTCCCTAAACGCTTCCCGGAAGCACGTGACGTCCGGGGGAGGGGGCTTCTCCGCAGCCCACCTCCGCAGTGAAAACCCGCAGGATGGGACACCGTGCGCGACGCCCTTCCCACCGTGCGCCCCCAACCCTTGTCCCTAAAACGCCTCATGGAAGCACGTGGCGTCCGGGGGAGGGGGCTTCTCCGCAGCCCACCTCCGCAGTGAAAGCAAGAAAAGGGGCACAAGCGCGCGAAGCGCGCCCGTGCCCCGGGTTTTCGAAGCTTTCGGTACGAGGACAAGCGGGCGAAGGAGAAGCCTCCCTCTCTTCTCCCGCCCGCCCCATGCTTCCTCTACCCCACCAACCCCTCAAGCTCCTCTATCAGCTCCGCAAAATACCCCAGCGCCGCATCCACCGGTGCCGGCGTCGCCATGTCCACGCCCGCCCCGCGCAGAAGCTCGATGGGGGGCTTGGAGCAGCCGCCCGACAAGAATCCCAGGTAATCGGCTACAGCAGGGGCACCTTCGTTGAGGATGCGCTGCGACAGGGCGATGGCGGCCGCGTAGCCCGTGGCGTACTGGTAGACGTAGTAGTCGTAGTAGAAGTGCGGGATGCGCGCCCACTCCAGGGCAATTTGGTCGTCCACGACCATCTCGGGCCCAAAGTAGTCCTCATTGAGCTTGCGGTACAGCGCATTCAGTGCCTCGGCGGTGAGGCCCTCGCCACGTGCGTTCATGCGGCCTGCCTCCAGCTCGAACTCGGCGAACATGCACTGGCGGTAGATGGTGCCCTTGAACTGCTCGAGGTGATGGTCGAGCAGGTAAGCGCGCTCAGCGTCGCTTTGCGCGTGCTCGAGCATGTAATGCATGAGGAGCGCCTCGTTGCAGGTGGAAGCCACCTCGGCCACGAAGATGGGGTAGTCCGAGTAGCGTGCGGGCTGCTTGGAGCAGCTCAGGTAGGTATGCACCGAGTGGCCCATCTCATGCACGAGCGTGAACACGTCGTCGAGCGTGCCCTGGAAGTTCAGAAGGATGACGGGCTGCATGCCGAAGCCGCCGGCCGAGTAGGCGCCGCTGCGCTTACCGGGGTTTTCGTACACGTCGACCCAGCGGCTTTCCAGACCGTGGCGCACGATGGCGAGGTAGTCCTCGCCCATGGGCTCAAGCGCGCGCAGGATGAGGTCGCAGGCCTCCTCGTAGGTGAACTTCATCTCGAAGTTGCTCACCATGGGCACGTAGACGTCCCAGAAGCGCAGCTCGTCCACGCCGAGCAGGCGTTTGCGCAGGCCAACGTACTTGTGCATGGCGCCCAGGCTGCGCCGTACCGCGTTGATGAGGTTGGTGTAGACCTCCTCGGGCACCTCGTTGGCGTCGAGTGCCGCCTGCATGCTCGAGTCGTAGTGCCGTGCGTCGCTGAAGAACTTGAGCTGCTTGACCTGGGAGGCGAGCATGGCGGCGGCGGTGTTCTTGAACTGGTCGTACACCCCGTAGAGGCTCTCATAGGCGCCCTGGCGAAGGGTGCGGTCGCCGCTTCGCTCGAGCGGCACGAACGTGCCGTGCGTCACCTGGTGGCGCGCGCCCGTGCTGTCGAGCGCCTCGGGGAACGTCAGGTCGGCGTCGCTGAACATGCTGAAGACATTTTCCGGCTGGCGTGCGATTTCTCCGGCGCTGGCAAGCAGGGCTTCCTCGGCGCTCGAGAGCGTGTGGGAGCGGCGGGCGAGCACGCGCTCTATGGCGCGCCTCCAGCCCTCAAGCGCGGGCTCCTCCTCATAAAAGCCCTCCACGCGGGCCGCATCGCAGGCGAGCAGCTCTGCGTCAAACCATGCAACCGCCGAGGACACCTGTACGCAAAGTGTTGTGACACGTGCGCAGAAGTCCTGGTAGAGGGCGATGCGCGTGTCCTCGTCGCACTTACGCTCGGCATAGTTGGCAAGACGTGCAAGCTCGGTGTTGCATGCGTCCTGCTCTTCCAGGAAGGCAAGCAAGCCTGAGGCGTTCTCGCATGCATGGCCGCGGAACCGCGCCAGGCGCTGCGGCATGTCTTGGGCAGCTTGCAAGGCGGCAAGGAAGTCCTCGTCGCTTGCATACATGCTCGACAGGTCCCATGTGTAGCGCTCGGGCACTTGTGAACGTTCTTTAACATCCATGCGCGTTAACCATCCTTTTAAAAATCGTCGTCAAACTTCGCCATCTATCAAGACTGCAGAGTATGGCACAGCCATCTGTGGTTCTTACGAGTATGGCTCAGAAAACTTTTCAGTTAAGTCTCTAAGTTAGAATTAGATTACTAAAATGAGCGACGCTTTGTTATCTCAGGCAAGTTGGGAGGAAGGCGAGATGGACGCCTGTCTGAACCTGTGCGCATCTGCCGAGCTGCTGCACGACCTCGTGCAGGGCATCGTCTCGGCGCTCGAGGCGCGCGACCCGCATACTGCCGAGCATTCGCTGCGTGTGGGCGACATGGTGGAGCAAACCTGCCTGGCCATGGGTCTGCCTGCCGAGCAGGTGATGACCATCCACATGGCGGCTCACGTTCACGACATCGGCAAGATTGCCATCCCCGATTCCATCTTGCTCAAGAAGGGGCGCAGAACCCCCGAGGAGCATGCCGTGATGCGTGACCACGCGCGCATGGGTGCCGAGATTCTGGGACGCTGCGCAAGCTTGGAACCCATCGCTCTCATCGTGCGTCATCACCACGAGCGCTGGGATGGCCAGGGCTATCCCGACGGCCTGTCCGGCACCGACATTCCCCTGGGTTCACGCATCATCGCCGTGTGCGACTCCATCGATTCCATGCTGGGCAAGCGTCTCTCTTCCAAGCGAAAGACGCAGGAAGAATGCCGCGAGCAGATCGAGCAGGGGGCAGGCGCTGCCTACGACCCCGACATCGCGCTGTTCGTGGTTGCCCACTGGGACCAGATCGTGGGTGGCATCGATTTTCACGACTCGGCCGATTTCGACACGATCGAGGTGTGTCCGGGACGGGCGCTTCGCTGCTCTGTGCCCGCTGGTCGCACCCTCGAGCTCACGGCTTAGGGCGTCGCGCGCCCCAGGGCCTCAAACCAGTCGTACAGCGCCCATGGGGGGCGTTGCATATCAAGAGAGGAAGGTTTGTATCATGGCGTTCGAGAAGATCAAGAAGTGGGGCTCGAAGCATCACAACGGCCTGCTCGTTGCAGGCGGTTTCGTCCTGGGTACTGCCGGCGTGAAGGCCGTTACCTCCCAGACCGCCAAGAAGGGCTACGTCAAGGTCGTTGCCTCCGGCATGCGTGCCAAGAACGCCTATCTCGACATCTGCGAGCAGGCAAAGGCCGAGGTGGACGACATTGTGGCTGAGGCCAGCTACATCACCACGGAAGACGCCGCCAAGGCCAACGCCTAGCGCACAAAGGAAGACTCATGGACTTCGCACCTGTCAAAGAACTTCCGGGACGCGTGCGCGTCAAGCTGCGCGGCCCGGTTCCCGAGGGTGACGTTTCCGCCCTCGAGCAGGTGGTTCGGGCTTGTCCGGACGTCACGAAGGCGACGGTCTACCCGCGCAACGGCGAGGTGGCGATAAGCTACGCCGCCGGCGAGGGGGCCAAGGAGCGCGTGTTCTGCCACCTCGTGGGCATCAAAGCTGCTGACATCGAGGCGGCCCGGGAGCTTGCGGCATACGACCCTTCGACCCAGACGCGTGCCCTCGTGCGGGACATCCTGTGGCTGGTGGGCTCCCACTATGCCCGCAGGTGGTTCTTGCCGGCTCCCTTGCGTACCGCCTGGACCGTTTGGAGCTATCGTCACTTCCTCGCCGCCGCGCTTGACTCGCTTGCGCACGGCAGGCTCGACGTACCCGTGCTCGACGCTGCCGCCATCGGCATGGCCTTCATCTGCAAGGATCCCAAAACTGCCTCGTCCACGATGTTCTTGCTCAATCTCGGCGAGACGCTCGAGGAATACACCCGCGCCCGTTCGCAGGGCGAGCTCATCCGCTCGCTTCTCGACGCGCCTGAGACGGCCCAGCTCATCGATGGCGAGCGTGAGGTCGGCGTTCCCACCACGTCACTTGTCGAGGGCGACCTCGTCGTCATTCGCACGGGCATGCCCGTCAGTGTCGACGGCACGGTCGAGGCGGGCTGCGCGATGGTCAACCAGGCGGCGCTCACCGGCGAACCCCTCGCCGTGGAGCGCACGGTGGGCGACGATGTGTTTGCTGGCACCGCAGTTGAGTCGGGCGAGATCTTTGTGCGGGTGCACTCCGGCACCGGCGAGACGCGCCTGCGTTCCATCGTGAGCCTCGTCGAGCAGTCCGAGGCCCTCAAGGCGGGCGTGCAGACACGCCGCGAGACGCTTGCCAACAAGATCGTCCCGTGGAACTTCCTGCTTGCCGGCATTGTCGCCATCACCACAAAGAGCCTGGTGAAGACGGCTGCATCCATGATGGTGGACTACTCGTGCGCCCTCAAGCTCACGGGTTCCATTGCCGTGCTTTCAGCCATGAACCAAAGCGTGCGCGAGGGCTTCATGGTCAAGGGCTCCAAGTACTTCGAGGCCATGGCCAATGCCGACACCATCGTCTTCGACAAGACGGGCACCCTCACCAACGCCGAACCCCAGGTCGCCGGCGTGCTTGCCTTCGACGGCTGGGATGAGACGGAGGTGCTGCGCTTCTCGGCCTGCCTGGAGGAGCATTTCCCGCATCCCGTTGCTCGCGCCGTGGTGAACGCCGCCGCCGCACGCAACCTGCAGCATCGCGAGCGCCATGCCGAGGTCGAGTACATCGTGGCCCACGGTATCGCCAGCTCACTCGACGGCAAGCGCTGCGTCATTGGCAGCGAGCACTTTGTCGTCGAGGACGAGGGGGTCGTCATCGATGAGGCGGCCCATGCCCGCATCATCGAGGCGTTCGGCGCAATATCCTCGCTTTACCTGGCGGTTGACGGCAAGCTCGTGGGCGTCATCGGCATCCACGACCCCATCAAGTCGGGTGTTCCCGAGGCTGTGGCGCAGCTGCGCCGTCTGGGCTTCAGGCACATCGTCATGCTCACCGGCGACAACGAGCGCGCAGCTGCGCCTGTGGCCGCTCAGGCGGGCATCACCGAGTTCTGCGCAAACATGCTTCCCGAACAGAAGCACTCATATATAGAGAAGCTTAAAAACGAGGGCAGGCGTGTGGTGATGGTGGGCGACGGCGTGAACGACTCGCCGGCGCTCTCCTTGGCCGACGTGGGCATCGCCATGGCTATGGGTACCGCCATTGCCAAGGAGGTCGCCGACATCACGCTCACCGAGGCGGACCTGGCGAGCATTGTGCGCCTGCGTCAGTTGTCGCGCGACCTCATGAATCGCATGGACCTGCAGTTCCGCGAGGTCATGACGTTCAACACGGGGCTTTTGGCGCTTGGTATCGCCGGCATCATTGCCCCTGCGACCTCGGGACTTTTGCACAATGGCTCGACCATTCTGTTCGCAGCCCAGAGTGCCCGCACGTACCGGCTCGACGCCGCTGAGGTCGTCGAGGCCCAGGACGTGGAGGTCGTCGAGGGTTAAACGCGCACCTGCGGTTGAAGCTAACCGCTGACGTTTCAAGGCGCTCTCATCTTTGTGTCAAAGGCGTTGCACGCCGCTGAAAGCCGTTCATGGTCATAGTCAGCGGGTGCAGCGCCTTTTTTGTCATTGTGCGCCAGGCGACTCGGGGGTATAAAGAGTAGCCAGGGCAGAACGCGAAAGGGGATGTAGCAAATGATGGGTCGTAAGGCGTTTACGGTGGTCGCTTCGCTTGCATTGGCGGGTTGCCTGGTAGCAATCCCGCTGCTTGGCTGCCAAGACGCCTCAAACGCCACATCAAGCTCCTCCTCAAGCGCCTCTCAGGGGAAGGCCGTTGCGGCATCCCCGGCATCCGCCGGCGACACCGCCCCCGCGCAGGAGAGTGCGCCCACGTTGCAGACAACCACGAGTGCCGTCACCGTCCCCGTCGACTTCTTTGACATCCTCGGCATCTCTGAGCGCGGCCGCGAGAAGTTCCTCGAGCGCCTGGGCGCCACCGACATTGCGGCCCAGGATGACGGCTCGTATGTCGTGAGCCTTTCGAGCGAGGACTTTGCGGCGTTTGCCTCCCATGCCTACCAGGCAATTCAAGACAAGATCAAGTCGAGCACGACTGACGGCACCTACACCGGCGTGACTTCGGTCGACTACGACGAGACGTTCGCCACCGTCGTGGTGGTGCTTGATTCCAAGACGATTCCCGACAGCGACGCCGGTCTTGCCACCAACCTGGGGCATGCCGCGAACCTCTACCAGCAGATTGCGGGCCTGCCCGTGAGCTGCGACGTCATCGTGATGAACTCCGAGGGCGAGACGCTCTCTGAATCGATGTTCCCCGAAACGCCGGCAAAGGAGTAACGCCTGCCTCGTCAAAAGCGCTTGCAAGCAAGAGGCCCCCGCGACACATGTGCGTCGCGGGGGCCTCTGTTGTCTTGCCTTGCTGTGTGGGAACTAGTACTGGGACTCGTGCTTGGAGAAGAAGTCGGTCCTGGCAGGTAGCTCGCGCACCACATGCTCGCCGGGGATCTCGCCGGCGGCAACCGTGAGCTCGTCGAGGCTCATGAACGCGTTGTCCCAGCTGAAGAAGAGCTCTTCGTCAAACTGGAAGTAGTCGCGGATCATCTCGCAGCCGGTGGGCACGCAGGGGTGCATGAGCAGGGCGGCCACGCGCAGGGCCGCGAACGCGTCGCGCAGCGCCGCCTGCATGGCACTCGTCGTGGCAGCCTCGTCGTCCATGTTCTTGGCGTCCTTGCTCGCGTCGCTCCAGCGCTTGTTGGCGTCGCGGATGAAGTCGTCGGCCACGCGCAGGGCGCCGGGGAAGTCAAGCACGTGCATCTTGCGCTCGAAGGCAAGCAGCGCCTTCTCGCAGGCGGCGCTGACTTCGGGGGCGCAGGCGCCGGCGGGCAGCTTGCCCTCGCAGTGCGAGGTCGCGCCGTAGAAGCACGAGCGTGCCAGGCGGTTGAAGACGTTCGTGAGCAGCGCGGACTCCTTGAGCGCAGGGTCGGCCATGCGGGGGTCTTCGCGCTTCTTGGGGTCGGGCTCGTAGGGCTTGGGAGAGAAGCTCACGGGCTTGTCGCCCAAGCCAAGCGACAGCCAGTGGGCGCGCAACTGCTCGGGCGTGTAGTAATCGAGCAGGTCAAGTGCCATGGGGGGCTTCACGGCGCCGGAGCTGGAGGCCTTGGCGCCCATGAAGAGGATGTGGTAGTTGGCCACGGGCACGCTCTGCTTGAGGCCCCAGCCCAGGGCGTCCCACAGGGCAGGCTGCGCCACGCAGTAGAAGTAGATGTTGTCCTGGCCGATGAACTGGAACTGGTCGCAGTCCTCGCTGCACCACCAGTCGCGCCAGTCGTCGCTGGAGTAGCGGCCGCCGCCGTTCTCGGCGTCGAGGTCGAGCACGGTCTGGGTGAACGAGATGGGCGCCCACAGGCTCTCGGGCCAGCACCAGGTGGTGAGGCCCTCAACGCCGTCCATGACGGGGGTGGGCACGCCCCACTCGATGTTGCCCGTGATGCGGAAGGGCAGCAGGGTCTTGCCCGTGCGGAAGCGCACGCCGGCGGCCACGAGGGCGTCGCGGGCCTCGTCGCGGGCCTGCCAGTCGGCAAACGTCAGGCTGCAGGCACCCTTGCCGTCGGTCTCGGTCAGCTCGTGGGCGGGCAGCGTCGGCAGTGCGGCGTCGAGCGCCTCGCGCATGGGGGCGGTCACGTGGATGACGGGGGGCAGCAGCCACTCGGCGACCGTGGAGGTCACCACGGGGCGCACGCGCTCGTCGCCTTTCTGGCGCGTGACCTCGCTTGCGATGAAGTCATGCTTGGAGGGCAGGTCGAAGTACCAGTTGTCCACCGGGCGCAGCTCGGGGGTGGTGCCGGTGAGCTGCGAGACGGGGTTGATGAGCTCCTCGGGCTCGAACTGGTGGCCCAGGTCGCACTCGTCGGCGTAGGCCTTCTCAGACTTGCAGCCCTTCACGGGGCAGAAGCCCTTCACCTGGCGGCCGTTGAGGAATTGTCCCGCCTGCACGTCATAGAACTGCTTGGTGGAGCGAAGCGACAGGGTGCCCGTCTCGTGCAGGCGCTCCTCGATCTGGGCGGTGAGGGCGGCATGGTGGCTCGCGGCGGGCTCAAGGGCGCTGCCGGCGAAGATGTCCAGCGAGATGTTGTAGGCCTCGAGCGCCTGCTTCTGGTGCTCGTGGTTCGTCTTCACGTAGTCGACGATCGTGCCCTCGTAGCCCTCCTCGGCGACCTTCTTGCGGTAGCCCTCCATGATGGGCGAGCCGTAGCAGTCGGTGCCCGACACGAACACGACGTTGGAGGCGCCGATACGGTCGCGCAGGAAGCGCGCGTAGAAGTCGGCGGGCACGAAGACGCCCGAGATGTGGCCGAAGTGCAGGTCCTTGTTGCCATAGGGCATGCCGCTGGTCACAACGGCGCGTTTGGGGAAGTGGGGACGCTCACAAGCGTTGGACATGAGGATGTTCCTGCCTTTTTGTCGTACGTCGGTCTTTTTCAAGTGGGGCAAGTATAGAGCCGCGCGGCGTCAATGGGGCGGCTCAAGGTGGCCTGCCCGCGCTTACTCCACGGTGCCGTAGGTGAGGCCCCAGCCGTGGGCGGTGACGATCGAGTTCATCTGGTCGCACAGGCGCGCCCTCGTGTAGGTGCCGGACGGCATGAGCGTGCAGACCTCCATGATGTCGTCGCACACGTCGCAGGACTCGGCCAAAAGGACAAGGTCCAGGCGGCTTGCCTGCTCTTTGCGGGCAAAGAGGGTGTTTACCAGGTCCTGCAACACGCCGTAGTCCTCGCTGCGCACGTTGATGGGGCCGCTGGGCGCCTTGGTTTCGTCGTGCGTGGGCAAAGTGGCGGCAAATGGGTTGAAGTCGTAGGACAAAGGGGCCTCCGGGGATGTGCGGCTGGTTTTGTGAATCGCGCAGGCACACTATAGCGCATGCCGCGCCGGCCGCAGAGCCCGCCGTCTTGCACCACATGTCCTGCCCGTTGCGTAGATATCGGGCATTTCACGAGCGTGAAACGTGCGGCAGGCTATCATCTATGGTTGCAGCGAAATCGCCGGATCGTCGCGACGGGGGAGAAGCGGGCCTTGGGTCCCCGGTTCTGCGCCGCGCGTTCCGAACATGTCACAAACGAAGGGTGCCGCCATGTCCGCGTCATACTATGAGTCCCTCTCCGACTCCGAGCTTGCAAGCCAGACTGCCGAACTCGAGGAGCGCATCGCCCAGATCAAGGCGCGCGGCCTGAAGCTCAACATGGCGCGCGGCAAGCCGTCCTCCGAGCAGCTCGACCTGTCTCGTCCCATGCTCGACGTCCTGAAGTCCGACGCCGTTCTCGCAGACGGCGGTGTCGACTGCGCAAACTACGGCTGCCTGGAGGGCATCCCGTCGTGCCGCAAGTTCTTCGGCGACATCCTGGGTGTGCCCGCCGAGAACGTCCTCATCGGCGGCGAGAGCTCGCTCACCCTCATGTACGACGCCGTCAGCCACGCCATGGTCAAGGGCGTCTGCGGCGCCGACCCGATGCTTTTGCAGATGCAGGCCCGCAAGCTCAAGTGGATCTGCCTCGTTCCCGGTTATGACCGCCACTTCGGTATCGTCTCGCAGTTCGGCTTCGAGTGCGTCTGCGTGCCGCTGGGCGAGGACGGCCCGGACATGGACGCCGTCGAGGCCCTCGTGGCCGACCCCGACGTCAAGGGCATGTGGTGCGTCCCCAAGTATTCCAACCCCTCGGGCTGCGTCTATTCCGACGAGGTCGTCGAGCGCATCGCGCGCCTGAAGCCCGCCGCACCCGACTTCCGCGTGTACTGGGACAACGCCTACTGCGAGCACTTCCTCTACCCCGAGGGCGCCGCTCCCATCGCCAACGTCTTTGAGCTGTCCTGCGCCGCCGGCAACCCCGACCTGGTGTACCAGTTCTGCTCCACCTCCAAGATCACCTTCCCCGGTGCGGGCGTCTCCGCCATGGCGGCGAGCAAGGCCAACCTCGACGACCTCAAGAGCGAGTACAAGCACCGCATGATCGGCCATGACAAGCTCAACCAGCTGCGCCACGTGCTCTACCTGCGCGACCTTGACGGCCTGCGCGCCCATATGGCCAAGCAGGCCGAGATCATGCGCCCGCGCTTCGAGCTTGTTGAGAAGCGCTTCACCGAGGGCCTGGGCGACCTCAACGTCGCCAGCTGGACGCATCCGCGCGGCGGCTACTTCGTGTCGTTCGACGGCCCCGAGGGGTCGGCCAAGGCGGTGTTCGAGCTGTGCGCCGAGTGCGGCGTGACGCTCACGGGCGCAGGCGCCACCTATCCTGGCGGGGTCGACCCCAAGGACTCCAACATCCGCATCGCGCCCACCTATCCCACCCTTTCCGAGCTCGACGAGGCGCTGGGTGTGTTTGTGACCTGCGTCAAGCTCGTGAGCGCACGTCTGGCGCGTGCCGCAAGGGCCTAGGGGATGGGCATGGAGACTCCCGAGCTCAACCTCGATCAAAAGGGCGAGATGGTGCAGGGCATCTTCTCCAAAATCGCCCGCAAGTACGACACGTTCAACGCCCTGTCGAGCATGGGCATCTACAAGGCTTGGCTCAAGCGCGTGGCGCTCACCGCTGCCTGCACGCCTCAGGAGCGCGTCCTCGACGTGGCGGGCGGCACGGGCGACGTGTCGTTCGAGCTGTGTCGCCGGTGCCCGCCGGCCAGCGTGGAGGTTTCCGACTTCACGCCCGAGATGCTCGAGGTGGCGCGAAGCCGCGCCGAGTCCGGTGCCTCGTGCGGGGTTCCCTGCGCCTTCAAGGTCGCCGACGCCATGAACCTGCCCTACGACGACGAGTCGTTCGACGTGCTCACGATGGCGTACGGCCTACGCAACTTCTCCGACCGCAAGCGTGCCATGCGCGAGGCGGCCCGCGTGCTCAAGCCGGGCGGCCGCGCCATCATCCTGGAGTTCGGCACGCCCCCCAACGCCGTGTGGCGTGCCGTCTACCACGTGTATCTCATGCATGTCGTGCCCGCCGTGGGCGGGGCGGTGTGCGGGGACTCGTCGGGCTTCAAGTACCTGGCGAGCTCCATTCGCGAGTTCCCCCCGCAGGACACCGTCGTGCGGGAACTGCTTGAGTCGGGCTTTGAAAAGGCCGATTACCGCGACTGCACGGGAGGCATTGCCGCCGTGTACGAGGCACACAAGGCGCCCCGCGCCACCACACCCGCCGAGAAGCTCGGCTAAACGACAGGAGGACCGGTCCTATGCTGCTCACATCCCGCTATGTGATTCCCGTGTCCAGCGCGTTTGACACCTACATCGAGTACGGCGCCGTGCTCGTCGAGGGCGACCGCATCGTCGAGGTCGGCACCGCCGCCGACCTCATGGCGCGCCATCCCGGCGAGGAGGTCCGCGACTTCGGCATGGCCGCCATCATGCCTGGTTTCGTGGACTGCCACTCGCACCTGGAGTTCTCGCTCATGCGCGGCATTCTCAACGACACGCCCTATGCGAGCTGGAAGGCCTTCATCAACGAGAAGATGGCCTTGCTCACCATCAAGGACTGGTTCGACTCCGCCTACATCGGCGCCTACGAGGCCCTCACCGCCGGCATCACCTGCGTGGCCGACGTCACCTCCACGGGCGCGTGCCTGCCCGCCATCGCCGAGCTGGGCCTGCGCGGCATCGTGTACCGCAGCGTCGGTGCGCCCGCCCGCAAGCAGGTCGAGGAGGAGATGGGGCGCGCCGTCGAGCAGATCGGGCAGTGGCGCGGCCAGGTCGCCGACACCGACCGCATCCAGATCGGCATCGCTCCCGAGAACCTCTTCAGCTGCCACCCCCAGATCCTCAAGGAGGTCGCGGACTTCGCAAACGCCACCGGCACGCCCGTGGCCATGCACCTGGCCGGCTCGCAGGAGGAGTGCGACTTCATCCGCTACGGCTCGTCGGTGTTCTCCATCGCCAACGACTCCTCCGACCACCAGGCGTTCGCTCCGCGCCAGTCGGTGGAGCTGTTGCCCGCCGGCTGCACGCCGGTTCAGTATGCGCTCAACTGGGACATCCTCGACGTGCCGCAGCTGCTCGCCGTCCATTGCGTCAAGCTTGAGGACCACGACATCGAGCTTCTGCGCGACCACGGTGTGAGCGTCGCCGTGACGCCGCGCGCCTGCGCCAAGCTCGGCCAGGGCCTGGCGCGCATCCCCGAGATGCGCCGCGCCGGCATCGCCGTGGGCCTGGGCTCCGACTCGCCGGCGGCTTCCGACAGCATGGACCCGATCGCCGAGATGCGCTTCGCCATGCTCGCCCTGCGCGCCACGCACGGCAAGGACGGCTTCATCGAGGGCCCTGACATGATCCGCATGGCCACGCTCGACTCCGCCCGTGCCCTGGGTCTCGACGACCTCGTGGGCTCGCTCGATCCGGGCAAGAAGGCCGACATCATCGCCATCGACCTGTCCGACTCGCGCCAGGCCCCCACGCACTTCCCCACCTCCGCCGTTGTGCATACCTCCAGTAGGGATGATGTCATGATGACGATGGTCGACGGCAATATCGTCTATGATGCCGCTGACAAGTTCTGCCAAGTGCCTAACGCCGACACGCACGAGATGCGAAGGATCACCCAGAGCCTCGAGACCGTGCGCCGTCGCCTGAGGTCGTAACTCCAGCTAGAAAGGTCGTTTTTCCATGTCAGATTCTGCCGATCAGTTCTTCCCCGAGGAGGGCGGCGCCCAGGGGGACGTTGCCCCCACGGCCGGCTCCTCTTCCAAGCGCGAAAAGGGGGCCATCAAGCCGCCGACGTTTGGCATGGCTGTCGCCATCGCCGTCGTGGCGCTGCTGCTTGGTTTGGGCGTGGGGTATTTTGCGGGTATGTACGTCGCTTCGAACTCGCAAATCGCAGCCGACGGTCTCACCAATGGAGCAGCCGCAGCCGCGGCGAAAACTGAGTAGGAGAATCTCGTGGCTTTTGACAAGAACAACACCCCGGGTTGGATGAAGGTCGTCATCGTCGCCTTTGCCGTTATCCTGGTGGTCTCGATGTGCCTGCCGTTCTTCAGCAGCTGCTCGTTCAACTCCGACAACGCCTCCCAGCAGGCCGAAGAGTCTGACCAGCAGACCGATTCCACGGCGAACACCACCACGGTCGCCGCGGTCAAGCAGAAGTACTCCGGCATCATCTCCAGCCTTGAGCAGAAGCTTGCCGACAACCCTGCAAACACCACGGCCATGGCAAGCCTGGGCAACAACTACATGGACATGGCCAACGCCATGCGTGCGGCTTCCGACTACTCTGGTAACGAAGACCAGGTCGAGGAGGCTTTCGCCACGGCTGCCGATTACTACGGCCAGTACCTGGCCAAGGAGACCTCGCAGGCCGTGAGCGTCGACCACGCCGTGTGCCTCTTCTACGGCGGCAAGGCCGACGAGGGCCTCGCCGAGCTCACCGCTTACGTGGAGGGCGACGGTGCCGACTACGCCATGGCATGGTTCAACCTGGGCGTTATGCACTACACCGGTGAGACCCCCGATTACGCCGCTGCGGTCGAGGCATTCAACAAGGCCGCCGAGCTTGACTCCGACGGCTCTGCCGGCGTGTCCATGACGGCTCAGATTTACGCCCAGCTGGCGCAGAACGCGCTCGATGGGCAGAGTTCCGACAGCGATGACAGCGCCGAGGCCGATTCCTCGAGCGCCGAGGGCACTGCCGACGCTGGTTCCTCGGACGCCGAGGCCTCCACTGACGCTGATGTCGCCGACGCGCAGGAGGACGACGAGAAGGCCGACAACGACGCTTCCAGCGACAAGGCGGCAGACGACGCCGATGCGCAGAAGGACGCCGATTCGGCCACGAAGTAACCGTTTGCACTGCCTTTATGGACAAGTTTGGCAATCTTGGTGTTTGGAAGGTGTGCCAATCGGGTATTCAAGGGCAGTCGCGACGACAGTCCCAAGGAGGATTTGCTTATGAACCTACAGGTAGAGAGCATGGCGCAGGGAAGGAGGCTGCGCGTCGTCGTGAGCGGCGAGGTCGACGTGAGCAACGCCGAGGACCTGCGCGCCCAGATCGACGCCGGCCTGTCCGACGAGACCGTGCAGGAAGTCGAGGTCGACATGGCCGAGGTTTCCTACATCGACTCGACGGGCATCGGTGTGCTCGTGGGTTCGGCCCACAAGGCCCAGGACTCCGGTCGTGTCTTCCAGGTGCTCAATCCCCAGGCCAACGTCCTGAGGATTTTGGGCCTGCTTGGCGTTGACGAGGTGCTCGGACTCAAAGAGTCCTAATCCTTGGAACGACAAAAACCGCCCCGGTTTTGCCGACTTGGCAAACTAGTGCGATTTTTGTGGGCGTCTCGGCGCATGTCTTGCCCTATACTGTCAAGACTTGCGCGCACCACAGGGGCGCAAACCGTAATGCCCGCATGCAACAGAAAGGTCCCACGGTGTTAGGAATCGGTGGTACCGAGCTCGCGATCATCCTCATATTCGGCTTCCTCATCTTCGGTCCGGACCGGCTTCCCGCCATGGGTCGCACCATCGGCCGTGCCTTGAGGCAGTTCCGTCAGGCCCAGGACCAGATGAACAAGATGGTCCAGGCCGAGATCGTGAACCCGCTCAATGAGTCCATGAAAGAGCCTGCCAAGAAGCAGGGCCCCAAGAAGAAGGTCACGGGTGCCGCCGCTTCGGCCAAGCCTGAGACGTTCGCCGAGAAGAAGGCGCGCCTGGCCGCCGAGGCCGATGCCGCCTCCAAGCGCAAGGCTGCTGGCGAGACGGCTTCCGCCGCCGAGACGCCGGCCGCTCCTGTGAAGAAGGCCGGTACCTCCGAGACGTTCGCCGAGCGTAAGGCTCGCCTTGAGGCTGAGAAGGCCGCTGCCGCCGAGAAGAAGCCTGCCGCAACGGCCGCTAAGCCTGCGACCACGGCGAAGAAGAGCACCTCCTCGGCTGCCAAGCTCTACGGTATCGACAAGGATCGCATCGCAGCCGCCCGTGCAGCTGCCGCTGCCCAGAAGGCTGAGAAGGAGGAACAGGCCGACGCCTAAGGGCGGCCTGGAGACATACCATGCCTATCGGACCCGCACGCATGCCCTTGATGGATCACCTCGGCGAACTCCGTCGCCGTCTGACCATCATCGTCACGTCGCTTTTTGTTACGGCCATCATTCTGTACTTCGCGACTCCTTCGCTCATCAACTTCTTGATGGCCCCTGTGCAGGAGTTCATCCCGCCGTCGCTGGCCGGCGACGTTGCCTCGGGACTCTACGTCAGCTCTCCTCTGGGCGGCTTCTCCATCAGGTTCCGCGTTGCCATCTTCGCGGCCGTGTGCGTCTGCTCGCCCATCGTGCTGTGGGAGATTCTCGCGTTCTTCCTTCCGGCGCTTAAGCCCAACGAGCGTCGTTGGGTCGTGCCCACCCTGGCCGTCGGCGTGTTCCTGTTCATCTTCGGTATCGTCTTCTGCTACTGCGTCATCCTGGGTGCTGCCTTTGGTTGGATGACTGGCGAGTCCGATGCCATCGGTACGGTGCTTCCCGACGCCGAGACCTACATCAAGGCCATCCTGGGCCTTGAGATTGCCTTCGGCATCGCATTCGAGCTGCCGCTCATCGTGTTCTACCTCATCGTGTTCAACCTCGTGCCGTACAAGACGTTCCGCAAGAACTGGCGTACCATCTACGTCGTGCTTCTCGTCCTGTGCGCCATGGTCACGCCCGACGCAAGCCCGGTCACGATGCTCTTCATGTTCGCGGCCCTGCTGTCCATGTACGAGATCTCGATGCTCGTTGCTCGCTTCGTCCTGTCCAAGCGCATCGCCAAGCAGAAGGCCGACGGCACTTGGGTCGACCCCGACGAGGACGAGGACGACGACGATGATGAAGACGAGGACAAGGAATAACCCGTGCACGAGTACTCCATCGTAGAGGGTGTTCTCGACTCGGTGATTCCAGCCGCTGAGAAGGCGGGTGCCGACAAGCTTGTGTGCGTGCGCTTGCGTGTGGGTGACATGACCGAGGTTGTGCAGGAGTCGCTCGACTTCATGTGGGGCATCTGCTGCGAGCAGCGCGGCCCCATGGTCGAGGGATGCAGGCTCGAGGTCGAGTACGTCTACCCGCGCTCGGCATGTCTGAAGTGCGGTCACGAGTTCGAGCACGACCGTTTTCATCTCAAATGCCCGGAATGCGGCAGCGCCTCGACGATGCTGCTCTCGGGTCGCGAGCTCGAGATAGCCTCAATGGACGTGGACATCCCTGATGACGCGCCCGCCGAGCAGGCTGAGAAGGCTCAATAAAACTCAAGGCCCGTCCCGCCTGTGCCGCGAGACGGGCCTTTTGGCTCAAAAGGAAAGGTGAGCACTATGGCAGAGAAGACCATCGAGGTTTCCAAGGGAATCCTCGACCGCAACGACCGCATCGCCGCAGAGCTGCGCGACGTCTATGCGAAGCACGGGATCTGCTGCGTCAACCTGCTCTCCGGCCCGGGTGCCGGTAAGACGACCACGATTATCGCCACCATCGAGGCCCTCAAGGGCCGCTACAACGTGGCCGTCATCGAGGGCGACATCGCCAGCGACGTCGATGCTCTCAAGGTCAAGGAGCACGGCGCCGCTGCCGTGCAGATCAACACGGGCGGCCTGTGCCACCTGGAGGGCGACATGGTCAAGCGCGCCTTGGGCGCCATCGACCTGGACTGGGCCGACCTCATCATCATCGAGAACGTCGGCAACCTCGTGTGCACCGTCGACTTCGACCTGGGTGCCGACCTCACGGCGATGATCCTGTCCGTGCCCGAGGGCCACGACAAACCTCTCAAGTACCCGGGCATCTTCCAGGCCAGCGACGCCGTCATCCTGAGCAAGGTCGACACGCTGCCGGTGTTCGACTTCGACGAGGCGGCTTTTGACGCCGAGATCTCCGACCTCAACCCCAACGCCGAGGTCTTCCGCATCTCCTCCAAGACGGGCCAGGGCATCGACGCTTGGGCCGAGTTCCTCTCTGGCCGCATCGAGGCGGCTCGCGGCAAGAAGGCCGAGTAGCGCCATGAAGCTTGTAGTTGCCGAGAAGACCAACGCCGCCGAGAACATCGCCAAGGAGCTCGGTGTTGGCACCAAGAAGGACAAGGTCTACAACACCCCCGTGTGCCGCTTCACCCGTGAGGGGGAGGAGTGGGTCGCCATGGGTCTGCGCGGCCATATCCTGGCGGTCGATTTTCCCCGGGAGCTGCAGTGGCGCGAAGACCAGGGCTGGTTTGGCGTCGACGAGGAAGGCGAGGTCTTTCCAGCAAGCCTGCCTGCGACTCTTGCCCACCCGCCCTTCGAGAAGGTCCGCAAGCCTTTCACCAAGGAGGGCGTGGACATCAAGGGTTGGAAGGTGCCGAGCCTTCCGTATCTCGTGTGGGCGCCCGTTGTGAAGGAGCCTGCGGAGAAGGAGATCATACGCACCCTCAAGAACCTCGCGAAGAAGGCCGACGAGGTCATCATCGCAACCGACTTCGACCGTGAGGGCGAGCTCATCGGCTCGGACGCCGTGTCCATGGTGCGTCAGGTCAACGAGGACGTGCCGGTGGTGCGCGCCCGCTACTCGTCGTTCACCAAGCCTGAGCTCGAGCACGCCTTTGCTCGCGAGAACCTCGTGGCCGTGGACGACGACCTGGCAGCCGCCGGTGAGTCGCGCCAGTTTATCGACCTCATCTGGGGTGCCGTGCTTACGCGCTACCTCACGATGGCCAAGTTCGGCGGCCTGGGCAACGTGCGCAGCGCCGGTCGTGTGCAGACCCCCACGCTCGCCCTTGTGGCGCGTCGTGAGAAGGAGCGCCAGGCTTTCGTTCCCGAGGACTATTGGGTCGTGCGCGGCACCGCCGCCACGCAGGAGGGCGAGGAATTCAAGGTCGCCCATGCCACGGCCCGTTTCAAGGACGAGGCGACTGCCACGAGCGCCTACCAGGACGCGAAGGCCGCAGGCAAGGCCCGCGTGACCGACGTGGTGAAGAAGACGCGCAAGGGCACCATCCAAACGCCGTTCAACACCACGAGCCTGCAGACGGCCGCTGCCGCCGAGGGCCTCACGCCGGCGCGCACCATGCGCATCGCCGAGTCGCTCTACATGAGCGGCCTCATCTCCTACCCGCGTGTCGACAACACGGTGTATCCCGAGACGCTCGACCTTTCCGAGGTCGTGACGATGCTCAAGGGCGTGCCGCAGTACGCCAACTACTGCGACGAGCTCCTGGCCGCGCAGCCCCTCAAGGCCACCCGCGGCAAGCAGGAGACCACCGACCACCCGCCCATCTACCCCACGGGTGTCGGCGACCCCGACAAGCTGCGCCCCGAGGAGTGGAAGCTCTACAACCTCATTGCCCGCAGGTTCCTTGCGACCCTCTCCGAGCAGCCCGTCATCGAGGGCACCAAGGTCACGCTCGATGCGGGCGGCCAGACGTTTGCCGCCAGCGGTGACGTGCTCGTGAAGCCCGGCTATCGCGCCATCTATCCGTACGGCTCCAAGAAGGACGAGCAGCTGCCTGCCCTTTCCGTGGGCCAGGAGGTCGACCTCACCTCGCTTGACCTCGAGGCCAAGCAGACCGAGCCGCCGGCGCGCTACAGCCAGGGCAAGCTCGTGCAGGAGATGGAGCGCCTGGGCCTGGGCACCAAGTCCACCCGTGCTTCCATCATCGAGCGCCTCTACGAGGTGAAGTACCTCAAGAACGACCCCATCGAGCCCAGCCAGCTCGGTATGGCCATCATCGACGCCCTCGAGTGCTACGCCGCCCACATAACCACGCCTGAGATGACAAGCGAGCTCGAAGGCGACATGACGAAGGTGGCCGAGGGCCAGGCAAGCCAGGACGCCGTCGTCGACCACTCCCGCGAGCTGCTTGCCTCGCTGCTCGAGGGCCTCATCGAGCACAAGGAGGACCTCGGCGAGGCCATCAGCGACGCGGTGCAGGCAGATGCCAAGATCGGCGTGTGCCCCAAGTGCGGCCATGACCTGCTCGTGAAGCAGTCGGCCAAGACCCGTTCGAGCTTCATCGGGTGCTCCGCCTGGCCCGAGTGCGAGGTCACCTACCCCTTGCCCCAGGGCAAGATCCAGACGGTGGAGGAGCTGTGCCCCGTGTGCGGCTGCCCGCAGATCAAGGTGCAGCCGTTCCGCTCGAAGCCCTACGTCGTGTGCGTGGACCCGGCGTGCCCCACCAACAAGGAGCCCGACGTCACGGTGGGTGTGTGCCCCACCTGCGCTGCAGCTGGGCGCGAGGGCCTGCTCATCGCCCATCGCAGCGAGCGCACGCTCAAGCGCTTCATCCGCTGCACCAACTACGACGACTGCTCTACGAGCTACCCGCTTCCGCAGCGAGGCGAGCTCAAGGCGACGGGCGAGGTGTGCCCCGACTGTGGCGCCCCCATCGTCGAGGTCACGACCACCCGCGGCCCTTGGCGCATCTGCGTGAACATGGACTGCCCCGGCAAGGCTCGCGCCGAGGAGGAGAAGGCCGCCAAGGCAGCGGCGCGCGCCGCAAAGGCTGAGGCCGAGGCGCAGGCTGAGGGCGACGAGCCCAAGAAGGCCTCCTCGAAGAAGTCCTCGACCAAGAAGGCCCCGGCGAAGAAGGCTGCCGCCAAGAAGGCCCCTGCAAAGAAGGCTTCCTCGAAGAAGAAGACAGAGCCTGAGGCTGCCGAAGAGCCCACTTCGCAGGAGTAGGCTTCGCAAGGCCCTTGCATATATGACGCGCTGACCCTTTGGCGGCACGCACGACGGATAAGACAACCGTTTGCGTGCCGCCAAAGGTCTATCAAAGCGGTGATTAGGTGCGGTGAGGGCGGTTTTGCGAAGACTTGACCGAGCGGAGGGCGTTTGTGGATAAGCTAATGCCCCCTCCTAATTCTTTAGAAAGGTGTTGTGATGTCCCGAGCTTCTGAATCTGCGCGTACGTCCCTGTCTCGACGCGCGTTTGCGTGTGCCAGCCTGTTTGCCGGCGCCGGTTTGCTCGCGCTTTCCGGGTGCGGCTCGCAAGACGTGAACACGGCTGAGTCGACTGGTGCGACTGAGACGCAGGATACGTCTGCCTCCTCGCAGGATGCGCCCGCTCAGGCGGACAAGCTCGTCATGGGCATCACGGTCGACCCGGACGGCCTCGACCCGCATCGCACGGCGGCCGCCGCGACTTTCCAGGTCACGAACAGCGTGTATGACCCCCTGCTCAAGGTGACGACGTCCGGCGAGCTTGTGCCCGGCCTTGCCGAGTCGTGGGAAACTTCCGAGGACGGTATGGTCGCCACCTTCAAGCTGCGCGAGGGCCTAGTGTTCTCCAATGGCAACGCCTGCGACGCCGACGCCGTCGTGGCGTCCTTCCTGCGCCTGCAGGACGACGCCGCGCCGCGCAAGAGCGAGTATGCCGGCTACACCTTCGAGGCTGTTGACGAGCGCACCGTGCAGGTGACCTCTTCCGAGCTTAACGTGGCCATGCTTACCGACTTCGCCTACGCCTGGAGCGCCGTGGTCGACACGACGGTGGCAGACACGCTGGCCAACCAGCCCGTGGGCACCGGCCCTTACAAGGTCGCGTCCTGGACTCCGCAGCAGTCCGTGGTGCTCGAGGCAAATCCCAGCTATTGGGGTGAGGCACCCTATATCGCCAACGTCGAGCTGCGCGTGCTGCCCGAGGCCACGACGCAGGCGAGCTCGCTGCGCGCCCACGACGTCGACCTCATCCTCGCCGCAAACGAGCAGGTCGCTGCCTTTGAGGGCGACACGGCCTTCCAAATCATGCAGTATCCCATGAACGGCGTGCAGCTCATGGCCATGAACTGCGCAAACGAGGTCCTCGCCGACGTGCGCGTGCGTCAGGCCATCAACATGGCCGTGGACAAGGACGCCCTCATCGAGGCCGTGTGGTGGGGCTACGGCAAGAAGATCGGCTCGCACTTCCCGCCGAGCTTCACGGGATATGTGGACTGCAACGACACGTATGCCTACGATCCCGATGCGGCGAAGGCCCTGCTTGAGGAATGCGGCTACTCCGCCGAGGAGCTGACGTTCTCCATGCGTCTGCCCAAGAGCTACAAGGAGTACGTCAACGCCGGCCAGATTATCGCCGACGCCCTGGGCAAGGTCGGCATCACCTGCAACGTCGAGATCGTCGAGTGGGCTACGTGGCTCGACGAGGTGTACACCGGCCGCGTGTACGACCTCACCGTCGTGGGTCACACCGGTCGCCTCGACCCCATCACGCTGCTGGCCCGTTATGGTTCGGAGAGCTCGGAGAACTACTTCAATTACTCCAGCGACGTGGTGGACGGCCTCATCGCCGATTACCGCGGCCAGCTTGACGAGGAGAAGCGTGCCGAGGATGTGCGCCAAATCCAGGAGCAGCTCGCCCAAGACGTGCCCGCGCTGTACATCCAGTCTCCGGTGATGGTGTATCTGGCTGACGCCGGGCTCGAGGGCTTTGTGCAGTATCCTATTGACATCTACGAGTTCAAAGACGTGACGCTGCAGGCCTAACAGCTGCCGCGTTGTAGTGCGAGGGCTTGTGTGCGCTGGGCGCGCCGGGCCCTCGCACACAATTGTGCGGAGTTGAGAGACTCTATGGGAGGCGAGTATGGCCAAGACGCTGGCGGGAAGGTGCGGAGCGGCGCTGGCCGTGCTCTTCGTCGTGTCGCTGCTCACGTTTGCGGCGCTGCATGTGGTGCCTGGTGACACCGCGACGCTCGTGCTGGGCACCGACGCCACGCCGCAGGCCCTGCAGCAGCTCCGTGAGTCGATGGGTCTTGACCGCTCCCTTCCCGAGCAATATGTCTCCTGGATATGCGGGGTGCTCACGGGCGACTGGGGCACCTCGCGCACGTACGGCGCACCCGTGTGGCAGGTCATTGCGCAGACGCTGCCCGTGACGCTGCTGCTTGCGGTGTATGCCACCGCGGTTGCGCTTGCGGTGTCGTGCGTGCTCGGCGTTGCCAGCGCCATGCGTCCCGGAGGCGTGGTGGACGTCGTGTCGCGTACGCTCATGCAGCTGGCAAGCGCCGTGCCGGGGTTCTGGCTTGCCGTTGTGTGCATGCTGTTCTTCGCGGCCAACCTGGGATGGTTCCCTGTGAGCGGCTATGTCCCGCTCGCTCAAGATCCAGCGGGCTGCGTCCGCAGTCTCACGCTGCCCGCCCTTGTGCTTGCCTGCGGGGAGCTCGGCGTGCTTATCCGCACGGTGCGCTCCTCCGTCATGGACGCGCTACAGCAGGAATACATGCTTGCGACGCAGGTGAAGGGCCTTACGCGCATGCGCGCGACGGTGACGTACGTGTTGCGCGCGTCGCTGTCGGCGCCCATCACGGTCGCGGGCATTCAGATGGCGAAGCTTGTAGGCGGCACGGCTGCCATCGAGCGCGTGTTTGCCCTGCCTGGTTTGGGCAACTTGCTCCTCGGGGCGGTCGAGCAGCGCGATGTCATGCTCGTGCAGGGCATCGTCGTGTTTGTGACGGTGGCCGTTGTCGTGGTGAACCTGCTTGTCGACCTCCTTACTGTGCGCGCCGCAGGCAGGGGGATGTCTGCCACCACGGGGGCGGGCAAGTCTGTGGGGAGCCCCCGAGGCCGTCGCGGCCTCGTCTCGCTTGTCGTGGGTCTGGTGCTTGTGGGCGCTGTCACCGCGATGGGCCTCATAAGTCTCGTGTGGACCCCCTACGACATCTCTGCCATGGACCTGACCGCCCGCTTTGCGCTTCCCAGCCTTGAGCATCCCTTTGGGTGCGACCAGTTCGGGCGCGACGTCTTGTCGCGGTGCATGGCGGCAGCGGTGCCTGCGCTGGCGGTGGGCGTGGGGTCGGTCGTGCTCGGGGCCTTCGTGGGCGCGGGCCTGGGCGCCTTGGCCGCCATGGGCTCATCGAGGGTGCGCACCGTCATCATGCGCCTGACCGATGCGCTCATGTCTTTCCCGGGCATCCTTCTTGCCATGGTGCTTGTGCTTGTGCTGGGGCGCGGCCTCACGAGCGTGCTCGTGGCCGTCGCCGTGTTCATGGTGCCGGTGTTTGCCCGCCTTACCTGCCAGGTCACGCTCGAGGTTGCCTCGGGGCTCTACGTCAAGGCCGCGCGCGTGGCGGGGCTCGGCACGCCTGCCGTGCTTGTGCGTCACATCCTGCCCAATGTGGCTCCCATCCTGCTCACCCAGCTTACGGCGCGCATCGGCTCTGCCATGCTGCTCGAGGCATCGCTGTCCTTCTTGGGCCTGGGCGTGCAGCCTCCCATGGCGAGCTGGGGCTACATGCTCTCCGAGGCGCTGCCCTACGTCACGCTGCACCCTGCGCTTGCAGTGGCGCCCGGCGCGCTGCTCATGGCGGCCGCCCTTGGCTGGAACCTTGTGGGCGACGCCTTGAACGACCGCATGCTCGGGAGGGGGTCGCTGTGAGTGACGACGTCGTAAGGGCCGAGGGTGTGCGCATCCTCGACAGGGACGGCCGCGTGCTTGTCGATGGCGTGGACGTGTGCGTGCCGGCTGGCGCACGTGTGGGCGTCGTGGGCGAGTCGGGTGCCGGCAAGACGCTTTTTGCCCGTGCCTGCCTGGGCCTTTTGCCCGAAGGCGTGCATATGGCCGCAGGAAAGGTGTCCCTTCTTGGCCAAGACCCCATGGCGTGCGGGGCGGCGCAGCTGCGCGGTCTTCTCGGGCACCACGTGGGCTACGTGCCTCAGAATTCGGTGAGCTACCTGCATCCCGGCCTCAAAGTGCTCGCACAGATAACCGATGGGTATCGTACCTGGCACAAAGTGAGCCGTGCCGAGGCGAAAGAGCGCGCCGTCGAGCTGCTGGGTGCCGTGGGTATCGCTGATGCCGCCCGGGTGCTCGAAAGCTACCCGGGGCAGCTTTCCGGTGGCATGCGCCAGCGCGTCAACATCGCCATGGCGCTCATGAGCTCCCCTGAACTTGTGGTGGCCGATGAGCCCACCGCCGCGCTTGATGCCGTGACGCGCACTCAGGTCGCCTCCTTGCTGCAGCGCATGTGCGCCGAGAGGGGCGCCGCCCTGCTCATGGTGAGCCACGACCTGCCGCTTGTGCGTCGTACCTGCAACTCTGCAATCGTCATGCGCAAGGGCCGCGTGGTTGAGCGCGGGCAGGCAGCCGAGGTGCTCGCGCATCCCAGCCATCCCTACACGCAGGCGCTTTTGTTGGCCGTGCCGCATGTGGGCATGCCTCGAGACGTGCGTCTGCCTGAGTATGACGAGGCGGGGGCGGCTTCAGAGCCAAGGGAGGAGGGGCGATGAACGATCCGATCGTGCAGGGCGTCGGCCTTGGGCACGTTTTCGGCCACGGCGCCCGCAGCGTGCGCGCACTCGACGGCGTGAGCGTGGCATTGCATCCCGGCAAGACCCTGGGCGTCATAGGCGAGTCGGGTTCGGGCAAGTCGACGTTGGGCGACATCCTGGGCGGCATGCTCGTACCTGGCGAGGGCGAGGTCTTCTACAAGGGCCGCGCCCTTCCGCGCCTCGACCGCAGGCAGTTCAAGGAATTTCGCCGCGACGTGCAGTTTGTCTTTCAGGACTGTGCCGCCTCGCTCGACCCCCGCTACACCGTTGCGCGTGCCGTTGCCGAACCGCTTGACGCCCTGCCTGCCGGTCTCGACGCGAAGGCGCGCGAGCGGGCCGTTCTTGAGATGCTCGAACGCGTGGGCCTGACGACCGACATCGCCGACCGCAAGACCGGCGAGCTGTCGGGCGGGCAGTGCCAGCGCGTCGCGATTGCACGCGCCCTGGTGGGGAGGCCTGCCGTGGTGGTGTGCGACGAGCCGACGAGCGCCCTGGACGTCTCCGTGCAAGCCCAGGTGCTCAACCTTTTGCGCGAACTTCAGGACGACTTGGGGTGCTCGTACCTCTTTATCAGCCACGATATGGGCGTTGTGGCGTATATGGCCGACGATGTGGCAGTGCTGCACGAAGGCAGGCTGGTAGAGCAAGGCCCGGCGTCTCAGGTGCTTTCCGCGCCGACTGACGCCTATACGCAGGAGTTGCTGGCGGCGTCGTGCGGATAAGGCATGTTGCCTGCGATTTTGTTTGTATGGATGCACGCGGCAGGTGGCGACGCGCATTGCATGGGTTTCTGCGGTTCTGTATGCGCATGAGTTTGTGTGGGCCTGGCGGCGTTGCGCGTGTCGCGCGGGTGGTCGCAGTCTCGCATATGCAGGTGCCTGGGTGCGCCTGGCGATACTTACAATTCGTGGAGTAAAGAGGAGGAATTCGCATGGAACTGACGGTCATCGGTCGAGCCGGGGGTGTGGGCCGTGTGGGCGAGGCTTGCTCGGGATATCTCGTGCAGGAGGGTCAGACGCGCGTTCTTCTTGACTGCGGGGCCGGGGTCGCCTCGTCGCTGCAGCGTGTCTGTGCGCTTGAAGAGCTTGACCATGTGGTCATCTCTCACTGGCATCCCGATCATGCAAGTGACGCCGGCGTGCTCGTGCACGGCCGCATCATCCAGCGGATTCTCGGTACCGCAACGAACACGTTGCACTTTTATGCGCCGGCAAGTACGCCTGATCTGGAACGCGTTGGCAAGGCGGACAACGGCTGTGCCAGCCATGCCATCGAGGCGGGAGGGCACCTTGCGATTGGCGACATTGACATCGACTTCATGCGTACGCGCCATCCTGTCGAGTGCCTTGCCATGCGCCTTGTGGGCAGGCACACGGGCGACGTGCTCGTGTACACGGCCGATGGCGCGTTGACGGAAGACCTTGTTGAATTCAGCCAGGGCGCCGACCTGCTGCTTGCCGAGTGCAGCCTCTATCCGCCCACCTTGGGCGAGGCTCCGGGCCACATGAACGCCGATGACGTGGCCGAGCTGGCACGCAGGGTCAATCCTGGCACGCTCGTGCTCACCCACCTGCCGTTTTACGGGCGCCGGGAGGACTTGCTCGAGTGTGTGCGCGCACGCTGGGGCGGTTGCGCTTACCTGGCCGGTGAGCTCGATTGCTACGGCGTCGGTGCGGCCGCTGCGGCCGGCGAGGACGCCCGTGGTGAGGGTGCTTGTCATGGAGCCTCTGCGGCTGGCGAGGGCGCTTGCGCGGGGGACGCCGGCAACGAGGTGCCCGCATGCGCGGGGGAGAGAGGCTAGGCGATGCTGCACGCGTACTGGGGTGACGGCAAGGGCAAGACGTGCGCGGCGATGGGCCTTGCGATGCGTGCTGCGGCAGCCGGCTGGCGTGTCGTTGTCGTGCAGTTCTTGAAGGACGGCTCCTCTTCAGAGATCTCCCTGTTCAAAGGGCTGCCAGGCGTTGAGGCGGTGCTGAGTGACGGGGCGCTTGCCAAGTTCACGTTTCGGATGAGTGATGGGGAGAAGGCGGCTTCGCGCGTCCTGCACGACGACAATCTAAGGCATGCGTTCGAGCTTGTGAGTGCGCCCGCCGAGGGGACGGCAGCCTGTGAGGGTGACTTGCTCGTGCTCGACGAGGCACTCGATGCCCTGCGTGCAGGCCTGCTCGACGAGAGCCTCGTGCGTTCCGTCATGGCTTGGGCGGCAGGCACCGATCACTGCGAGGTGGTTGTCACGGGGCACAGTCTGCCTGACTTTGTGGCTGAGGCGGCCGATTACCTCACGCGCTTCTCTTGTGAACGCCACCCCTATCAGTGCGGCGTCGCGGCTCGTGAGGGCATCGAGTATTGATGCCGAGTCGCTGTGTATGGCCAGGCGTACATGCATATCTTGCATGATGCGCGGCAGTTTTATGGGTAAAACGCGCTTCTGCGTACCAGGATGCGCCAGGCGGGCTATGCTGATGCCGTATGTGTCGAAACCATGGTGTGAGGAGCTACCGTGTCGCAGCAAACGAATGTCGCCGATTTTCTGAAGAATATCGACATGGATGCGCTTGTGCGCATCATGAAGCCGAGCGCGACCCCGGATGGCGCGCGTCAGCTCATATTGCCGGTGTACAACACGCAGGTGAGTCTCAAGGCGTTCCCTGGCTCAAAGCACCTCACCGACGCCCAGCTCGACGAGGCGCTCATCGCCGCCCGTGACCTGGCCATTGAGTTTGAGATGAATCTTTCCCGCACCCGCGCCGATTCGGAAGTGACCCGTCTCAATAACGCGCACGGTGAGTGGGTGGAGCTTTCCGAGCGCACCTACGACCTCATCGAGAAGTCGCGTTCCTATTGCGAGGAGTCGGGCGGCGTCTTTGACGTCACCATGGGTTCCGTTACGCCCCTGTGGGATTTCCACAACGCCGTCGTGCCGAGCCGCGAGGCGCTCGACGAGGCCCTCAAGCATGTGGGCTGGAAGATGATTGAATGCGACCCGCAGCGCCGCGCCGTGCGTCTGGCCGATCCCGCCGCGCGCATCGACCTGGGCGGCATCGCCAAAGGCTACATCGCCGACGCCCTCGCCGGCGAGCTGGTGGCCCACGGCTGCGATTGCGCCTTCGTGAACCTGGGCGGAAACGTGCTCACCGTGGGCTCGCGTCCTGACGGCACGCCTTGGCGCATTGGCGTGCGCGACCCCAAGGCCCCCTCGAAGATGCGTGCCGTGCTGCCCGTGGTGGGAAAGTCCATCGTGACGAGCGGCCTGTACGAGCGCAACTTCACCAAGGACGGCGTGTTCTACCACCATATCTTGAGCCCCGAGGACGGCATGCCCGTCAAGACCGACGTGGGAGGCGCCACCATCGTGAGCGACCTGTCGCTCGACGGTGACGGCTTCTCCACGACGCTCTTTGCCCTGGGCGTGGAGGGTGCGCTCGCATTCTTGGAAGAGCACCCCAACCTCGAGGGTATCATCATCGACAAGGACGATGCTGTGCATGTGACGAGTGGCCTTGCCAAGTCCATCCAGCTTGTGGACAACAAGTAGGGTTTAAGGCGGCCGTGCTAAACCTCGGGCAGGGTCTCGACGTAGGCAGCGAAATCTTCCATCGTGCCATGGGGCAGCGTGTCGAGCGGCACGCTGCCTTTTTCATGCTCGACGAGGCAGTCGGTCACGATATAGACGTCCATGCCCACGGCGCTAGCCACGCCGTCGTCGCGCGTGTCGTTGCCCACCATGAGGACCTCGTTGGCACGAAGACCGCAGACCTCAAGATTCTCCTGGTAGTAGCGGGGATCAGGCTTGGCGAAACGGCTGTTCTCGTAAGAAGTCACGCGCTCGAAGAGGGAGGGGTCTACGCCCGTCCAAGCAAGGCGCTGCGCGGTGCACATGGCCGGGAAGACGGGGTTCGTCGCCAGTATGAGGCGGTAACCCTTCTCGTGCAGGCGCGCCACAGCCTTTGCCGCGAGGGGTGCCGTCTGCGTCTTTCCCTCAAGCTTGCCGAACCAAGTCGTGTAGAACTCCTCGAACAGCTTTTCCCACGGGGCCGTCTGTCCGTAGGTTTTGCTCATGTAGTCGGGAAAACCCGCCCAGAAGCGCTCTTCGTTGGTGGTGCGGCCCTCGCTTCCGGCGAGCATGACTTCCAGGTTCTTCATGATGCCGTCGCATACCTGCTTGCCGTCGTAGCCCTTGGTCTGGAAGAACGCGCCCACCAGGTGCAGGTAGTGCTCGAGGAACTCCTTGAGGTCCATGGGAAGAAGCGTCCCGTCCAGGTCGAAGAAAATCGCCTTATACATGAATCCAGCCCTTTCAATGGCGTTTGAGCGACTGAGTTGTCGCAGGTATCTTACAATGAAGGTTCGTATCTTCGTCGTCTTTGGGGTGTTCGGCACACATGTGGCTCAGACTTCGCATAAATGATGTGTGCGCCATCGTGAATACGTTGGGCACCCTGGTGAGCGGCATCGGCGCGGCCATGCTTGTGCCACTTGTCGTGGCACTTGCTGCGGGGGAGTACCGGCCCGCCGCGAGCTTCTTACTTTCCTTCGGGGCGACGTTTGCCCTCGGTAGCGCCATGCGCCTCGTGCGCCCCAAGACGCGCGGCCTGTCACGCACCCAGGCGCTCGTCGTCACGGGCCTGGCATGGGTTGCCGCGTCGTTTGTCAGCGCGCTGCCGTTTGTGGTGCAAGGCCTGTACGCCTCGCCCTTCGACGCCCTCTTCGACGCGGTGTCGTGCTACACGGGCACGGGCATGTCGCTCATCCAGCGCTTGTCGCACCTGCCGTACTCGTTTGGCGTGTGGCGCATGATCATGCTTGCCATTGGCGCCCAGGGTATCGTTATTATGGCCCTGGCGCTTGGAACCATCTCCAAGTTCTCCGGTGCCAGCATGCTGTTCGAGGCCGAGGGCCATCAGGACAAGCTCATGCCCGGCATGGCCGACACGTCCCGCTTCATTATCCTGTTCATGGGGTCGTTCATCGCCCTGGGAACGCTCGTTTGCAGCCTGATGTGCCTGGTTCTGTGCGGGATGCAGCCTTTGCGCGCCATCTACCATGGGTTTAGCCTGGCTGTTGCCGCCGCTGCTACGGGCGGCATCACCGTCATGGACGTGGGGGCCATCTACTACCACCAGCCCGCCATCTACGCTACGCTCATCTGCCTCATGCTTGCCGGCACGTTCAGCTTCGCCGTGTACCTGCGCATGTCGACCAAGGGCCCCCGTGAGCTTCTTCGCGATGTTGAGACGCGCATGATCCTGGCCTGGAGCTTCGTGGTGCTCACGCTGCTTGCCGTGTCGTTTGCCCAAGACGACGCCTTTGGCGATTTGGGCACCTTCTTGGACAAGGGCGTCTTTAACGCGGTGTCGGCCCTGACGAGCACGGGCTTCTGCACCTTGTCGAGCGCCCAGCTCACCGGCGTGGCGAGCCGCGCGGTGCTCTTCTGCTTCATCTTGGGCATGGCCATGGGCGGCGCCACGTCCTCCACCGCCGGTGGCGTCAAGGCTATTCGCGTGGTCGTCGCCATCAAGACGTTCGTCAGCGAGGTTCGCCGCGTGCTCATGCCCTCGAGCGCCCGCGAAGTCATCCGGTACTATCACCTCGGCCAGCGCACACTCACCAGCGAGCTGTCGCGCAATGCCATGATCGTCTTCTTGCTGTTCATGCTCACCTACCTGGTAGGAGGCATGGCAGGCGTGCTCTTTGGAGTTGACCCGCTTGCGGCGATGTTCGAGAGCGTCTCATGCACCAACAACTGCGGCATCTCGGCCGGCGTGGTCTCGCCTGACCTGCCGGCCGCGCTCAAGACGGTCTACCTGGTGCAGATGCTCGCCGGGCGTCTCGAGTTCGTGACGCTTCTGGCAACGCTTGCCAGCGTCGCCGTGTCGTGTGTGCGTGGTTTTCATGACAGCCCCGTTGGTTGCGGCCTGCGCTCCCTTGTGCCTGAGAACGCCCACCGTGCCTGGCGCGGCCTGCCCGCGCGCCGAGGACCGAGGAGGTAGGCGCCATGGCTCCCATTGACATCCATCCCCAAATCAAAAAGAGGCTCGACAAGCGCCAGCGGGCCTGGAGAAGTTTTCGCGACACCTTGAAGGTGTTCATTCGCGTGACGCTGTATGCTGTGGGCCTGACCGTCGCGTTCTACCTGGTGGCACTGGCCCTGTTCCTACTGGCGCCTTCTGTGGGCAAGGCCGACGAGGCGACCGGCTCGACGGCTTCGCAGCCTGCGCAAATGCCCGTGTACGATGCGGCTCTGGGAGGCGGTAGCGGCATCTTGCCCACGGGCCTTTCCGAGGACGACGCGAGCTACGTGTCGATCTCGCGCCTGGAGTCGGGCGACGCTTCCTACGACGACTCGCTCGTGTCGTTTCGCGGCGAGGTCGTCGGTGAGCCGGTGAACTCCTCGAGCAGCTCACACAAGTGGGTTCTCGTGCAGTCCAGTGGCGCCCGCACGAGCTCCATTGAGGTCCTCATGACCAACGAGCAGGTGGCACAGATAAAAAACTGGGGTAGTTACCAGGTAAAAGGTGCCACCGTTCGCGTGACGGGCATCTATCGCGTCGCCGATGCCAACAACACGGGCACACTCGATGTCACCGCATATGTCGTGCGTGTGGTCGACGAGGGCGGCCCGCTTGAGCCTGAACTCGTCAACACCCATGTCGTGGTGGCCGGTGCCTCCCTGGTGGCGTTGGGGGGCATCCTCACCGGTGTCAACGTCTATCAAAGGAGAAGGTCCCGCTCATGAGCGCTAAGCCAAGCCGCAGCTCGCGCCGTCCTGCCAAGAGGGGTTGCCGCACGGGGGAGGTCCGTGCGGGCCGCATGGATGACGCCGCCTGCCCTGAGGGGCCCGATGAGGGCGGGATGCTCGACTTCGAGCCTTCCTTTGGGGACTTCACGGTCGAGGAGCGCGTAGAGAAGCAGTTCAGGGCGTTCGTTGAAGAGCGCGAGCAAGCGGGTGAGGAGCTTGTCGGGCCGCGTCTGGGCCGTGTCATCCGCCTTGACAGGGGCTACCCCCTTGTGGAGACGGCCGAGGGGCCCTGCCGTGCCGAACACGCGATATCGCTCGTAAAGGATCGTTTCCGCGACTTTCGCGCTGCCGTAGGCGACTGGGTTGTGCTTGACACGCCGGAGGGGCACGACAAGGCGGTCATCGAGACGGTCCTTGCCCGCGCCACCGAGCTCTCCCGTTGGGATGGCGGCACCTGGGGTGCCCGTCAGGTGCTTGCCGCAAACGTCGACACCATGCTCGTGGCTCAGCCGCTTTCCAAGCGCGACCTGGTGTGCGACCGCCTCGTGCGTTCGGTGGTGCTTGCGCGTCAGGGAGGCATTGCCCCGTACGTGCTGCTGACAAAGGCCGACCGCTGCGGCGGGGAGGAGCGCCTTGGGGCCATCATGGCGCAGGTGCGCAGCGCCGTGGGACAGGGCGTGCCCGTTGTGGCGCTCAGCGTGCCGGAAGGGCGCGGCGTCGAAGAGGTGCGCCGGCTCATCGAGCCCGGACGTTGCGCCATCTTGCTCGGCGAGAGTGGTGCCGGCAAGTCGACGCTCGTCAACGCCCTGGTGGGAGCCGAGGTCCTCGGCGTGGGCGAGGTGCGTGGCCGCGATGACCAGGGCAGGCACACCACGGTGGCCCGCCGTATGGTGAAGGTGCCCGACGCCGGCGTGCTTGTGGACGCCCCGGGCCTGCGCTCGCTTCCGCTGCTCGACGAGGAGGCCGGTCTTGCGCGCACGTTCCCCGAGATCGACGAGCTGGTGGGAGGCTGCCGTTTCCGCGACTGCACGCACGGCAACGAGCCTGGTTGCGCCGTACAGGAAGGCGTGCACGAGGGTGCGGTCGACCCTGGCAGGCTTGAGGAGTATCGCATGCTCGTCTCCGAGATGCTCAACAACCGCCGTGGGCTCGACCCGGCCGCCAAGGCGTCGCTCACCAAGTAGAGAAGGGCGCGTGCGGCGGTCTTGCGCTATATGAGTGAGTTATGTATCACTTTGGCGTGACAAATAGGCTCAATAACGCCATCTAGCAGGCATGTTATGTCTGCGTGACATGCAGGTGCAAATCCATAGACCTCACATGCGGCTTTGGCCCCGGGTCTTTCATACTGTGAGGCACCCCCTCAATCCATGTCAATCGACCTCGGTTTCGCACCGGGGCCTGTGGAGAGGGGTGCCCATGTCTGCCAAAGCGCGCATGATCGCAGCCGTTGTTCTCGCCGTTTTGGCGGCGGTGTGCATGCTTGCGTACGCGGCAGGCGTGCGTGGCCAGGCGTCGGGCGAGCGTGAGAAGGCGCTTGAGCGCTATGGCGGGGAGACCGCCCCGGTCTGCGTCGCATCGCGACCCATTGCCGCAGGTGAAGCGTTCAGCGAGCGCAACGTGGAGGTCCTTGAGTGGCTTGTCGACCTTCTGCCCGAGGGGGCTTTGGCAGATCCCGACGAAGTCATCGGCAAGACCGCCGCATGCGCCATTGCGCAGAACACGCCTCTGTCTCGCGTGCTCGTGGAATCGGCAACGGAGCCGATCAGCGTGCCTGAGGGCCTCGTGGCACTCTCGGTGCCCTGCACGGCTGACACGGCGGTGGGAGGTACGCTCGCAGCGGGGTCGATCGTCGACGTCTATGTGGCGGGCGACGGCTCGGCTCGCCCTGTGGCGCAGGAGGTGCAGGTCCTCAAGACCAACGTCACCTCGGGCCTGGGCAGCCTGGCGTGGGCTGTGCTGGCCGTCGCCCCCGACCAGGTTGAGTCGCTCGTTGCGGCATGCGCGGTGCAGAAGGTCTACCTCACGCTTCCTTCCGAAGAAGAACTGACGCAGCGTGGCGAGGGACAGGTGAGCCGGGCGGAGCAGGCCGTGGCCGATGGGCTCGTTCAGGCCTATGGCACCCCTGAGGATGCCATGCAGACGGCGTCTGCAGGCGACGCTACGCCTGCGAGTTCGGGCGCGGCCGACGATGCGGCGCAAGCGGGCGCGGGAGCTGCCGGCGGCGCGGCGGATGCGCCTGTGGCCACGGTCGAGGGGGAGTGACCCCATGGCAGGGCAGGGATGCGCGCGTTGGCTCGTGTGTTCGGGCGCGCTTGAGTTTGCGGGACTTGCATCGGCGCTTGCGCTTGGGGCATGCGCAACATCTATCCAATGGGCTCCGACATCCCACGATATATGCGATATCCTGCAGTTTTCCTCACACGACCAGAATCTGGGCGTGCTTGTGGCTGCCGGCATGGCAGGGGAGGATCCCTGTGAGGCGGCATGCGCCCTAGCCGGGCTGCATGAGGGCCGCACCGTGCTGTGCGTCGGCGGGGCGGCCGAGCATGCGCAGGCGTGTGCTGCGCGTGGGGTGACTGCGACGGTCGAGCCGCAGGGGCTCGTGCGGCTGCTTGTCGCCCTGCATGCCGAGGACTTACGTGCCTGCGCGGAGCAGCGCCAGCCCGACCAGGCGGCGACGCCCGAGCCGCAGGTGAAGGCGCAGAACAGCCAGGACCATGCTGCCCCGCGACAGGTGCGCAGCCAGGGCGGTGTGCCGTCGCACGATTGCGAGGGACGACTCCACGCACCAAGCGACACCGACATCATCAACGCCATCAGGGAACCCATCGTGCTTGCCCCGGTCGTGCATCTCTCACAGGACATCGAGTGCCTCGTTGCGGGCATGGACGACCCTGTGCCTACGGTGTGCGTTGCCTCGGCGCGCGGCGGTGTCGGCAAGAGCGCGATTGCCGTGATGGCGGCCCTTGCGCTTGCGCACAGAGGCCTCAACGTCTCGCTCATCGACCTTGATTTTCAATTCGGCACCTGCCTGGGGTATCTCGGCAGCGGTGAGACCGACGGCCTCATCGATTCAGGATGCACAGATAAGACCGTGTCGGTCGACGCTCGCACGCTTGCCCGGTGCCGCTGCACGCCGTGCCGGGGCCTTGCGGCGTACGAGTTCTGCCGCATGCCCGAACAGGCGGAGCTTCTGTTCGGGGTCTCAGCGCAGCTGGTCCGGGCGGCACGGGCGGGCAGCGACGTTGCTGTGGTGGATTTGCCCGCGGGCGTCAACGAGACGGTGGCTCAGGCGATCGAGCTTTCAGACCGATGCCTGTTCGTGGCAGATCAAGGGGCGCTGTCACTGGAGTCGGTCAGCGCCCAGCAGGCGCTCTGCGCTCGTTTGGGGATTCCGCGCACCAAGCTCATCACCGTGATGAACCGCTGTGATCCCCGCCACCGTGACGAGGGGTTTCTCCAACGGGCGAGCTTTGAGACGCAGGCCCCGCAGGTGGTGCGCGTGCTCGACGGCGGCACCGATGTGACGCAGATGCTCTCCATCGGTCACGCTGCCGACCTCATCAAGATACAGAACAAGTTCGCCGTGTCGGTGGACGCGCTCATGGCACAGGTCTGCTCCGGTCTTGGAATCCAAGGTTTCGAGGGAGCCCAAGAGGGGTGGGCCCCGTCTGAGACGAGTGCGGTGCCGGGCAAGGGACGCAGGCGCAAGGGTAAGGCTGCCGAACAGGAGGCGCCATGTCCGTTCTAGAGCGCGTCAGACAAAACGAAGGTGCGGCCGGTGCCACGTCTCAACACATGCGCCGACTTCGTGCCCAGCTCAAAGAGGGCCTTGTCGCTCACTTGGGCTACCGCGAGCTTGCCCGCATAGCGGAGGGTCCCGACGTCCAAAAGGCACGCGCCGAGCTCACCATTGCGCTTGCGGCCGTTATGAACGAGGGCGGCTTTGAGTCGCTGGGGGCCTCGGAGCGTGACGTTCTTGCGCGAGAGACCTGCGACGACATCGTCGGTCTGGGTCCGCTTGAGACGTATATGGGCGACGAGACCGTGAGCGAGGTCATCGTGAACGGGACGGAGTCGCTGTACTTCGAGCGCGCGGGCACCCTGCACAGGGCGCAACGCGTGTTCGACACCGATGAGCAGATTCGCGCCGCCATCGACCGCATTATCGCCCCCTTGGGCCGCAGGCTTGACGAGCAGAGCCCCATCGTGAACGCGCGTCTCAAAAACGGGTATCGCGTCAACGCCGTAATTCCCCCCGTGGCGGTGGACGGCCCCTTGCTCACCATCCGCAAGTTTATGAGCGGCATTACCACGTTGGACGAAATGGTGGGCCTGAAGTCGCTCCCTGCCTGGTATGCAGGTCTTTTGGGGGCGGCGGTGCGCACCCGGCAGGACATCGCCGTGGTGGGGGGAACCGGATCGGGCAAGACGACGTTGCTCAATGCCCTGTCGCGCCAAATCGACCCGGGCGAGCGCATCGTGACCATCGAGGACTCCGCCGAGCTCAAGTTTGCCTCCGAGGCGCACGTTGCCCGCCTTGAGGCTCGCGATGCCTCCATCGAGGGAACAGGCGAGGTCACCATTCGCATGCTCGTCATCAATGCGTTGCGCATGCGGCCCGACCGGATCGTGGTGGGAGAGGTGCGCGGCGGCGAGGCGGTGGACATGCTGCAGGCCATGAACACAGGGCACGACGGTTCGCTCACCACGTTGCATGCGGGTTCGGCGCGCGAGGCGGTCCTGCGCCTGGTCATGATGGCGCGCTTCGGCATCGACTTGCCTGCCGACATCTTGGAAGGCCAGGTGGCGACGGCGCTCGACCTCATCGTCATGACCCATCGCCTGCCGGGCGGCGAGCGCAGGGTCGGGGGTCTCACGTGCGTGAGCCTCTCCGACGACGGGCGGGTTGGCCTGCGCGAATGCGTGCATTACGACGACGTGTCCGATGCCTGGGAGATGGTGGAGGAGCCGCCCTTCGTGTCCGAAGGCGTGCGCACGGGTGTGATATCGAGACAGGAGGCCGACGCATGGCTGCCGTCTTAGCGGTGTGTTCCGCTGTGTGCGCCGCACTTGCGGCTGCCTTGCTTGTGGACGCGGTGGGCCGCCTGCGCCCAGGGAGGGCCTCGGTCAAGCGTGACCTGCGGGTGGCCCAGCGTCTTCTTGGTGTGGCCGAACTGCTGGGCCATGGGAGGGTGGGCCGCGCTGTCTTTGGCCTGCCGGGTGCCGCGGCCCTGGCCGAAAGGCTGCGGGGGCTGCTTGCGGCGCATGGCACGGCAGCCACGCCGCAGGGGGCGCTTGCAGCGCTGTGCATGGCCTGTCTTGCCGCCTGCCTGACGGGCGTGTTCGTGAGCACCTCGCTTCTGGGTGGAGCGGTGGGCCTGGCGGCGGTCGGCGCACTTGTGAGTGCCGCGCTGGGGTCGCAGGCGCGCAGGGACCGCAGCGTGCTTGCCGCCCAGATGCCCGATGCCTTGAGGTCGCTTTCAGGAGCACTTGGAGCGGGCAAGTCTCTGTCCCAGGCGATAGAGCACGTGGGCCGCACCCTAGGTGAGCCCATGGGGCCGCAGTTTCTTCAAGCGTCGTTTGAGATTGCCTCCGGTTGCAGCGTCGAGGAGGCGGTCGAGGGGCTTTGCCGGCGCATCGACGCGCCGGGTATCGCGCTGCTCGGCACGGCCCTGCAGATATCGCAGCGTACGGGTTCTTCGCTCAACGACCTGTTTTCTCAAACTGCCCAGATGGCATCGGACAGTGTTGCGCTGCGTCGCGAACTCGAGGTCAAAACCTCCCAAGTGCGCCTGTCCGCGAAGGTCGTCGCAGCCATGCCCGTCGTGCTCTGCGGGGTTCTCACGTTGCTGTCGAGTGACTATCGGGCGGGACTGAGTTTGCAGGCAGGAAAGACATGCCTGGTAGTGGCCGCGCTTCTCGATTTGTCTGCGTTGCTTTTGGTGAGGCGCGTCATGTCGGGGAGCCTCAAATGACAGCGCTCATGTGGCTGGGCGCGGCGCTTGCCTGCTTGTCGGCAGCTCTTGCGGTGTGGACGGCGACCTCGCCTGCGGGCCTTTCGCTGGTACGCGGCCTGCATGGACGGTTTCGCGTGCGTATAGAGGGGCTTGGGCGAGGCAGGCTTGCTGCCAAAGGGCCTCCAGGGATGACGGGTCCTCTGGGGAAGCTCCTCTCTGGCTTGGGCAGGGCGACCCGCGTTGGCGTGAGACGGGGAGGGGAGGCGCGTGCAAGGGCACGAGACAGAAGTCGTTGTCTCGACGAGCTGCCTGAGCTCATTGACGTCGTGGCCCTGGGCATGTCGGCCGGTATCTCGTTCGATGCCGCCTTGGGCATCTATTGCGACAAGTACGACACGATGCTGGCAGGCGAGCTGTCCGATGCCATGAGGTCCTGGGAGCTGGGCCTCACGACGCGCTCCGAGGCGCTTCACGTACTGGCGGGTCGCCTGGACGTCCCTGCCTTCACAACCTTTGTGGACACGGCGACCGAGTCGCTGGCGTTTGGAGCCCCACTTACGAAGGCCTTGGGAGAACAAGCCCAGGCGGTGCGCCGTGCCCGACGTGCCGATGTGCAGGAACGCATCGAGAAGGCTCCCATCAAGATGCTCGTCCCCACGGGGACGCTCATCCTTCCGGCGATGTTGCTGGCGGTTTTGGGCCCGCTTCTCGCATCGCTTTCCGAGCTCACGGGATGAGGCCTTCGGTATTGATACATCAAGCGGTGCCGCACTGTCGGCACCGGAAAGGAGTGTGCGTCATGTTGAAGAAGAATGAGCGGATGGGTGCAATGTGCCAGGCTCTGACGCAGGGCGGGTCGGCCGTTCTGGCGCGGGTGCACGCTGCGGCCTTGCGGGCCGGGGTCGCTGCGCGTCGGGGTGTGTGCACGTTGCGCGATGAGGAGCGTGGCCAGGGAACCACGGAGTACGCCATCCTTGTGGGAGTGCTTGTCGTCATCGCGATTGTGGCAATCGTCGCGTTCAGGGGTCGCATCCAGAGCCTGTGGGACTCCATCGCAAGCGCCATCAACGGCTTGTAATGCCTGTGTTTGCACGTCAGGAGCAGGGGAAGGAGCCTTCTTCAGGTGGGGGTCGGTCGCATAGGGTGGCCGTGGTCGGTGCCGTTCTTGTCGTCGGCGCGGTGGTTCTTGCCGTTGTCAACGCGTTCTTTCCTCGGCCCGTCGGTGATTCGGTGGCGCCGTCCGCTCGGAGCACCGAGGGGCAGGCGGTGGAACAGGTGGATGGGCGGCCGATTGTCGCGGCCCCTGCGGGACCCCTCCCCACGGTGTTTCCCCTATGCGCCGACATAGAGACGGGTCCCGCCTCCTACGCCAGGAGCCCTTTGGGCGTACGGGCGAGCTGGGAGGTGGCGCGCGGGTTGCCCGATGTGGCAACGCAGGTGCTCCAGACATATGAGGAGCAAAGCAACGTTGATCTCCACTACGGTGGCTACCTGGACTTTCTTGGAAACGTTTGGGCTTGTGCCGTGTCTTGCCCGTCATGGGTCGAGGTTGTCGTCGTGCAGGACCAAGGCGGGGAGGAGGCCTATGTTGGGTCGCATTCGCAAAATGGGCCGTGCCTTGTCAGTGTCATGCGGCTGGGTCAGGAAGCGATTGAAGACGCCGAGGGCCAGGCTTGAAAGGAGGGCGTGCGATGAGACGGGCCAGTCGACGGTGGAGTATCTGGTGGTCCTTGTCGGCGTCGTCGTCGTGGTCGTGGGGCTTGCGAGCCTTCTTGCGGCTGCCAAGCGGGGCGTGTTCGGCAGGCTTGCTTCGCAGGCTCTCTCCCATGTCACGGGCGGCTCCGACCCCATCGCCGCACTCAGCGAGATCTTTCTGTTCTGAGGACTCGGGTCAGGCCAGCGTGGAGGCGGCTCTTCTCCTTCCCGTGCTCATGGTATGCCTGGCGCTTCTCGTGCAGCCGATGTGCCTTCTATACACGCGATGTGTCATGCAGTCGGCCGCCGCTGAGGGGTGCCGTCTTCTTGCCACGGCGACGGGCGACACCGATGACGCTGTCTGCGAGCAGTATGTCCGCCGGCGTTTGTCGGCCGTGCCGCAGACGGACGTCTTTCTTGCGGGAGATTGGCAGGTGGAGCTTCAAGGCAACGCTGAGAGCGACGAGGTGGGCGTGCAGATTGTGGGGCATGCCCGGCCCCTGCCGCTCGTAGGGGTCGTGGCTGCCTTGTTGGGGCCTGTCGACCAAGCGGGAAACGTCGAGCTCAAAGTCAGTGTCACTCGTTGTGCTCGACCCGGCTGGGTGGAAGGGGGATACAGTGATTGGACGTCGATATGGGGCAGCGCATAGGGCGGCCAGGCGGCCCCGTGAGGCAGGCATCGGCTTTTTCTGCGACGAGCAGGGGTCCACGACGGTTGCTTCCGCCGTTGCAATTCTTGTGTCGCTCGCGCTCGTCTTTTCCCTGGCAAACGTCCAGTGGGCCTCGTCGCGTGCGGCTGACGTCCAAGTTGTTGCTGACGCTGGGGCGCTTGCCGGGGCCAACGTCGTCGCGGCATACGTCACCATTGCCCAGATACTCGACGCGCTCGTGCTGAGCATGGGCCTTATCGGGCTGCTCACCATGGCGGTCGGTCTCGTGTTGTCCGCCATTCCCGTGGTCGATGCGGCGGGGCCGCCCGTGCTCAGTGCCGCCTCAAACGTCTTTTCTGCCCGCAGTAAGCTCTCTCGGTCCTGCGCGGCCGGCCTGCAGAAGCTTGAAAGCGTCGTCCCCTATGCGGTGTTTGCCAATTCTGCAGCTGTTATCAGGACAAATGCGTCTTCCGAGGGTTCCTATGTCGGCTTTGCGCTGCCCTATCCCGTGCAGGGTTCAAGCGATTTCGGCAATCTTGAGTCCGACGATGCCCAGACAAGCGCCGAGGAGCTCGAGAAGTCCGGCGAGCGGGTCGACGAACTTTCCAAGCAAGCGGCGCAAGACGAGCAAGATGCCGCCGACGCGCTCGAGCGTGCGTGGATGGCGGACTGCGGGGGAGCGGTGAGCATGCGTGAGCGCGCCTCGACTCTGGCGGGCCTTGCCGGCTCGCAGAACCCCACCTATCCTTCTGCTGCCGGCTGGGACTTCGGCGTTGCCATACGCCGCGCCAGCGCCTACTACGCCCAGCGTGCAGCCATTGAGGCCCCCGAGTCCGCAGGCGTCGAGGAACGCGCCCGCTCCCAGGCCCGCCGTGTTTTCTACGCGTATGCTTACGAGCAGGTTTCTTCGTCCACTTTTGCGCGCAATGCCGACGGCAGCGTCGTGTGTGACCTGCATGCCCTGCCCCGCAATACGGCAGAGATGCGCGCCACAAGCCTGTACACCCAAGCCGTATGGCCGCTGAGCCGCGAGGGTTCGACGACCCGCATACATGCGTTTGCGGGATGTCCCGGGGCTTTGGGATCTTCGAACGGCACAGGTAGCCTGGCCCAGCTCGAAGCGGGCTCTTTCGTCGTGTGCCCTGTCTGCTCCTTCAGTGCCTCGACGCTCGGTCGGGTTCCTGCCGCTTCGACTTCCATCGACAACGGGTTCGAGTATTACTGGAAGATTGTTGTCGATGAATCGCAAGTCTACCAGGCTGCGAAGGAAGCGGCCAACGAGAAGTTCGAGCTTGCCCGCCAAGAAGGGGAGAGGTCCTCCGAGCTTTTTCGCGATGTGCTTACACAGGTTGCGGCCACGCGCGTCACGCTCAATCCGCCCGGCGCCAAAGGGTGTGTGTGCGTCTGCGTCGATCCCGCCTCCCATGCAAGCCCAGCATCTCTGCTTGCCCTTTTCGACGAAGGTGTCGAGATTCCTTCCCGCGCCGCCTTGTCGGCAGCAGTTCTTGTCCCCGACAAGGCCCAGAGTGGCAACAACATCCTGGCGAATTTCTTCGACGCGCTCGTGGTTGAGGGCGGCGCTGGCTCGGGGGCCTCGGGAGTGCTCGACTCGGTGCTCACGGTGTGGGGCAATGTGCTTGTGGCATACGGCAACGGCTATGATGCCTTGTCTGGTGCGATGAAGACGTCGTTTCAGACGCTCTCGTCATGGGGGATGGGCGGCATCTCGTCGTGGCTCAAGGACGCCCTCACCGACGCCGTCGACCTTTTGGCGATAAAGCCTGCGGACATGTCGGCCAAGAAGCCGGTGCTTACCAACAGCTCCAACATCCTGAGCGAGGCGGGCGGTGCCTGGTACAGCGCAATTCGCTCGATCGTATCGTCCATGAGCGGTCAGTCGGGTCCGGTGGGGCTGCTTTCGGAGCTTACCGGCGGCGCCATCTCATATGACGGCCAGGGCAGCATCACGCTCGGACAGCTTGAGATTCCAGGAACGGGCAACGTGCGCGACCTCACTATCGACTTGTCGTGGTTGGCGGGTGCCGCATGAGAGCCGCGAGGGTCTTCTCAGATGAGAGCGGGCAAATGGTGGTGGAGATGGCCGTCGTTGCGCCCGTTATGATCGTCGTGGCCATCATTGCGGTGAACCTCATGTGGTTCATGGAGGCATGTGCGCGGTTTGACCGCCTGGCCCCTGACATTGTGGTGGCGCTTGCAGTGTCGCCGGCGGGAGGGGAGGGCGGCACCCAGGAGCATGCCGTGACGCAGGCACTGCAAGAGGCGATGTCTGACCTGCGAGGTGTGAGCGTTACGGTCGTCTCCCGTAGCCTGTGGGACGATGTGTCCAGCGGGGCGGGGTTCACCATGGCGCCCCATCTCACGCGCTACGAGTGCACGATGCGGTACGAACCCTGGCCTTCGGCCCTTACGGTCGCCGGAGTCGAGGCTGGCATTCCTGCTCAGCTCACGCACACGAAGTCACTGACTGTCGACCGCTACCGCTCGGGCGTCCTGTTTTGACGCAGCGCACGGAGCCGTCGCAACGATTTGCGAGGAAAACGATGCCCTCATTTGCCCAGTTGCCTGCAACCGATCTCGTCGTCGCCAACCTTCCCGACGGTCGCACCGTGCCATGCCTGCATGCCCGTTCGTTTTGGGCGCGGCTCAAGGGCTTGCTTGGCAGCGGTCGCGACTGCCTTGGGGGCGGCGTGATCTGCCTTGACCCGTGCGCCTCGATTCACACCTTCGGTATGGCTTATCCCATAGACGTTGCCTTCCTGGACGAATGCGGCATCGTTGTCGCGTCGCGCCGAAGGTTGGCGCCGTGCCGCGTGCTCAGCAGCCCCCAGGCGGTGTGTGTGCTGGAGCGCCCCAGCGATGGTTCCCCATGGCTTGCCGTGGGCGAGACGGTGCGCCTGCGCACCTGAGCCTTTCAGCCATGTACACAAGTTGAACACAACTTGAAATCTTTTCAAAATTGTTCTTGACGCCACCCTATAAACGGACGTATAGTTATCCCTGCACTTGCGGCCAGTTAGCTCAGTTGGTAGAGCAGAGGACTGAAAATCCTCGTGTCTGGGGTTCGAATCCCTAACTGGCCACCATGCAAACAACGAGGTCGGACGGGTAAAACCGTTCGACCTTTTTGCGTTTAGGGGCAAATAATTGCGTTGTTGGTCAGTTTGCGATGCTTCTGTCGCTTTGTGCCAGGGCAACAAGTCTGCAAGATGCGCGATTGTGGGCATGTGCAATCGCGTGTTGGGCAAAAGTCCAATCTCTTGTTCGTCCGGCGGAGATTTTGGTGCCGCATGCCCAAAACGAAAGCAGGCCGGTCACCTTTTGGGCGACCGGCCTGCAATCAATCTTGGAATGGTGCCCGAGGTGAGACTCGAACTCACACGTCTTGCGACAAAGGTTTTTGAGACCTCCGCGTCTGCCATTCCGCCACTCGGGCTTGGTGGCAAAGGATACCACAACGTTGGCCTCGTTGATGAAGCCAAGATGAAGAAACTTAGGCTCTCAACACGAACGAAACGCATGTACCGTAGTCTTTTGTCGTCAGTCTCACGTCATGAAAGGCATCCCATGGAAAAGAAGCCCTTTGCGACCCTTGCACAGGTCAAGGAGATCGCCGCAGACATCCCCACCCCGTTCCACCTTTACGACGAAGCCGGCATTCGCGAGCGCGCCCGTGCCGTCAACGCCGCCTTTGCCTGGAACCCTGGGTTCAAGGAGCACTTTGCGGTAAAGGCAACGCCCAACCCCACGCTGCTGCGCATTCTGCACGAGGAGGGCTGCGGTGTGGACTGCTCCAGCTACACCGAGCTTCTGCTTTCCCAAGCCTGCGGCTTTGAGGGCCACGAGATCATGTTCTCCTCCAACGAGACTCCCGCACTCGACATGTACGAGGCGGCCAAGCTCGGTGCCCTCATCAACCTCGACGACATCACCATGGTGGACTTCCTCGAGCAGGTGGCCGAAGTGCCCGAGACCGTCTTCTGTCGTTACAATCCCGGCGGTGTCTACGAGTTGGGCAACGACATCATGGACAACCCGGGTGACTCCAAGTACGGCATGGGCGAAGCCGATATGATCGAGGCCTTCCGTCGCCTGAAGGCCATGGGTGCTAAGAACTTCGGCATTCACGCGTTCCTCGCCTCCAACACCGTGACCAACGCCTATTACCCTGCGCTTGCCGCCGAGCTCTTCGAGCTTGCCGTGCGCGTGTCGAAGGCCGCCGACGTGCACATTGGCTACGTCAACCTGTCGGGCGGCGTAGGTGTTGATTATCGTCCCGAGCAGCCTTGCAACGACATCGCCGTTATCGGCGAGGGCGTCCATGAGGCTTACGATCGCATTCTTGTGCCTGCTGGCATGGGCGACGTTGCCATTCTCACCGAGATGGGCCGTTTCATGCTCGCACCCTTCGGCGCCCTCATCACCCAGGCCATCCATGAGAAGCATATCTACAAGGAATATATCGGCGTGGATGCCTGCGCTGCCAACCTCATGCGCCCTGCCATCTACGGCGCTTATCACCATGTGAGCGTGCTTGGCAAGGAGGATGCACCCTGCGACCATGTCTACGACGTGGTAGGTGGCCTGTGCGAGAACTGTGACAAGTTCGCCGTCGATCGCGCGCTTCCCAAGATCGACATGGGCGACTATCTCTTCATCCACACCGCCGGCGCTCACGGTCATGCCATGGGTTACAACTACAACGGCAAGCTTCGCTCGGCGGAGGTCCTCCTGTGCGAGGACGGCTCCCACAAGCTCATTCGCCGTGCCGAGACCCCGGCCGACTACTTTGCGACGCTGGGCTTCGAGGGCGCCGAGCTCTCGCCCGTTACGAGCAAGCCGATCTTTGAGACCTTGGAGCAGCTTGATGCCCAGGCTGAGGCTGACTTTGCCGCAAGCCCCGCTGCCCAGTGGGTGCCCGGCAAGTAAGGGCTGCCCCGTCACTCCACCGGCGCCAACGTGTGGCCCCCTTACGGGAAGTCGTCCGGGTGGCGTGCGATTTCCCGGTCGCTCCATCGGTGCCAACACGGGTGCCTCACGCGGTGTCCATGTGGGTAGTTTGTCGAGATGCGATGCGTTTGAGCGAGCATCCTTGCGCTGATGCAAGAAGGCGTGTAATATGCACCAGGCTTTGTCGTCCCTGACAAAGTTGCAAGCGGGCAATGAGCCCCACCTTGCGGCGCCGTAAAGGTTGCTGTCTGGTTGAACATGATAATCTCAGCCATTTCGGTTGTTGCTATCGTATTCTCCCGGGCGTCTTCCAGAAGGCACCCGGGATTTTTTTGTTCAGTCCTCCCGCACTGCGGGATTCGAAGGAGGTGTTTCGCATAGCTAAGTCCGATGAGCCTCGCATCAACGAAGAGATCCGTTGTGCGACGTGCCGTTTGATCGGCGTTGACGGAAGTCAGCTCGGTATCTTTGCTATTCGCGATGCCCAGCGCGTGGCAGATGACCAGGGCCTCGACCTTGTCGAGATTTCCCCCAACTCTGAACCGCCTGTGTGCCGTGTCATGAACTACGGCAAGTACAAGTACGAGCAGGAAATCAAGGCCAAGGCCGCCCGTAAGAACCAGGCCAAGGTTGACGTCAAAGAGATGAAGTTCCGCCCGAAGATCGACACGGGCGACTACGAGACCAAGAAGCGCCACGTCGAGCGCTTCCTTGCAGGCGGTGCCAAGGTCAAGATCACGATTATGTTCCGCGGTCGTGAGATGGCTCACCCCGAGATCGGCCTCAACATGCTCGAGAAGCTTGCTGAGGACCTGAAGGACGTGTGCACGGTGGAGGTTCCCCCGAAGCTTGAGGGCCGCAACATGCACATGATGGTGGCACCCCTTCGCCCCAGCACCAAGCCTGCTGCAAAGCCCGCCGAGCAGGAGCAGTAATTCCCATTGGTACCAACCTGGACGCGCCGTGTCCGGGTACGAGAATATAAGGAGAACTTCAATGCCTAAGATGAAGACCGACAAGACGGTCGCCAAGCGCTTCCGTAAGACTGGCACCGGCAAGCTCATGCACGTGCAGCGCAACAAGCGCCACATCCTGACCAAGAAGACCGCCAAGCGTAAGCGTCAGCTGCGCGGCCAGGTTGCTCTGGACAAGACCGAGAAGTGCAAGTACGTCAAGTCGGTTCTCGATCACTAAGGCCGATTCTTTCCTTATCGTTCCCTCGTCACAAGGAGTGACTAACTATGGCTCGCATTAAGCGTTCTCTCAATGCTAAGAAGAAGCGTCGTCGCACTCTTAAAATGGCCAAGGGCTACTTCGGTGCCCGTTCGCGCTGCTACCGTAAGGCTAAGGAGCAAGTACGTCACTCCCTGATGTACCAGTACCGCGATCGTCGCACGAAGAAGCGCGAGATTCGCAAGCTCTGGATCGCCCGTATCAACGCTGGCTGCCGCATCAATGGCATCAGCTACTCCCAGTTCATGCACGGCCTGAAGCTGGCCGGCATCGAGCTCGACCGCAAGGTTCTTTCCCAGATGGCCATCGAGGACGCTGCCTCCTTCGCCGATCTGTGCACCATTGCCAAGAACGCCGTTGCTGAGGCTCGCGCCGCTCTGGCCCAGAACGCCTAAGTTTTCTTGCGTTCAAGGTTTTCTTGAATCATGAAGGGGTCGTCTTCCAAAAGGAGGGCGGCCCCTTTTGCATGCAGAGGAGTGCCTGTATGAGCGTCCGGCCCCTGCATGTGTGGCCATTCCCTGTGTGGTCACGTATGCTAGACGCAAGGCCCACGGCGTTTAGTTGGGACGCCACTCTGCAAACAGTTTTAGTAGGCACAAACGGCCTTTGCGCCGTTGCCCGTCGTTGAACGGGCCACACCCTCAGACGATGAGTGTGGTGCTGGTACGTACATGCAGACGACTGCGCTACCGGTGCATACAAAAACGCCCCATGTTGCATCTCGTGCACATGGGGCGTCGTGTGTATGGTGGGGCGTGCGACTTGCCTGCCTGTCAATCTACTTGCTTGCGCTTTCCTCTTCTACCTGTTCGGCGCTTACGATCTCATCGGTATGCGTTTTGGGGTTGTAACGGTGCAGCAGCACGGGCTTAAAGAGGTGCAGCTTCCTAATGAAGACAGCCGAGACGCTTACAAGCAGGATGAACACGACGAAACGCAAGGGGAGCGCGACCTTTGTCATGACGATGGCGCCTGCCGCCAACAGGATCGACCAGCCGTAAATCATGAGCGCGGCCTGCCTCTGGTCGAAACCCTGCTTGATAAGCCTGTGCTGGATGTGGCCGGTGTCAGCCTGCGAAATGGACGTATGGCCGCGACGACGACGCACGATGGCGGCGAACGTGTCGATGATGGGCACGCCGGCGATGACGAGCGGCACAATGAGGGTCGTAGCTGCCGCGACGCGGTTGACGCCCAGCAACGCGATGACGCCGAGCAAAAAGCCCAGCATGTTCGAGCCGCAGTCACCCATAAAGATTGAGGCCGGGTTGAAGTTGTAGCGCAAAAAGCCCAGGCAGCAGCCAGCAAGGATGCAAGCAAGCACGGCGGCGTCAATCTGATGGGCCTCATAGGACAGATAGAACATTGCGGCGCAGGAGATGGCCGTGATGCCAGCCGCAAGGCCGTCGAGCCCGTCGATGAGGTTGATGACGTTGGTGAAGGCCACAAGGTAGACGACCGTGATGGGGTAGGCCAGCCATCCGATGGGAATGAGCTCGGCTGTGAAGGGGTTGGCGACATTGCCGATTACCAGGCCGGAGGCAGCGGCTACGCATGCAGCGAGAATCTGTCCCAACAGTTTCTGGCGAGGCTTGAGGTTGCGCACGTCGTCGATGGCGCCCGTGAGGAAGACAATGACGACGGCAATGGTCAGCAGCTTGTAGTCGACGCCCTGCAGCTGCATGTGCGGAACAAAGACGGTGGGCCACCCAAGCAGCTTGGTGCCTGCCACTTGCACCGCCACGGCAGCCACAAGTCCCAGGGCGATGCCGATGCCGCCCATGCGAGGAATCGGGACCTTGTTGATGCGCCTTTCGTCGGGCTTGTCGATGGCGCCCAGGTGCTGGGCGATGCACTTGGCGAGAGGGGTTGCCAGAAGTGTCGCAAGCAACGCCACAAGAAAGAGAAGGGGATAATGCTCGGTGGGGTTCACGTGCTTACCTCCTGGCGCCTGTCGCGTTGCGGCGCATGCGGGCGAACAGCGCACCTGCTGCAGTCAGGAGCAGCGACCCGGCAATACCGAGGGCGGCCATGCCTGCAGGATCGCTTGGGTCGGCGGTCTGGGGGATGGTCAACGTGGTGCCTGCATCCCCCGTGCCCTGCTGCACGATCTTCCAATTGGCGATCAGCGTGCCCGTGAAGTTGCCCATGCCTTGCAGCACGACCGTGGCGTCGCCGATGTTCGTGTTGTTGGTGAAGCCTACGACCTGGTAATCCACGCCCACGACAAGCTCAGTGGTGACGCCGTCGACCTCGTAAGTGACGGACTTGGGCTGAGGAGACATTGCCTGCCCGGTGTAGGGCAGGTTCGGCATCGTGACGCTCGTGAGACTCATGTCTGCCGGTGCGATGTCAAACGTCGTCTTCAGCGAACCGGTGCAGGCCCCGATGCCGGTTGCAGTTGCGGTTGCCGTGCCGACCTTTACGTTGTCGGAATAGCTCAGGGTGTAGTCGGTGCCCTCAGCGAGTGTCGCGCTGCCGACGGTGAGTGTGGCGCCTGTGGCCTGGATAGGTGAGCCGGTATAGGTCAGCGACGAGAAGCTAAGCGTGAGCTGGCCCTGGGAGATGTCCTTGGTGGTCCTGATGGCCTCAACGTCACCGGTACCCTGCGCATCGCCCGTACCCTCGGGCAGGGTGGCGGCATCCGGACCGGCTGCCTCGGTGTTGCTGGCGTCTGCGGCGGTGCCGTCCTGGGTGCTCTCGTCAGCCGTTCCGGCTTCGCCTTGATCGGTCCCACCATCAGCACCGGTGCTGCTTGCGTCGGTGTCTTCGGCTTCCTGGCCGTCCCCGGAGCCTATCTCGCCCTCGCTGCCTTGGTCGCCTGCCTCGTCCGCGTCACCCTCGCCGTTCTGGCTATCCTCAGCTCCCTCTTCGTTTGTGCCCTCAACGCCTGCCTGTCCATCCTGGGTGTCCGCTTGGCCCACGCTGCCCTCGGTGTCCTGGCTGCCTTCGCTGTCTGCCTCGTCCGCACTCGCCTCGCCGTCCTGGGCACCCGTTTCGCCCTCAGAACCTGCCGCATCCTCGCTCGGCTGCGCCTCCTGGGTCGCCTCGGCCTCGGCCGCCGCTTGTTGCGCAGCCAGCTTGGCGGGGTCCACGACAGTGAGTTGGCGGGTGACAATGCCCGAACACAGCTCGCTCTTGGAGTTCGCCTTCACCGTGAGCACGGCTATCGAGGTGCGCTCGTTGTAGTTGATGGTGGCGGTGTAGTTCACCGGGTCGATGACGGTGCCGTCAGGTGCCATGACGTTGAAGTTGGGCATCGTGACGGTGCCCTGGTCGTTGAGGTAGAAGTTGCCCTTGCCGTCTTCGCCGGTAATGCCCACGATGGTGCATGTGCCCAGGTCGTAGGCGGCAGTGGGGGCGCCTCCGTCGACAACGACGACGCCAAAACGCGGGTTGGAGCCGTCGGCGTCGGTGGCGCTGATGGTGACGGTGCCGGCCTTGATTGCCGTGAGCGTGCCGTCGGCAGTGGCCGAGACGATGGAGGTGTTCGCGCTGTTCCAGATGAAGCTGCCCGTCTTCACGGCAACTTTGGCTCCGGTGAAGTCGTAGGAATAGCCCGCCGGGCCGAACCACAGGGTGCCCTCCACGGTGGCCTCAAGGCTGGGCTGGACAACGTCGCCGCTCTTCATCTCGAGTTTTTCGGGCAGCGTGACGTTAGTGACGTTGGCGGCGGCGACATTGACCGTGTAGGTCGCCTCGCCCGAGGCAACCTGCGCCTGGGATTGGGCGGCGCCGTCAAAGGAGAGCTCGATTGCCCAGGAGACGTTGCCGTCCGCATCGCGCACGCATGCGCAGCCGATGTTCGTGGCGTCCATGAGCCAGCCGGCCTGCGTTGCGTAGGCGTCGCTGCTGACGAGCGTGGCAAGGACCGTCTTGGCGTCGGTTTCGTCGGTTGCAGAACCCCAAACGAGCACCTCGGCGGCGATACGCTCGTTTGCGGTGTTGAAGGCCGTCCCGTCGGGGCGGATATCCGAGCGTGCCAGCACGCTTTCGGCGGCGCGCTGCCAGGCGGCAGTCTCGAGGTCGGCGTCCTGTGCGATTGCGGCAGACCCAACCTGGGAGCGCATGTCGTTGAGGGCGGTGTAGAACGCCTGCACGGCGGCGGTGTCATTGGTGAGGGACACATCAACTGCCAGGGAGTTCTGTGCAACGAGGCCCTGCAGCGCCTCGTCTGCCTCAATTGAATCCCACGAGAGGCTCTTTACCGAAAGGGGCTGGGCCACAACCTGCGTCGAGGTGGACGTGGTGGCCCCGGAGGACTGCGCGGCCTGCTCGGTGGCCTGCGTGTCTTGATCGGCGGCGGTCTGTGCGCCTTGTGCGGCGTCTTGTACCTCATCTGCAAAGGCGGGTGCGGCAAAGCCTGCTGGAACGGCAAGGGATGCCAGCAGGGCAAGGGCGCTCAAAGTCTGCGCGCACGGGAGGGGCGCGCTGATGTGGTTGCGGCGCATAGTTGCTCCTTTATTTGCCGCCCTGCCGATAAGGTGCCGACATGGGGCAGCTCAATAGAATCACATGTGATTTTACCCGTTAGAACTGAAGTCGGGCTGATGGGAGGCCACACTGCACAGCTCTACCAGAGGGTTTGAGAGCTTCTGTCAGGAGTTTCATGGCAGGGTGCAAAGAATGTTGAAAACTGTGCAAGATTCTCTCTTCACGTGCGAGGGCAATATTGCTATAGTTTGAGCCGTCCAGCCTCCGCTATCCAGCTGCGGTCGGCCGACATTAATTTGCAGGGAACCCAGGATTGCGTGCCCTATGGATATCCTCCTTTGTTGGGGAAGCCAAAATGCACGAGGAGGGTACCCACCTCGATGAGGTGGGCCAACTTGCAACTTTGTGGGGGTTGGACCTTACCGTAAATGTGAGGGCGCGGTGCAGGCTTGCGGCATCGCGCCTTTTTTGATTTCGGTTCTTGACAGCGTTTGCGCACAATGTAAAAATAACCGTTGCACTTTGTTTTGGGGATGTGGCTCAGTTGGGAGAGCGCTGCCTTCGCATGGCAGAGGTCGGGGGTTCGACTCCCCTCATCTCCACCACCGACATTGAGACTGCCGATTCGCTTTTGCGAGTCGGCAGTTTTTTTATGCCGCTGTTGTGTGTATTCCGCAACTAATTTGTATTCTAAAAGCAGTTCCACTCACCAAAAAGTATATTACCCGTACTTTATTCAGTGGTACTTCGACTAAGGACTGACCATGGAGTACAAGCCCCTGCAAGTGCCCGCAAGCGCGGGTTTCACCGGTTCGCATGTGGAGGGCGGCGTGTGCGTGGCCGCTGGGTTCAAGGCCGGCGCCGTGCATGCAGGTTTCCAGCTCAATCCCGACCGCCTCGACCTGGCCATGGTCGTGGCCGACGAGCCCGCCGCCGTTGCCGGCGTGTTCACCACCAACGTCTTCTGCGCCGCCCCCGTCACGGTCGACCGCGAGCATATCGCTCAGTCGGGCTATGCGCGCGCCTTTGTCGCCAACACCAAGTACGCCAACGCCGCGACCGGCGAGCCGGGCCTGCGCAATGCCTACAAGACGGCCGACATGGTCGCCTCTATCCTCGACTGCCCGGCTGAGCAGGTGCTTGTCGCCTCAACCGGCATCATCGGCCAGCATCTCAACATGGACACGATGCAGGCGGGCCTTCCGAAGGTCGCCGCTGTGCTCGGGCGCGACCTCGAGATCAACGATTACGCGTGCGCCCGCGCCATCATGACGACCGACACCAAGCCCAAGCGCTGCGCCGTCGCCTGGCGCGACGAGTCGGGTGCCGTCTATCACCTGGGTGGCATGTGCAAGGGTTCGGGCATGATCAGCCCCAACATGGCGACGATGATCTGCATGCTTACCACCGACGCTCCCGTTGCCCCCGCAGTGCTCGACTGTGCCCTGCATGCCGCTGTCGATGCTACATTCAACCGTGTGACGGTGGACTCGGACACCTCCACCAACGACACCTGCGTCATCATGGCAAGCGGTGCGGCCGGCGGCGAGACCATCGAGTCCGCCCAGGGCGCCCGTTGCGACGCTTTCGCGGCGGCTCTGCTCGAGGTGTGCTCGGGCCTTGCCCGTCAGATTGCGGCCGACGGCGAGGGCGCCACGCGCCTTGTGTGCGTCACCGTTATGGGCGCCGCCACGCAAGACGATGCCGACGCGGCTGCGCGCACGGTGGCCACTTCTCCGCTTGTGAAGACCGCCATCGCTGGCCACGACGCAAACTGGGGCCGCATCGCTGCCGCTCTGGGGCGCTCGGGCGCCAAGTTCGACCAGTACGACGTCGACATCGACATCCTGGGCATCCCGGTGTGCCGCGGTGGCCTGGTGGTAGACTTCGACGAGGACGAGGCCCTGGCCCGTTTCGAGCAGCCGCAGGTCGACATCGTGTGTGACCTGGGCGCCGGCGAGTGCCAGTCCACCATCTGGACCTGCGACCTCACGCACGGCTACATCTCCATCAACGCCGACTACAGGAGCTAGCGAACTATGTCAGACACGAAGACAGAGGCGCAGCGCTCGAGCCTTGAGGTGGCCCAGGAGCACGCGCTCATTCTCACGCAGGCGCTTCCTTGGGTGAAGGCCCTGGCAGGCAAGACGATTGTCATCAAGTACGGCGGCGCGGCCATGGTCGACGAGACCCTGCGCGCGTCGGTGATGGAAGACATCATGCTCATGAAGCTCGTGGGCGCCCGTCCCGTCATCGTGCATGGCGGCGGCAAGGACATCTCCGCCCTCGTGGAGAAGCTGGGCCTGCCCGTCGAGTTCAAGAACGGCCTGCGCGTGACGACGCCCGAGGTCATGCGCGTGGTGAGCATGGTCCTGTCGGGCAAGGTCAACGAGGAGCTTGTCCTGGCGCTCAACGCCCATGGCAATCTTGCGGTGGGCCTGTCGGGCGTCGACGGGTCGATGGTGCACTGCGAGATCGCCGACCCGTCGGTGGGCCTGGTGGGTTCGGTCAAGATGGTCGACCCCGA